>NZ_JBLFFK010000039.1:0-29879 GCF_051400715.1 Neorhizobium descurainiae
CAGGATTACGACTACCTGATGAGCCACGGCGTCGCCGCCGTCTTCGGCCCCGGCACCAATGTGCTCGATGCCGCCAACAAGGTGCTCGACCTCATCGAAGGAAAAAGAAGAAATACTTGACGGTCACCTTGCCGCCAGCATGGCTCGCGCGCTGTCGGCATCGGTGATCAGCACGTTGACGAGGCCGCTTTGCGCCACGGCATGCAGGATCCTGTGCTTGTGCGCACCGCCCGAGGCGACGATGCGGCAGTCGATCCGCCGGAAATCCTCCATCTCGGGCGAGAGCACCTGGCGGTTCAGCGGATGGTCGATCTCCTTGCCGGAGGCGTCGAGATAGCGGCCCATCAGGTCGCCGACCGCGCCGGCCTTCTGCAGGACTTTTTCGCTCATGCCCTCCGGCAGGCCGTAGCGGACCTGCAGCGACTGCTGCGACACGTCGCCGACGCTCAAGTAAGCGACGTCCACCTCGCAGATCTGCTTGAACGTCTGCTGGAAAACGGCCTGCGAGATGATCGCGTCGCGCGATTCCGCGCTTTCCGCATAGATCGGAGCTGCGAAATAGCGGCATTGGGCGTTGAGCACCTGGGCGAAGCCGCGCACGATCTCGAACGTGTTGATCTCCGAACCGTGGGTCAAGCCGCCCATCATCGAGCGCACCTTGATCTGCGGTTCGTTGAGCGAGGGCATGTGATGGATCGTCTCGCGCAGCGTCGAGCCCCAGCCGACGCCGATCGAGGCCGGCTTCTGCGTCTGGATCAGCCGCCCGAGAAACCCCGCCGCACCACGTCCGAGCACCGAATGGATGAGCCCCGGATCGCTCGGGCTCGGCACCACGACGGCATCCCTGAGGCCGAAGCGCTGCCTGAGCTTCGCTTCCAGTTCGACGCTCTCCGCCAGCACCGAATCGAAGCTGATCCGCACCACGCCCGTTTCCAGTGCTTCCGAAAGGATCTCGTTCACCCGCCGCCGGGTGACGTTCATCCGCTCGGCGATCTGCTGCTGCGTAAGCCCTTCCACGTGGTAGAGCCAGGCAGCCCGTACCATCAATTCACGATGTTCCATATTCCCAGCCACCTCTTTATCCAAATGTCACATTGATGTAACATATGTAACATAACCCACACCTGTCATGGCTAACCCAGACTGAGGGAGATGGCCAGAACCGAAACAGGGCGGGTCATGAGGAAAGACCCGATGGAAGGATCCGAAACATGGCTTCGACATATGTGAAATCGGTGGCCGGCCTGCTTGCCGCCGGCGTGCTGCTGATGGGCGCCCCGGGCGCCTCGGCCGCGGAACGCGTCAAGATCGAATGGTGGTATGCGATTTCCGGCAAGCTTGGCGAGACCGTCCAGCAGCTCATCTCGGACTTCAACAAGTCGCAGGACAAATACGAACTGGTCGGCACCTACAAGGGCAACTACGAGGAGACAATGGCGGCCATGGTCGCCGCCTACCGCGTCAATCAGCAGCCGGCTATCCTTCAATCGGCCGAGCGCGGCTTCATGACCATGCTGAATTCCGGCGCCGTCACCCCGGTTGACCAGCTCATGGCCAAGCAGGGCTATAATGTTGACTGGAACGATTTCATCAAGCCGGTCGCGGGCTTCTACATCGTAAACGGCAAGCCCGCCGCTCTGCCCTTCAACTCCTCGGCCCCGATCCTCTGGTACAATGCCGATGCCTTCAAGGCGGCCGGCTTCGATGCGCCGTCCGACACGTGGCAGGGTCTCGAAAAGCAGCTCTATGCGCTGAAGGAAAAGAAGATCACCGATTGCCCGATGGCGCTGCCGGGCGACTTCCAGTGGAGCCTGATCGAGAACTATTCCGCGATCAACAACTATCCCTTCGGCACCAGGGCCAACGGCTATGCCGGCCTCGATACGGAGTTCGTCTACAACAAGACCGGCGTGGTCGGTCAGGTCGTGCGTCTGAAGAAATGGGTCGATGACGGCGTTCTGAAGATCGCCGGTCAGGGCGTCGCGCCGATCAGCCTCTACACGTCCGGCACCTGCGCCACGATCATCAACTCCACCGCCAGCCACTCGGCGGTCGAGGCGGATGCCAAGTTCAAGTGGAGCGCGGCCGTCATCCCGCACGAGGAAGGCGTTCAGCCGAAGAACGGCACGATCGGCGGCGCCTCGCTCTGGGCGATCAAGGGCAAGCCGGAAGAGGTTCAGGCAGGCGTCGCCGCCTTCTTCAACTACGTGGCCCAGCCGGATGTCCAGGAATGGTGGAGCAAGGCGACCGGTTACGTGCCGGTGACCAATGCCGCCTATGAGAAGATGAAGGCGGAGGGTTATTTCAAGGATCATCCGACCCGCGAGATCCCGCTCGAGCAGCTTTCGCGCGGCGAGCCGACCGAAAATTCGCGCGGCTTCCGCTTCGGCAATCACAACCAGTCGACCGCAATCCTGATCGAGGAAATCCAGGCCGTCTGGACCGGCAGGAAGACACCGCAGGAAGCGCTCGACAATTCCGTCAAGCGCGGCAACGAAATCCTGCGCCAGTACGAGAAGCTCCATGCCGGCAAGTGATGCCATCGATATGAACGTGGGCGCTGCAATGCGCCCCCGTTTCCCGTTGCGGCGGAGCCTGGGCTCGCTGGTCAGGCCGTCGGAAGCGGGGCTCAAGGCCTCGCATTTCCGGCGGCCCTGGCTGGCGGCGGGCCTCGTCGCGCCGCAGCTCCTGATCCTGCTATTTTTCTTCTTCATTCCCACCTGGAAGGCGCTGTCGCTCGCCTTCGTGCAGGTGGACCCGTTCGGCGGCACGATGATCTTCGTCGGTCTTGAGAATTTCACCACCCTGTTTTCGAGCCCCGAATACCGCGACAGCGCGATTTTGACGCTCTGGTTCACGGTCGTGCAGTGCTTCGTGACCCTCTTCGTTGCCGGGCTCCTTGCTTTTGCGACGGATCAGGTCATGCGCGGCCGGGCGATCTACAAGGGCGTCATCCTTCTGCCTTACGCCATCGCGCCGGCGATATCGGGCGTACTCTGGGCCTTCCTCTTCAACCCGACCGTCGGGCCGCTTGCTCATATGCTGCACGACCTGGGCTATGCCTGGGACCCGAACCGCCGCCCGTTCGATGCGCTTCTGCTCGTCTCCGTGGCGGCGATCTGGAAGCATGTCTGCTACGATTACATCTTCCTCGTCGCAGCCTTTCTGGCCGTGCCCGCGTCGGTCATCGAGGCCGCCGCGATCGACGGCGCGAGGCCGGTACGGCGCTTCCTGACGGTGACGCTGCCGATGGCCGCGCCGACCGTATTCTTCCTGATCGTCATGAATTTCGTCTACGGCCTCTTCGAGACCTTCGGCATCATCGACACCATCACTCAGGGAGGTCCTGCGGGCAGCACCAATACGCTGGTCTACAAGGTCTACCAGGACGGTTTCCGCCAGCTCGATCTCGGCTCCTCGGCCGCCCAATCCGTGGTGCTGATGGCGATCGCCGTGCTCTTCACCATCCTGCAGTTCCGCGCCGTCGAGCGCAAAGTCAATTATCAGGTGTGATCATGGTCGAACGTCACGTCTGGCTCTCGGTCTTCTGCCACGTGGTGCTCCTGATCGGCGCCGCTGCCGTCTGCATGCCGCTCTATTTCGCCTTCGTCGCCGGTTCGCTGACGGTCGGCGAGGTGCAGCAGGTGCCGTTCCCGCTTCTGCCGGGCGACCATTTCGCCGAGAACGTCGTCGGCGCCTGGAACGAGGGCGATTTCGGGCGGCTCTATATCAACTCCTTCATCGTCACGGTCGGCATCGTCGTCGGCAAGCTGGCCGTCTCGATCATAGCCGGCTTTGCGGTCACCTATTTCCGCTTTCCCTTCCGCATGACGGTCTTCTGGCTGATCTTCATCTCGCTGATGCTGCCGGTTGAGGTGCGCATCATCCCGACCTATGAGGCGGTGGCGGATGCCGGCGGGCCGCTCCGTTCCTTCTTCGGGGCGATCGGCCTGACGGGCTTGCTCGCCAGCACGACCGGCTACGAGCTCGATGCGGCGCTGCAATGGAACATGGTCAACAGCTATAGCGGGCTCATCCTGCCGCTGATCGCGTCCGCTTCGGCGACCTTCCTGTTCCGCCAGTTCTTCCTGACCGTTCCGGACGAGCTCTGCGAGGCGGCGAAGCTCGACGGTGCCGGTCCGCTGAAATTCTTCCGCGACGTGCTCCTGCCGCTGTCGAGCGCCAACATCGCGGCGCTGTCGATCATCCTCTTCCTTTACGGCTGGAATCAGTATCTCTGGCCGCTGCTCTTCACCACGGAGAAGGAGATGTACACCGCGATGATCGGGCTGAAAGACTTGATCCCCGTGGCCGACGCCCAGCCGGCCTGGAACATCGCCATGGCGGCTTCCTTCTTCGTCATGGCGCCGCCCGCACTCGTCATTCTCCTGATGCAACGCTGGTTCACCAAGGGTCTGGTGGATTCCAGCAAGTAACTTGGGCAAACAAGAGGTATTTTAAAATGACCAATCCCATCATCGTCGGCCATCGCGGAGCACGCAATCTCTGGGCCGAGAACAGCCTGACCGGCTTCCGCAATCTGCTCGGGCTCAAGGTCGAATCCGTGGAATTCGACGTGCATCTGAGCGCCGCCGGCGAGCTCCTCGTCATCCATGACGCCACCCTCGACCGCACGACCGAGCGCTCCGGCCGCGTCGCCGATCTCGCCGCCGGCGAATACCGTTCGGTGATCCTGAAGGGCACGAACGAGCGCATCCCGACACTGGAAGAAGTGCTGGAAATCTATGCGCCCACCGGCCTCGAACTGCATGTGGAGCTGAAGGCGGATGCCGAGGGCAAGCCTTACGAAGGCCTCGAAGCTCGGGCAGCTGCGGAAATCGACCGCTTCGGCCTTGCCGGCAAATCCTTCCTGACGAGCTTCAACAGCGAGGTCCTGAAGGTGATCGGCCAGGTGGCGCCGCATATCCGCCGGCTCTCCTCGCTCAATCACAAATCCGTCGAGGCCCGCGGCCTGAGGCAATCGGTCGAGGCGATGCTGCAGGTGTCCGACGTGCTGGCCATCGAGAAGGCGCTGCTCCGCGAGGAATGGGAGCTGCTGACGGCGCTGATCCCGGCGGAAAAGCTCGGCGTCTGGGTGCCGAACGAGCTGGAAGACCTGTCCTTCTGGCTGAAGCAGCCGCTGCGCCAGATCACCACCGACCGGCCTGATCTGGCCGTCAAGGCACGCGAAGGTCTGTTCGATGCCGCGCATTGACCGGCGAAGCTTTCTCGCGGGCGGGCTTGCCGCGGCTGCCATCTGGCGGCCGTTGGGCTCTGCCCGTGCGGCAAGCTTCAAGGCCGATCCTTTCGCCCTCGGTGTCGCCTCCGGTTCGCCGAGGGTGGATAGCGTCGTGATCTGGACCCGGCTGATCCTGGAGGATGCGTCGGCGGCCGTATCCGCCGATCCCTTCGCCCCGGCTCCGCAGCCGGTCACGGATCCGATCGACGTGGAATGGATGGTCGCCGAGGACGAGGCGTTCTCAAAGCCCGTCCAGGCCGGCCTTTTCCGTGCCTTGCCGGAATTTGCCCACTCGGTGCATGTGGAGGTGAAGGGGCTGCAGCCCGGCCGCTGGTATTTCTACCGCTTCCGCTCCGGCAATGCGGCAAGTCCCGTCGGCCGCACCCGCACCGCGCCTGAAAGCGCCGATGCCTTCCGTTTCGCCTTCGCCTCCTGCCAGCAATACGAGCAGGGGTACTACAGCGCCTATGGCGACATGGCGGGAAAAGCTCTCGACCTCGTCGTGCATCTCGGAGACTACATCTACGAGCGCAGCTACGGTTCCGAACTGGTGCGAAAGCACGGAACGGGCGTGCCCTCCATGCTCTACGAGTATCGCGATCGCTACGCTCTCTACAAATCCGATCCGCAATTGCAGGCGGCCCATGCGGCTTTTCCCTGGCTTGCCGTCTGGGACGACCATGAGGTCATCAACAATTATTCCAACGACCACGCCCCCGACGCACCGGACCAGACGGCCTTTCTGACCCGCCGCCGCGCCGCCTACCAGGCCTGGTTCGAACACATGCCGGTCTCTCCGAGTTTGGCTGCGGGTTTCGACGCCCTGCGCATCTACGATCACTATCGCTTCGGCAATCTGCTTGGGCTGACGCTGCTCGATACGCGGCAATATCGCTCGCCGCAGCTCCAGGGCTCCGCCGCCGCGGACCGGCCCGAGCGGACCATGCTCGGCCCGGCGCAGGAGGAATGGCTCGGCAGGACGCTCGGCGGCTCGCAGGCGAAATGGAACATCATCGCCCAGCAGACGCTGCTTTCCGAGCGCGACACCCGGGCGGGTCCTGAGACGGGCTACAATCTCGACGGATGGGACGGCTATCGGGCCGGCCGCGCCCGGCTGCTGGACGCCGTGCAGTCTTCCGCTGTCCGCAATCCGGTTATCATCGGCGGCGACTTGCACGCCTTCTATGCGGCCGATGTGAAGCGCGACTTCGCGGACGAAAAGGCAGCGCCCATCGCAACCGAATTCGTCGGCGGTTCGATCACCTCCGATGCGCCGTCGGAGGCAAGCCTTGCGACGGCGCTTGCCGAAAACCCGCATCTCAGATTCGCCTCCGACAAGCACGGCTATGCCGTCATGCGTCTGAGCGACCGCTCGGCCGAGGTGGATTTCATCGGCATCGCCGACCGCAAGCAGCAGAATTCTCCAGCCAACGTCTTCCAGAGCTTTGCCGTCGCCGACGGTGCGGCGGGCGTCAACCGGCTCTGACGCAACACTGAAATTGGATTCCCATGCAGATAGACCTCCTGATTTTCGATTGTGACGGCGTACTGATCAACAGCGAGCCGATCGCCAGCCGCACGCTCGCCAAGGCCCTGCAGGATGCGGGTGCCGCCATCACCGCCGAGGAGGTCCTCATTCGCTTCACGGGCAATTCGCCGGGCGTCATCCGCCGCATCTGCACGGAAGAACTCGGTCTCGAAAATCTCGATGCGATCTTTAAGGCCTGGCATCTCGACATCTATCCGGAATTCGCCCGCTCGCTGGAACCGATGCCTGGCATGGAAAGGCTTGTCCGCTCGCTGCCGCACAAGAAATGCGTCGCCTCCAACAGTTCGACGGACCGGCTTGCGAAAAGCCTCGGCCTGCTTGATCTCTGGCACGCTTTCGCCCCCGCCGTCTTCAGCTCCGACAGGGTGGCGCGGCCGAAGCCGGCGCCCGACCTCTTCCATTTCTGCGCCGAAACCTTCGCCGTCGATCCGAAGAACTGCGTGGTGATCGACGACAGCAGTCACGGCATCACCGGGGCGAAGGCCGCGGGCATGGCGGCGATCGGTTTCGTCGATCCTGCCGACCCGCGGCCCGATCGTGCCCGCATCCTGGCGGAAGCCGGTGCGGTCCTCGTGGCAACGGGTGCGGAAGAGTTGGAAAAGGCGGTCGCCAGCCTTGAGGCGCGGCAGGCCCTCCGCGCCTGATCGGCATCGTCATCACGACCTGCATACTCAAAACAAAACCGAGATTGTGTCATGCGCCTGTAAAACTCGCGCCTTAAGAAACGCCCAGCAAGATTGCACGGCTGTGCAAAGGGGGTTTCGATGGAGCGGAACGGGTTTCTGGAATTGCGCGGTGTTGCAAGCCGTTACGGTTCCACACAGGTTCTGACCGATATCGATCTGTCGATCGCCAAGGGCGAATTCGTCGCTCTGCTCGGCTCCTCCGGCTGTGGCAAGACCACGCTTCTGAGATTGTTAGCCGGCTTCATCAGTCCGTCTGCCGGCGAGGTGAAGGTGCGCCATCGCGACGTCACCCACCTGCCGCCGGACAAGCGCGGCATGGCACTCGTCTTCCAGTCCTACGCGCTCTGGCCCCATATGACGGTAGCGCAGAACATCGGGTACGGGCTGAAGCTGAAAGGTGTGCCGCGCGCCGAGATCGCCGGCCGCGTGGCCGCCATGCAGTCGCTTCTCGGCCTCGGCGGACTGGAAGCGCGAAAACCTGCGGCGCTGTCGGGCGGCCAGCGCCAGCGCGTCGCGCTCGGTCGGGCGCTTGCGATCGATCCCGAGATCCTGCTGCTCGACGAGCCGCTGTCGAACCTCGATGCGCGCATCCGCCTGACGGTGCGCCACGAACTGCGTGCGCTGCAGAAGCGGCTCGGCATTACCGCGATCCATGTCACCCACGATCGTGAGGAGGCCATGGTCATGGCCGACCGTATCGTCATCCTGAATGCCGGAAAGATCGCACAAGCCGGTACGCCGGAAGACGTCTACAACCGCCCGGCATCGGCCTTCGTCGCCGCTTTCATGGGCGCCGAGAACGTGCTGTCCCTGAATGGAACGCCTGAGGGCGGCGAGTTCGCGATCGCCGAGGGTCCGGCCAACGCGGCGGGCAGCGTGCCTCTTGCCAGCCGTCCGCTGACTGCCGGTCCGGTTGAGGCCCGTTTCCGCCCCGAAGCAGCACGCCTCTTTGCCGAGGGCGAGATCGCGGTGATCGGCCCGGGCATCACCTTCAAGGGAGAGGTCGCCGCCGTCAGCTATCCCGGCGGCCACTGGCGCCACGTGGTCCGGCTCGGGCAGGCCGAGGTCATGGCCGATGCGGAACGCGCCTTCGAACCCGGTACCGGTGTCGCCGTCCATGTGCCGGCCGAGTCCCTCTTCCTCTTCAATTCGCCGGCGGCAGCGCCGGCCTCCACGGTTTCCCGGGCGCCATCCGGGAAAGTTTACGCCTGACTTTGAATGACCTGATCTTTCAACTCACGGAGAAGCACCAATGAAGAGAATGTCCTATGCAGCCTTCGCCGTCGCTCTCGCAGCCCTTCCGGTCCATGCCGGAGAACTGACGGTGGCGACCGCCGGCGACCAGAACATGGTCGATTACATCAATCAATATCTCGGTCCGCTCTTCGAAAAGACCTATCCGGGCAACACCGTCCGCGCCGTCGGCACCGGTCCGGGCGATGCCGGTTCGCAGAAGATCCTCGAGCGCTTCGACGCCCAGGCTGCCGCCAAGGCCGAGAAGTGGGACGTCGACGTTGCCGTCGTCCACGAAAAATTCGTCGGCCCGATGGTGACCAAGAACTATCTCGACAAGTATCGCGGCGATATCGAAACCGGCTCGCTCGTGACCCGCGCCAATGCCAAGATGGCGCTCGGCACCAATGTCGACGGCTATGTCATGCCGATGTTCAACAGCCAGACCGCGATCGCCTACAACCCGGCGCTCGTTCCGAACCCGCCGAAGTCCTATGCCGAGCTCGCCGAATGGGCCAAGGCCCATCCGAAGCAGTTCGGCTATAACGGCATCAAGGGCGGCGCTTCCGGCGTCAGCTTCGTCATGGGCTGGATCTATGCCTTCGGCGGCGGCGATGCCAATATGCTGATGAACGGCCCGTTCAAGGAAGACGAGACCAAGAAGTGGGATGCGGCCTTCAAGAGCCTCGCCGACTTCACCACCAACGCGACGCTGACGCCCGGCAATGCCGGCACGCTCGACCTTCTCTCCCGCGGCGAAATCGCCATGGGTCCGGTCTGGGTGGACATGTTCTATTCTTGGCAGGCCAGCGGCCAGCTTCCGCCGACCATGAAGCTCATCCTGCCCGCTCCGGGCATGCCGGGCCAGCCGATGCATTACGTCGTTCCGGAAAAGGCGGCGAACAAGGACCTGGCCGAGAAGTTCATCACGCTTGCCACCAGCCCGAAGGTTCAGGCCGAAGGCATCGTCAAGCGCTTCAACTGGTATCCGGGCATCGACGCCGACAAGGTAAAGGCCGAGCTCGACGACGCCACCTGGAACAAGCTCTTCGTCGACATCACGCCGGAAGATCTCGCCACCAAGGGCAAGCCCTTCCCGATTGCGCCCTATAACAACGCGATCCTGGAAGCCTACGAAAAGTCCGTGAAGTAAGGCGATAACATCTGCCCCTCACCCTAACCCTCTCCCCGCTTGCTGGGAGAGGGGACGTGCCCAACTCGACGTTTGAGAGAGACGGATAGCTCGCCGCGAGTGCCCTTCTCCCCGCAAGCGGGGAGAAGGTGCCGGCAGGCGGATGAGGGGCTAATCCCGCAGAGAAAGAAACCCATGTCCAGGCGACTTCTCGCCCTTGCCCTCATATTCCCCGCGCTTGCGGTGATCGCCTTGCTGTTCATTCTGCCGCTGATCATGTCGGCGGTCGGTGCTTTTCAGGTGGAGGGAGCATTCGGCTGGGGCAATTTCACGAAAGCCTTTGATCTTTACGGCAAGGACATCGTCTTCACCGTCGTGATCATCTCGCTTTCGACCGTGCTGATCGGCATCGCCTCGATCGCCATCGGCGGTTACCTGACGCTCGGCGAGCATCCGGTCGCGGTCGCCATCCTGCGCTGGCTCTACCGCTGGCCGATGTTCATCCCCTTCATCGTCGTCGGGCAGATCCTTCGTACCTTCCTTGCCAAGAACGGCATGATGAACAACACTTTCATCAACCTTGGCCTGCTGACGCCGCTCGATGCGCAGAGCTTTCTCGACTGGCGCGGCATCGTGATCGCCTTCGTCTGGAAGCAGACGCCTTTCGTCGCGCTGCTGGTCGCCGGGGCCATGGCTTCGGTCAACCGCGAGACGATTGAGGCTGCCCGCAATCTCAGCGCCTCGCGTCTGCGCGTGCTGATCGAAATCCTCGTGCCGCAGGTGGCGACGACGCTGACGGTGGGCCTCATCCTCTCTTTCGTCACCATGATGTCGGTGCTGTCCGTTCCGCTGATGATCAATGCCCAGACGCCGACCATGATCACCGCCGACATCGCCTTCAGGGTCAATTCCTATGGAGACTATGGGGTCGCCAACGCGCTCGGCCTCATCTCGCTGGTACTCGCCTCTTCCGTCGCGTGGATTTATCTCCGTGCCAGCCTGAAGGAGCGTGCATGACCGCCTCCGTTATGGCCGCCTCCCGCAATTCGCTCGTCGCTCTCTGGTGGGTGCCGCGCGGCATCGTCTTCGGGCTGATGGCCTTCTTCATCTTCGGACCGCTCCTCAACATGCTGCTCTGGACCGTGGCGGAGAAGTGGTATTTTCCCTACAGCCTGCCGCTGGAATACGGCTTCAGCTCCTGGGGTCGGGTCTTCGCGCCGCGCGGTGGGGCGGTGGAATCGCTCACCAATTCGCTGGTGGTCGCGCTGCTGACGGTGATCGTCTCGCTGATCCTGGCGATCCCGGCAGGTTATGCGCTGGCGCGGCTGAAACTGCCGCTGAGAGGCTTGATCCTGCTCGCCTTCCTCATTCCGCAGGCCTTCCCGAACCTCACGGTCTATGTCAATGTCGCGCGAATCTTTTACGAGATCGGGCTGAACGGCACGATCCCCGGCGTCGTGCTGGTGCATGTCTCGCACGGCCTCGTCTATGCGGTCTGGATCGCCACGGCCGCCTTCTCAGCGATCGACGTGGAGTTGGAACAGGCGGCGCGCAATATCGGCGCCGGAGCGATGCGGACCTTCCTGGATGTGACCTTGCCGCTCGCGGCACCCGGCCTGATGGCGAGCGCCATCTTCGTCTTTCTGGAATCGCTCGACGAATTCACCGGCAGCTATTTCGTCGGCGCGCCGGACGTGAACATGCTGCCGCTCTTGCTCTATACGGCCGGTGCCGGCGGCAATTACCAGATCGCATCGATCACCGCGCTTCTGCTGCTTGTGCCGTCCATCCTTTTCATGTTGATCGTCGAGCGCTTCCTGAAGGCTGACGTCCTTTCGCGCGTGGGGCACTGATGAGCATGAAGGACGAAAAGAGGATGCGCTTCGTCAGCGCCGAACAGGTCGCCCGGCTTGCCGGCGTCTCCCGCTCGGCCGTCTCCCGCACCTTCACCCCGGGGGCGAGCGTCGCGCCGGCGACGCGCGAGAAGGTGCTGAGGGCCGCCGAAGAGCTCGGATACCACGTCAACGATCTGGCGCGCGGCGTACTCGCCAACCAGAGTAGGCTGGTCGGTGTTGTCGCCACCAAGCCGGAGCTCGGCTTTCGCGCTCATCTGACGGCGGCGCTCGCCAAGGCGCTGATCCGCCGCGGCAGCATCCCTATCCTCATCAATACCGGGCAGACGGAAGAGGAGCTTCTCGCCGCCCAGGGAATGCTGATCGGGCATCGCGCCCAAGCGACCATCATCCTGTCAGGCTCGCCGCCGGCGAGTTTCTTCGAACTTGCCCAGCGCAACGGCCAGCCGCTGGTGGTGATCGGCCGCTCCGAGCCCGACGCCGACCATGTGCGCGCCGGCAATTCCGAAGCCTCGCGCAATGCCGCCAGTGCCTTCTTCGCGGCGGGCCGGCGGCGGCTCGCGGTGGTCGGCTCTCTGTCCGGGACGCCGAGCATCGCGGAACGCGAAAGCGCCTTCCTCTCGGCGGCTCATGCGCTCGGCACCGAGGTGACGGCCGCCAAGGCTCCGGATTCCGACTATGATGGCGGCATCGCCGCCGCGCGCGAGCTGTTTGCCGGACCTCGGAAGCCGGATGCGGTCTTCTGCGCCAACGACCAGATCGCCTTCGGCCTGATGGATTTCGTCCGCACCGAACTCGGCCTGCGCATTCCGGAAGATGTGGCGGTGATCGGCTTCGACGACGTGCCGGAGGCGGCCTGGCTGAGCTATGGCCTCACGACCTTCCGCCAGGACCCGGCGACCATGGCGGCTCGCGCGGTCGAGCTTCTGGAGCGGCGGCTGGCAAGCCCGAATGCGGCGCCGGGTTACGAGCGTGTCATTCCCGAACTCGTGGTCCGGAAGAGCTTCGTTCCGGTTTAGATTTTCAAAAGCTTGCGGGCGTTTTCCTTGAGGATCAGCGGCCGGACCTCGTCCTTGATGGGAATGGCCGCGAAATCCGCCAGCCAGCGGTCGGGCGTGATCGCCGGCCAGTCCGAGCCGAACAGCATTTTGTGCTTCAAGAGCGAATTGGCGTATTGCACCAGGATCGGCGGAAAGTATTTCGGCGACCAGCCGGACATGTCGATATAGACGTTCGGCTTGTGGGTCGCGACCGAGAGCGCCTCCTCCTGCCAGGGAAAGGAGGGATGCGCGAGAATGATCGGCATGTCGGGGAAATCCGCCGCCACGTCGTCCAGATAGATCGGGTTGGAATATTTGAGCCGCATGTTCATGCCGCCGCGCATGCCGGCGCCGACGCCCGTCTGGCCCGTATGGAACAGCGTGATCGCGCCTTCTTCGGCAATCGCCTCATAGAGCGGATAGGCCATCCGGTCGTTGGGATAGAAGGCCTGCATGGTCGGGTGGAACTTGAAGCCCTTGACGCCGAATTCGCGCACCAGCCGCCGCGCCTCGCGGGCGCCCATCTTGCCCTTGGCCGGGTCGATGGAGGCGAAGGGGATCATGACGTCGCTGTTTTCGGCGGCAATCATCGCCACTTCTTCGTTGTTATAGCGGCGGAAGCCCGTCTCGCGCTCCGCATCGACCGGAAAGATCACGCAGCCGATCTTGCGCTCGCGGTAATAGACGGCGGTCTCGTTGACGGTCGGCAGCATGCCCTTGTGGCCGGCCGGATTCTTGAAATATTTCGCCATGCCGGCCTGGAATTCGTCATAGCCGTCGTCGCGCGGGCCGCAGCACGGCTCTTCCGCATGGGTGTGGATGTCGATGGCGACCAGTTCGTCGATATTCATGGCGTGCTCCTCCCGGTCCTGATCTCAGTCCAGGCCAGTGAATTTCTGCAGCAGGATCGTCAATTGCTTGCGCTCGGCGGCGGTGAGGTTCGAGCCGACGGAGTCCTCGTAGGCGAAAAACCAGTCGCCTGCCTGCGCCACCATCGTCATGGCCGCGGGCGTCAACGTGATCTCGACGGCGCGGCGGTCGTCGTCGGGAATGCGGCGTGAGACGAGCCCCTGGTCTTCCAGAGAGCGGATCAGCTTAGTCATATGCGCCCGCTTGATCATCAGCCGCTGGCCGAGCACGCTCTGCCGGATGCCGGGATTGTGGAGGATGACCCAAAGGACCGAGAATTCGCCGGGTTTCAGGCCCCGCTCGCCGCATTCCTCGAAGAAATGCTCGTAGACCTTGATCTGGGCGAGCCGCACCAGAAAGCCGAGCGCCGTATTGAGCCGGTCGAGCTTCACCTCGTCAGTCGTTCGGGTCGGCATATCCATCCGGAAAATCCTTTCAGGCGGAACCCGGCGCCTTTAGCCGTGCGGCGCGCTTTTCCAGGAAGGCGCGCAGCCGCTCTTCCGCCTCCGGACTGGTGGCGGTGAAGGAGGCGATGAAGGATTCGACGAAAAGCCCATCTTCCTTGGCCATGTCCTGGATGCGAGGCAGGGCGTTGATGACGGCGTAATTGGAGATTTCCGCATTGCTGGCGGCGGCTTCGGCAAGCTCATGCGCCTTCCTGCGCGCCTCACCCTTCTCGACCACGTATTGCGCAAGATTCCAGCGCTCGGCTTCCTCGGCGGAAGCGACGCGGCCGGTCAGCATCATGTCAGTCATGCGGGCGACGCCCATCAATCGTGCTGCGCGCACGGAACCGCCGCCGCCGACGAAGATGCCGCGCTGGCCTTCCGGCAGGGCGAAGAAGGCTGATTTGTCGGCAACGCGGATATGCGTGGAAGCCGCAAGCTCCAGGCCGCCGCCGACGACCGCGCCATGCAGGGCGGAAACCCACGGGATCGTGCCATGCTCGATGCCGGCGAAGACGGCATGCCAGCGGCGCGAGCCATGAACGCCCTGGATCGGCGTCTTCTTCACATGCTCCGCGAGATCGAGGCCGGCGCAGAAATGGTCGCCATGACCGAAGAGCACGACGGCTTTCGCTTCGCTTTCCGCACGCGCCACCGCCTCGGCGATCATTTCGACGAACCGGTCGCTGATAGCATTGCGCTTTTCGGGGCGGTTGAGACCGATATGGGCGACATTGCCCCTGAGCTCATAGGTAACGAAGCTGGTTGCCGTCTGATCGGCCATTTTCTGTATTCTCCTCCGAGAGAGCGGGGCGCCGAAAAGTGCGAGCGGCTTTCGGCCAAGCCCGCTCCAGTGCTCCGGCGGACGCTCCCATCGCCCGCTTCGAGTTTTTGATCGTTTACAGGGAGATTGTTTCTTTGTAAACAAATTTTGGGAGTTTAAGGATCGCTGACATCTGGGAGGAGAGTCATGGCCGGAAAGCCTGTACGTGATGTGAAGCTGTGGTCGCCGGTGGTCGGCTGGGAAGAGCGGCCGAACGGCGAGTTCCTGGTCTGGCGGGAAGATCCGCTCGGCCCCTATCCCGATAAGATCAACGAGCGGCTGGTCCATTGGGCGAAGGTCGTGCCGGACCGCACCTGGATGGCGGACCGCGAGGGAACAGGCGAATGGCGCAAGGTGACCTACGCCGAAGCGCTCGACCAAGTGCGCCGCATCGGCCAGTTCCTGCTCGATCTCAAGCTCTCCGCGGAAAACCCGCTCGTCATCCTCTCCGAAAACTCGATCGAACATGCGCTGATGGCGCTCGGCGCCCAGCATGTCGGCATTCCCTCCGCCGCGATCGCTCCGGCTTACGCAACCATCTCCTCCGATTTTTCGAAGCTGCACGATATCGCCAGGCAAATCACCCCGGGTCTGATCTTCGCCGACGATGCTGCCACCTTCCGCAAGGCCGTCGATACCGCCTTCGGCGCTGAAATTCCGTTCGCCGCGATCCGCAACCTGCCGGAAGGCAGGCCGAACACTTATCTTTTCGAGGACATTCTGAAGACCGGGCCGACCGAAGCGGTCGACAAGGCGTTCGATGCGGTCGGACCGGATACGGTCGCGAAATTCCTCTTCACCTCGGGTACGACGGGTTCGCCCAAGGCGGTCATCCAGACACAGCGCATGCTCTGCTCCAACCAGGAAATGGTGGCCGACTGCTATTCCTATTTCCGCGACGAGCCGCCGATTCTGGTCGATTGGGCGCCTTGGAACCACACCGCAAGCGGCAACAAATGCTTCAATATCGCGATCTACAACGGCGGCACCTACTATATCGACCGCGGCAAACCGTCACCGGCGCTGATTGGCCAGACGATCGCCAATCTCAGGGAAATCGCGCCGACCTGGTATTTCAACGTGCCGGCCGGTTTCGAGATGCTGATCCAGGCCATGCGCGACGACGAGGCGCTGCGGAAGAACTTCTTCAAGGACCTGAAACTGCTGATGTATGCCGGGGCCGGCATGGCGCAACATACCTGGGATGCGCTGCTTGAGCTTTCGGAGATGACCATCGGCGAACGGGTGCCGCTCGGAACCGGCATCGGCTCCACAGAGACCGCGCCGTTCGCGCTCTTCTGCACCGATCCGCAGGAGAAACCGGGCAATATCGGTGTGCCCGGCCAGGGCGTCACGATGAAACTGGTGCCGATCGACGAGAAATACGAACTGCGTCTCAAGGGCCCGAACGTCACGCCCGGCTACTGGCGCAACGAGAAGCTGACGAAGGAAGCTTTCGACGAGGAAGGCTTCTACCGCATCGGCGATGCCGTGAAATTCGCTGTCCCGGGCGATCCGCGAAAGGGATTCTATTTCGATGGCCGCACGGCGGAAAATTTCAAGCTGCAGACCGGCACCTGGGTGGCGGTGGGCGTGCTGCGCGCCCAGCTCGTCAATCAGTTCGGCGGCCTGATCCGCGATGCGGTCATCACCGGCGAGAACCGAGCCGAGCTCGGCGCGCTTGCCGTGCCCTTCATGCCGGCGCTGCGGGAACTGCTTGGCGGCGGCGAAGGTCTTTCGGACAAGGAAGTAATTGCCCATCCGAAGGTGAAGGCCGCGATTGCCGAGCGGCTGAAGGAGCACCAGAAACAGGCGAGCGGCTCCGCAACCCGCGTCATGCGCATGATGCTGATGACGGAACCGCTGCGTTTCGAAAAGGGCGAAGTGACGGACAAGGGCTCGATCAACCAGCGTGCAGTGCTCGCGCAGCGCGGCGATCTGGTCGAGGCGCTTTATGCGGATGCGCCGGGCGTCATCCGCGTCGGCAAGGAGTTGGCGGCATGAGGATCGCGGGAAGCAGTGCATTTGTCACCGGCGGCGGATCGGGACTCGGCGAGGCGACGGCCCGCCTGCTCGCGAAACTCGGCGCCGCCGTTCACGTCTTCGACCGCAATGGCGAAGCGGCGGAGAAGGTGGCCGGCGAAATCGGCGGCGTGTCGCTTTCGGGCGACGTGACCAGCGAGGACGACGCGGCGAAGGCGCTGGATATCGCGGCAAAGGCCGGCGACGGGCTGCGCATCCTGGTCAACTGCGCCGGCATCGGCACGGCAGGCCGCATTCTGAGCCGCGAAGGCCCCATGCCGCTTTCCGATTTCAAAAAGGTGATCCGCATCAACCTGATCGGCACGTTCAACATGATGCGGCTGGCCGCCGAGCGCATGGCGCAGGCTCCCGAGCGGGAAGACAAGGCGCGCGGCGTGATCGTCAACACCGCCTCTGTCGCCGCCTTCGAAGGCCAGATCGGCCAGGCTGCCTATGCCGCCTCCAAGGGCGGTATCGTCTCGCTCGGTCTGCCGGCGGCGCGCGAATTCTCCCGTTTCGGCATCCGGGTCAACACGATCGCGCCGGGGCTTTTCCTGACGCCATTGCTCAATGGCCTGCCACAGGAGGCGCAGGACAGTCTAGCGGTTGCCATTCCCTATCCGGCGCGGCTCGGCGATCCGGCGGAATTCGCCGATGCGGTGCGCTTCCTGATCGAGAACCGGTATGTCAACGGCGAGGTGATCCGGCTCGACGGGGCGCTGCGCATGCAGCCGCGGTGACCGCTTATGTCTTTTGCGGATCAGGCGAACCGGACATTGGAAATCCTGGCTCTGACGCCGGGCTGGCATCGGCTGCGTGATCTGCGGCAGGATTGCGACGACGAGACGGTTGCGGCGATCGTAGAGGAGGCAGCGAACTTTGCCGAGGGCGTGCTGGCGCCGCTGAATGCTGTCGGCGATCGAATCGGCGCACAGGTCGTAGACGGGCGTGTGAAGACGCCGGACGGTTTTGCGGATGCTTTCCGCCGACATGCCGAGGCCGGCTGGCTTGGCATGGACGTGCCGGAGGAATTCGGCGGGCAGGGCGTGCCGCTGACGCTGCATGCGGCCTGTGCGCCGCTGTTCGAGCGCGGCTGCGTGGCGCTGATGATGGCGGCGGGCTCCACCCGCGCCGCCGCACATCTACTTGCCGAAGCTGCCAATGAGGCGCTCGCTGCCGAATGGGTGCCGAAACTGGCCGCCGGCGAATGGGCGGCGACGATCTGCATTTCCGAACCGGAGGCCGGTTCCGACGTCGGGCGCCTGCGGACGAAGGCGGAGCAGCGCGACGGCGAATGGTTCGTCACCGGCCAGAAGATATGGATTTCCTTCGGCGATCACGACATGGGGACACGCATCGGCCATTGCCTGCTCGCCCGTACCAACGACCAAGTCGGCACGCGTGGCGTCAGCCTTTTCCTTGTGCCGAACCTGATCGACGGCAGGCCGAACGGCGTTTCGGTCGATCGCATCGAGGAAAAGATGGGTCTGCACGGCTCGCCCACCTGCGCCATGCGCTTCGACGATGCGAAGGGCGTGATGCTCGGCAAGGAAGGGCGCGGCCTGTCTCAGCTCTTCGCCATGATCGAGCTGATGCGCCTGCTGACCGGCTGCCAGGGGCTCGGCATCGCCTCCGCCGCGGCCGACATCGCCGAGGAATACGCGAAGGAGCGCCGTCAGGGCGGCCGGCCGGACCAGCCGCCGGTGCCGATAGAGAACCATCCGGACGTGCAGCGGCAGCTCTTCGAAATCCGCAGCTCCACCGAAATCCTGCGCGCCGCGATCTTGGAGCTCGCGACCTCCATGGATCTTGAGAGGATCGAGGAGGAGCCTGAACTGGAGGACTTCACCGGCTGGATGCTGCCGCTAGTCAAGAATTTCGGCGCCGAGACGGGGTTCAAGGCGGCCAACGCGGCGATCCAGGTGCTGGGCGGCGTCGGCTATACGAAGGACTGGCCGCTCGAACAATATCTGCGCGATGCGCGCATCATGACGATCTACGAAGGCACCACGGGCATGCAGGCGCTGGATTTCCTGACCCGCCGGCTCTGGCGCGACGAGGGAAGGGGGCTGACCGTCTTCCTCGAGAAGGTACGCGACGAGATCGACGCCTATACGGCCGAGCATCCCGAAGCATCGGAGGCGGTGCTCGATATTCTCGATGGCTTCGAGGTCCTCAGCGAAAGAATGACGGCGATGCAGGACGATCCGGATGCCGCGCTCTACCGCGCCGATAGCTATATGCGCGCCGCCTGGACCGCCGTTTCGGCCTGGATGGCGCTGCGCATTTCCGAGACGAAGGCCGTGGACGAGCTCGCAGCGCGGTTCGCTTATCATAGTGCACGCTGCGCCTGACCGTTCGCGATTCGAGAAAAGAGAGCGGATTGTTCCGCACATTCCCGCTCACCTTCGGAGTTGGTAATTTTATCGAGAAATCGAGGTCGGAGAGGAGGCGGTCATGATGAGGAGACAGCTGCGCAGCAATTTCGAGCCGGGCACGTCGCGTTGGGCGGTGCGCCGGGCGCAATGGCGGGCGCTCGGCCTTACCGACGAGGACATGGAAAAGCCGAAGATCGCGATCGTCAATACCTCTTCGGAGCTTTCGATCTGCTTCAGCCATCTCGACCAGGTCTCCGCCCGCGTCAAGGAGGCGGTGCGCGCGGCGGGCGGCATTCCCTTCGAAATCCGCACCATCGCGCCAAGCGATTTCATCATCAGTGCCGGTCGGGCCGCCACCTATATCCTGCCGAGCCGCGATCTCATCACCAACGACATCGAAGTGGCGGTCGAGGGCGCGCAGCTCGACGGAATGATCTGTCTTGCCTCCTGCGACAAGACCACGCCCGGCCAGCTCATGGCGGCTGCCCGCATCGACCTGCCGACGCTGGTCGTGCTCTGCGGCTACCAGGCGAGCGGCCAATACCGCAACCATCACATGGATATCGAGGAAGTCTTCCTGCATGCCGGCCACCATGCCGCCGGCAAGCTCGGCTTCGAAGAGCTGAAGGAGATGAGCGAGAATGCCATCAAGAGCCCCGGCGTCTGTTCCGGCATGGGCACGGCCAATTCCATGCATTCGGTCTGCGAGGCGCTCGGCATGGCGCTGCCGGGCGGTGCGCCGGTGCGCGCCATGAGCGACAAGATGATGGATTATGTTGACCGGGCGGGGAAGCGCATCGTCGATATGGTCTGGGAAGATCTCCGTCCGCGGCAGATCCTGACGCCGGGAGCCTTCCGCAACGCCGCCGCCACCGTGCTTGCCGTCTCCGGATCGATCAACACGATCAAGCATTTGCAGGCGATCGCCGTCGAGGCGGACCTCGATGTCGATGTCTACGGGATGTTCGAGGAGCTGAGCGGTGAGGTTCCGATCCTCGCCGCCGTCCGTCCGATCGGAGCGAACTCGATCGAGGAATTCGAGGATGCCGGCGGTGCGCGCGGCATCATGAAGCGGCTGGAGCCGATCATCGATGGGTCGGCCTTGACGGTTACGGGACGGACCTGGGCCGAGGAGCTGAAGGATGTCGAGATCGCCGATCCGGACGTCATCCGCCCGCTCGACCGGCCGTTTGCGACGAAGCCCGGCATCGTCCTCCTGCGCGGCTCGCTGGCGCCGGATGGAGCCATTGCCAAAGTGGGACTGCGCGGCCCTGGCCGGCCGATGAGCTTCGACGGCCCGGCTCGCGTTTTCGACAATTCGCCTTCGGCGGAAGCGGCGCTCAAGGAAGGCCTGGTGAAGCCCGGCGAGGTGCTGGTGCTGCGGGGGATGGGCGTCAAGGGCGGTCCCGGCATGGGCGGCGCCTCGCGCCTCGTCTTCGCTCTGGATGGTTCGGGCCTCGGCCCGGACGTCGCCGTGGTGACGGATGGACAATTGAGCGGTCTCGTCAACGTCGGGCTGGTGGTCGGCGAGGTGAAGCCGGAAGCCTTCACCGGCGGGCCGCTCGGTCTTGTGAAGGACGGCGACCGCATCACCGTCGATATCGACAACCGCTCGATAGAGCTGCACGTGCCGGAGACGGAGCTTGCCGAAAGGCGCGAAGCTTTCGTTCAGAAGCCGCTCTCGGCGGAGAAGGGCTGGCTCAGTCTATACGGCAGCACCGTCACGCCGCTGGAGAAGGGAGCAACGCTGATCGCGAAATAGGTGTGGGTGACGCAACGCTGCGGGAGTTGCGGAAACGCCGAAAATATGCGCCTGATGTCGGGTCCCATTTGTTCTCGAAACGAGAAAGACAGTGAACATACTTCTCGATATCGGCGCATTCTTGGCGACCGCCCGCGCCGGCAGTTTTTCCGCCGCGGGCCGTGATCTAGGGGTTGCGACCTCCGTCATCACCAAGCGCGTCAAGCGGCTGGAAGAACATCTCAACACGCAGCTTTTCGTGCGCACCACGCGGCGGCTGGCGTTGACGGTGGATGGCGAGCAGTTGCGGCCACGCCTGCAGCTCCTGGTCGGCGAGATCGAGGACACGCTGGCCAGGCCCAGCACCCACGAACTGGGCCTGACGGGTTCGCTGCGCATCAAGGCGCCGACGACGCTGGCCTCCATGTTCTTCGGCGATGTCTGCGCGGCCTTCCAGGCCGAGAACCCCCGGGTCAAGATCGAGCTCGTGCTGATCGACCGCTCGGTCAACCCGCTGGAAGAGGGCTTCGACGTGGCCGTGGGCGCGCTGCCGCAATCCTACGCTTACGTGATCGACCATCCGCTCTGTCCCTATCCCCGCCTGCTTTGCGCAGCGCCGAGCTATCTGGAAAGCCGCAAGCGGCCGAAGACGCCGACCGAACTCGTCGGCCACGAATGCATCACCTTCCACACGGTCGGTACCACCTGGACCTTCCAGATGGAGACGAGCGCGTTGAACGTGGAGATCACCTCGAACTTCACGGCCAATGACAGCCGCATCCTGCTCGCGGCCGCGCGCCAGGGCCTGGGGCTTGCCATCCTGCCGCGCTTCCTGGCGCAGGCGGACCTTGAAAGCGGCGCATTGGAGGAGGTGATGCCAGAATTCCCGGTCGAGCCACTCTGGGTGAAGGCTTCCGTGCCCCGCATCAAGATGAACAAGAACGTGGTGGCGGAATTCATATCCTACGTGCAGAAACGCTTTGCGGAAGGCATTCCTGATCAGGTCATTCCCGCGTTCTGAGGCGGAAAAGGACTGCGATGCCGCCTCCAGCTTTCTCGAAATACGAAAGCTGATCGCATCACTCGCCGGGTTTTTGGAGCGGCCGCTTAGGATATTCTTCCTGCGGAGAGCGTCGAAGGGCGCAGGTATTCGTAGGGAGGCAGTTCATGGCGGAAACGCTGAGCAGGGAAACGCGGATCGTGCGGCGCGAGAAAGACGCGCCGTTCCGCAAGCTGAGGGCGGATATCTGCGTCGTCGGCGCCGGCATTGCCGGCATTTCCGCGGCACTCGAAGCGGCCCGCCTCGGCAAGAAGGTCGTGATCGTCGACGGCCAGGCGGCGCTTGGTGGCCAGGCAGTCAACTCGATCATCGCCACCTTTTGCGGCCTATTCTCCAACGGCACGCACGGCTACCAGTTCACCTACGGCGTCGCCGACAGACTGCTCGCCCATCTCGAATCCCAGGACCAGTCGATTTATTACCGTCACGGACCGAACACGACCGTCGTCTATTATGACGAAGTCGTCCTTGGCCGCTGGATGGAGCAGAGCGTGCTCGAAGCCGGCATCGAAGTCGTGCTCGGCGCCACCATTCTCGACGTGCATGTGGAAGGCCGCCGCGTCGTCCAGACGGATTTCATGACCCGCTACGGCGGCGTCTCGATCGAGGCGACCGGCTGGGTCGAGGCGAGCGGCGACGCGGCGCTCGTCTGGCAGGCCGGGTTTGCCTGCCGCCAGCCGGAGAAGGGCGGTGTGTTCGGCACCCAGATGGTGGTGCTGGAAAACATCGACGAGGCGAAGCAGCCGACCCGCTACGAGATCGCCGACCGCATGAAGGAAAAGGCTGCAAGCTATGGTCTGCTGCGCCGCGAGGGGCTGGGTTTCACCATTCCCGGCCGCGGCATCGCCGCCATGAACATGACCCATGTGGAAACTCCGCTCGATCCGGTCGAGGCCTCGAAGAAGGCGCTCGAAGGCAAGGAGCAGGCGTCTCGCGCGGTTCAGTTCCTGAAGGACGAATTCCCGGAATGCTTCGGCAATGCCCGCATCCGCTCTTTCGGCCTGCCGGGCATCCGCCAGACCCGCTGGATCGCCGGCAGCCACCACCTGACGGTCGATGAGATCAGGGCCGGCACCAGGTTCGATGACGCGGTCGCCCGCACCGCCTGGCCGATCGAGCTGCACGACCATGGCGACGGCCACCACTGGATCACCTTCGATGAGGATCATGCCCATTATATCCCGCTCGGTAGCCTGACCCCGGACGAATGCGACAATGTCGCTGCCGCCGGCCGTTGCATCGATGCGGATTCGGCTGCCCTTTCCAGCGTCCGCGTCATGGGCCCCTGCATCGCCATGGGCATGGCTGCCGCCAATGCGCTCGACCTTGCCGGCACCGGCAGCGTGCACCAGATCGACCTTGCGGCCTTGCGGGAACGGGTTTCCGACAACGTCGAAAAGAAGCACTATCGCTGGACGGATGAAGAGATGCGCGCCGCATCGTGAGGAGGACGCGATGAAGCTGACGGACTATGAGAAGGCCATGTATGACGGCGAGCACGGCCGCGCCAAGGCGCGTGCCATGGACCTGCTCGTGCGATATGGCGAGGCGCTCGGCGCCGAACGGCTGGTCGAGACGAACAATGTCGCGGGCGCCTTCAACGCTTCGACCCCTTCGGTACAGCCGATAGCCCAGAAGGGCATGGAGCACGTCTATTCCGAGCTGAACCTCGACAGCGACGAGGTGGTGGAAGTGCCGCATATGGTGGCGCATACCTGCCAGCTCATCACCGGCATCGACAACGACAACTGGGAGCTGCAGGGCGTCGACAAGTCGCTGGTCGACATGCAGCGGGAGAACGAAAAATTCCTTGGCCGGCGCGGCGTCAACATGTTCGCCACCTGCACGCCCTATCAGGTGGGCAACGTGCCGGTGAAGGGCGAACACTGCGCCTGGATGGAATCGTCGGCCGTCATTTACTGCAATTCCGTGCTCGGCGCCCGCACCAATGTCGAGGGCAAGGAAAGCACGGGTGCGGCGGCGCTCACCGGCCGCATTCCCTATTGGGGGTTCCACATCACCGAAAACCGCCGCGGCACCCATCTGGTCGAACTCGATATCGAAGTCGACGACATGATGGATTGGGGTCTGCTCGGCTATTACATCGGCGAGGTGATCGGCGAGGACATTCCGGTGCTGAAGGGCACGAGCCACCAGCCGGACCTCGTGAAGCTCAAGCATTTCGGCGCGGCCGCCGCTTCGTCGGGCGGCGTCGAGATGTACCATATTCCGGGTATCACTCCGGAAGCGGACACGATCGAGGAGGCCTTTGGCGGCCGCGACGTCAGCGGCGCGTTCCGCTACGGGGCGGCCGAGCGGCGCGAGGCCTATGAGAAGCTGCAGAGCGCGACCGAGAAAAAGGTCGATTTCATCATGTTGGGCTGTCCGCATAATTCCATCGACCAGGTGGCACTGATCGCCCACATGCTGGAAGACAAGAAAATCCACTCGGACGTGCAGCTCTGGGTGCATACGCCGCGTGCCATCAAGCAGGTTGCTGAGCGCAACGGCTATCTCGACGTCATCCGGCAAGCCGGCGGCGTCGTCATGAGCGATACCTGTCCCGCCATTTCGAGGCGCCTGCCGCAGGGAACCCGCGTCATCGCCACCGACTCCGCCAAGCAGGCGCATTACCTGCCGGCGATCACCGGCGTGCAGGGCTGGTTCGGCTCGGTCCGCGATTGCGTCGACGCCGCGCTGACCGGAACATGGAGCGGGAGGGCCTGATGGATATCGCAACGGAAGCAAAACCCGAAACCATCGTGCTCAAGGGCCGCAAGGTCGTGGCCGGCCGCGCCGAAGGCGAGGCGCTGGTGACGACCGAGACGATTTCCGGCTGGGGCGGCATCAACGAACGCACCGGCGCGGTGATCGAGCGCCGGCACGAGTTGCGCGGGGTTTCCTTCGCGGGAAAAATCCTGGTCTTTCCCGGCGCGAAGGGTTCGTCCGGCTGGTCCGCCTATTTCCACATGACGCGATTGAACGGCGTCCAGCCGCAGGCGATGATTTTTACGCGGATGACGACCAAGATCGCGCTCGGTGCCGTCGTCACCCGCGTGCCGGCGATCACCGAGCTGGACCAGGATCCGTTGTCGGTGATCGAAACCGGTGACTGGGTCGTGGTCGATGCCGGCACGGTGACTGTGACCAAGAAGAAATTCGCCTGACCTCATCTCCACGCGCCGCGGCGTCCTTGGCACAATCCGCGAAATCCTTTGGCGGACGCCAATGAGGTTGTTCGTGTTTGTCGATACGACTGGGGAGCGTCTTGATCTTGCCCGGAAGCTCGGTCAATCCATGGAAGGAATATTCAAAAGGAAACATCCCATGCAGCAGGCCCTGGTGCTCGAGAAAAAAGGCGTCCTCTCGTTGCGGGAGATCGATCTTCCTATGGAGGTCGGCCCCGGCGATGTGAGGATCGAAATCGATACGGTCGGCGTCTGCGGCAGCGACGTGCACTATTACACCCATGGCGCGATCGGCCCTTATGTCCTGCGCGAACCCATGGTGCTGGGCCATGAGGCGGCCGGAACGGTGGTCGAAGTGGGCACCGGCGTGAAGGACCTGAAAATCGGCGACCGCGTCTGCATGGAGCCGGGCGTGCCGAACCTCTCGTCGCGGGCTTCCAAGCTCGGGCTCTACAATGTCGATCCGGATGTCCGTTTCTGGGCGACGCCGCCGATCCACGGCGTGCTGACGCCCTATGTCGTCCATCCGGCAGCCTTCACCTACAGGCTGCCGGACAATGTCTCCTTTGCCGAAGGGGCCATGGTCGAGCCCTTCGCGATCGGCATGCAGGCGGCGACCCGCGCCCACATCCAGCCGGGCGATGTCGGCGCGGTGATCGGTGCCGGTCCGATCGGCATCATGGTGGCGTTGGCAGCCCTTGCCGGCGGCTGTGCCCGCGTTTTCATCTCGGACCTGAGCGCCGACAAGCTGAAGATCGCCGGCCAGTATCCGGGCATCGTCCCGGTCAACGTCACCGAACGGCCGTTTGCGGAGGTGATTGCCGAGAAGACCGGCGGCTGGGGCGCGGATGTCGTCTTCGAGGCGAGCGGCAGCCCGAAAGCCTTCAAGAGCATGTTCGACCTGGTTCGGCCGGGCGGCGCCTTCGTTCTTGTCGGCCTGCCGGTCGAGCCGGTCGCATTCGACGTCGCGGGAGCGATCTCCAAGGAAGTGCGCATCGAGACGGTTTTCCGCTACGCCAATATCTTCGACCGGGCGCTGGAACTGATCGCTTCGGGAAAGGTGGACCTGAAGCCGCTGATCACCGGCACGTTCGGGTTCAGGGATTCGATTAAGGCCTTCGAGCGGGCCGCAGCCGGACATCCCTCGGACGTCAAGCTGCAGATCAGGGTGAAGGAGTAACGGTCAGGCGGCGCGGACGAAGCGGTTCGAAAGCGAAGCCGGCTTGCGGAGCGGCACGCGGCGGAGCATTTCCAGCGCGAAGAGCCGGGCGTTCTGCCGGGCCTTGTCGAGATTGCTGATCCGGCTCTCGTCCATCGTGTAGAGCGTGCCGCCGAGATCGAAAATGTCGCGGAAGGCGGCGCGTTCGATGATGGGCGTGTCGAGCACGTCGACATTGCGCTCGGCAAGCAGCATCTTGACCGTCAGCAGGGCCCGCGTCGTGACCATCGAGTTGACGCGGGTCAGTACGACGGAATGCGGCACGTGCAGGTTTGCCTTCTCTCCGAGATAGCGCAGCAATTCCAGCACGTTGGCGCCGCCTTGCGCATCCATGGCACAGCCCTGGATCGGGATCAGAACATGGTCGGAAAGGCCGATCGCCTTGGCGAGCAGCGGGCTTTGGGCGCCCGGCAGGTCGAGCACGAAATAATCGGTCTTGTGCCGGTTTTCGGAAATATGGCGCTCGATCGAAGCCTGCGTCACGTGGGAGATGACGTTGAGCCTGTCGTTCGGCGGCGAGAGCTGGTGCCAGCGGGAAATCCAGTATTGCGGATCGGCGTCCAGGATGGTGACGCGGTAGCCTTGCTCAACGAGTTCGGTCGCGAGGAGAAGCACGGCGGTGGTCTTGCCTGCTCCGCCCTTGGTGTTGGCAAAGGTAATGACTGGCATCTCGGGTCCCTGTTCGGCTGCGAGCGGAAATCGCTCTCTCACAACACCCTCATGATGCGCAGCGCCATTCTTGCCAAACATGGTTAACGAGGTGTGAAGATCGCTATGCCAGTTTTCTCACCGGCGGCGGTCTGCGGCGAGGATTTCCCGGGCGATCTGGTCGAGCGGCACGGTCTTATCGACACCGCCATGGGCGATCGCTTCCTTCGGCATGCCGAAGACGACCGACGTCGCCTCGTCCTGCGCTACCGTGTAGGCACCCGCCTGATGCATCTCGTTCATGCCGCGCGCCCCGTCGTCGCCCATGCCGGTCATGATGACGCCCATCGCGTTGGCGCCGGCCGATCGCGCGGCCGAACGGAACAGCACGTCGACCGACGGGCGATGCCGGCTGACGAGCGGGCCGCTGCGGATCGACACTTCGTAGCGCGCGCCGCGCCGTTCGAGCAGCATGTGCCGGTCGCCGGGGGCGATCAGCACATGGCCGCGCAGCACGGGATCGCCGTCGGCCGCTTCCTTGACCTCGACCTCGCAGAGCCCGTTGAGCCGCTTGGCGAAGGCGGCCGTGAATTTCTCCGGCATGTGCTGGACGATGACGATGCCCGGTGAATTGGCCGGCAGCGCTTCGAGAAGCTCGCGGAGCGCCTCCGTCCCGCCGGTGGAAGCGCCGACGCAGACGACCATTTCTGTCGTCTTCGCCATTGCGCCGATTTTCGGCGGCGGCAGCACCGCGTCCGCGGTCAGCTTGGCCGTCGTGCTTCCTTCCGCCATGCGGGATCTGCGCAACTTGGCAACGCGCGCCCGGGCGGCACCCTTCACCACGGTACGGATGCGGTCGGCGGATTCGGCGAGGTGATCGGCCGCACCGATCTTCGGTTTCAGGATGATGTCGACGGCGCCCGCCTCCAGCGCCTGCATCAGCGTTTCCGACCCGCTTTCGGTCAGCGAAGAGCACATCACGACCGGAATGGGGTGCTGCGCCATCAGCTTTCGCAGGAAGGTGATGCCGTCCATCTGCGGCATCTCCACGTCGAGGGTGATGACATCGGGCACTTCGTCGCGGATTTTCCGCGCCGCCATGAAGGGGTCGCTCGCAGCGCCCATCACGTCGATATCGGGATCCGCCGACAGGATGGCTGTCAGGGTCTGGCGGACGCTTGCAGAGTCATCGATGATCAGAACACGGATTTTGCCGCCCATGGCACCTCATGTCCGCTTGAAGATGGTGTTCGCGACCTGCCGGACCGGCAGGTCGAAACCTGCCACTGTCTCGGAATGGCCGATGAAGAGATAGCCGCCGGGAAGCAGGCAATCGCAAAGACGGTTCAGCACATGCTGTTGCGTCGCCTTGTCGAAATAGATCAGCACGTTGCGGCAGAAGATGATGTGCATCCGGTCGCCGATCGGGTAGGAAGCGTCCATCAGGTTCAGGCGGGCGAACCCCACGTGCGACCTCAGCTTCGCGGCGATGCGCATTTCCTGACGCCCTTTGTCGATCGGCTGCAGGACGTATTTCTGCATCATCTCCGCCGGCACGGGCTGCAGCAGTTCCGGGGAATAGATCCCCCGCTGGGCTTTATCGAGTACATCCGTGGAAAGGTCCGTGGCGAGGACGAAGAAATCCCGTTCCGGCATGGTTGAGGACAGGAACTCCGAAAGCACCATGGCCATGGTGTAGGGCTCCGCGCCCGTCGAGCAGGCGGAGCTCCAGGTGCGAATGCGCCGCTCGCCGTAGCGCCTGACGATATCCGGCAGGGCATGCTGCATCATATAGTCGAAATGCTTCGGCTCGCGGAAGAAGTCCGTCTTGTTGGTGGTGACGGCATCGATGAGATGGATGGCTTCCGCTTCGATGCCGCCGTGTTTGAACAGATAGTCGCAATAGCTGTCGAAGGTCGGAAGGCCGGTGGCCCGGAGACGCCGGCGCAGACGCCCTTCGAGCATCGTCACTTTCGTGATCGGCATCTTGATGCCGCTGTAGTCGTAGATGTATTTCGCAAGAAGATCGAAACTCTTCTTGCTCAGCCGATCATCCAGCGGCTGACTTCTGGCTGCTGCATTCACCCGTCATTCTCCCGAAGGTATTACGCTACTTCCGCTCGCGGACCCATTTCGGCCAGGGCCGTGCCTGAATCCGAGAAGAGCCGGGCGAGATCGACGATGACCACGAAGCCGCCGTTCCGCCGCACGACGCCGGCGATATAGTCCGACCGCCAGCGTATGCCGATATCCGGCGCCGTTTCGATCTGGTCGTCGCGGAAGGGGACCACTTCATAGACCCTGTCGGCGACGAGCCCCAGCACCAGGACCCGGTCCGCGACCGGCACGTCCAGCACCAGGATGCGCGTATGCGGCGTCTTGACGGTACGGCTCAAGCCGAGCCGCAGCCTCAGATCGATCACCGGCACCCCCTGGCCGCGGACATCCCGCAGCCCCAGGAGATAATCCGGACCGTGCGGAATCTTGAAGGGCTCCTCATGGTCCAGGATCTCGCGGACCACCTCGACGGGGACGGCGAAGATTTCCTCACCGAGACTGAAGGTTACGAATTGGGATTCGGAGGACGTGGTCGCCATCATGCGCTCTCCTTGAAGTTTTGATCGTCTGAGTCCGGTCCGCCCATGGACATGTCGAGGGCGAAGCCCTTGGCGCGGGCCTGCTGGGCGGCGACGGACTGGTCGCTCGCCGGGCG
>NZ_JBLFFK010000040.1:0-23480 GCF_051400715.1 Neorhizobium descurainiae
CCTGGTTCAACACGCTCAACGAAGCCTATGTGAAGGCCCGCTATTCCAAACATTACGAGATCAGCGCGGAGGCGCTTACCTGGCTGGGAGAGCGAACGACCGTCCTGCTGGACCAGGTCAAGGCGGTTTGTGCTGAACACCTGCAGTCACTGCAAGCCAAAGGCGCGTAGCACCGGACTTGACGTCTGGCGGGAACTGCTGCGGCTACAAAGGCGGATACCAGGGGCAGGGGGCTCGTAGAACGATGTGAACCGCACCGGATTTGCGGAAGCCGTTTCGTTTAAGTTAGCGGCGATGGCTCCAAACGCGAGGAGCCAACAGACTGCGAAGAGAAGCGTGACCCGCGTGAACGATCAGGCCAACGACCCAATCAGAAAGAGCTTGACGCCAATGCCCGATTAGAGAAGCGGTCATAGCGACATTGTCAGCGACGATTTCCCCTGTTGTCGTAGCGAAGCGTGGCCGCCTCGACCTTGTCGCCGTTGGCCGCGGCCCATGAACACAGTGCTTCAAACGGCTCCCGCAGTGAATGGCCTAGTGGAGTAATTGCATATTCCACGCCAATCGGTTGCGTTGGGAGTACGGTTCTCGTCACAAGGCCGTTCCGCTCAAGCCTCTTCAAAGCGTCTGCCAGAGCCTTGTGCGTGATTCCATCGAGACGCCGCTTGATCTCGTTGAAGCGCGAGGGTTTGGGGCAGATCACTGTCAGTATCAGGATCGTCCATTTGTCAGCGATCTTGTCGAGCACTGGGCGAACCTGCGCCATGTCGCAAAGCGCGCGATGAGACAGTGCTTCCAGGTCAGTATACTCGTCCATATCTAGGCTACTTCAGGTGCGTAATTGATATCAGATATATGACGTATATCATGACGAGACCATCAATTGAAAGGATTTACGATGGCTCGAATGAGTAACAAGGTTGCCCTGGTCGTCGGCGGCGCCAAGGGTATAGGCTTGGCAATCGCAGAGCGGCTTTCTGCCGAAGGGGCGAAGGTCTTCATTACCAGTCGTAGAAGTGAAGATGCCGAGAAGGCGGCCAAGGGTATCGGCAATGACGCGGTCGGCATTGCCGCCGATGCCAGTGTCCCCGAAGATATGGTGGAGGCTGTCGAAAATGTTCGGAAAGCATCCGGCCGTATCGACGCGCTCGTATTGAATGCAGGTCTCTCCGAGCCTGCGCAGATTGCCGAAATAACGCCGGACCATTTCGACCGCCACTTCGGCGTCAATGTCCGCGGGATGGTTTTCGGCCTGCAGGCGGCTCTCCCCGTGATGACAGGAGGTGGGTCGGTCGTCCTGGTCGGGTCCATTGCCGATATCGCGGGCTACTCTTCTTACGGAACTTATGCGGCCACGAAAGCAGCCGTCCGTTCTTATGCCCGAACCTGGACGGCAGAACTCGCGCCTAAAGGCATACGCGTCAACGTTGTTGCGCCAGGTCCGACGGATACTGAAATGATGGCTGCGGTTCCGGAAGACACTCGTGCGGTACTTGTCGCTCCGATCCCGATGGGGCGAATGGCGCGGCCTTCAGAAGTGGCTGCGGCCGCCTTGTTCTTGTTGAGCGATGACGCGAGCTATATCGCTGGGGCCGAACTGTGCGTCGACGGCGGCTTGCGGCAGGTCTAAGCTAACGTCGGAACGCTGTACCCGATCTGAGCAGGTCGGGTACAGCAAAACGCGCGCGATGACAGACCGACTTAAAATTGAAGCCGTTCAACGTCGAAAAAGTCACTGAACACCGAGTGCGATCATGTTAGCGCCTCTGTTCTCGACGAACCCGCCCACTTGTCGTGAAACGTTCGCTTCGAGCCAACTTTGGAAGTGACTTCAGCTTTGCGCCTCCAAATCCGGTCGTTCACACCACCCCCTTGGGTTCTGGGAAGCAGTCAGTCTGCTTTCGTAATGATCGTCCGGAACGCGCAATAGGAGGCGCGTGCGCCGTGCGAAGACAGCAACCCCGAAGGCCTATCTGAGCAGTTGAGAGCATCGTCGACGGGCAGGCTCACACTTGTTGCCGTCGTTAGTCTTCTCGCGAAAGTCGCCGAGGTGTCAGATATCGTCGAAATGACTGTCGCCGAACACCTGCCATTGCTATCAAAGTTACCAATCCTTGTGCGTTAGTCGCTGGGTCGGAAGTACTACTACCTTCAAGGCGACGCAGTTGGGGCCGTGGGGCGCTCCATGCACGGGTCACCCGGTCGCTCGTCGCGAGAGTTCACGAGCTAGTTCCAAGAAAGCCCTGACCCCAGCCGATAGATTGCGCCGCCCAGGATAGTAGAGGCAAAGCCCCGGATAGGGCGGTGTCCAGTCTTCCAGAATACGGATAACGCGCCCCGCGTCGATGTCCGGGAGAATGTCTTGTTCGAAAATGTATCCTACGCCGGCGCTATCGAGAACGGCGGTTCTCGTAAGGCTCGCTTCATCCAACGTTATCGGGCCGCGCACATCAATTTGCACCTGTTCCCCGTCCTTTTCGAAGCGCCACCGAAACAGTGATCCGTCGGGAAGACGAACGCGGATGCATTTGTGATTGAAAAGGTCGGGGGGAGCCAGTGGCTTCCCATACCTCTCGAAATACTCGGGAGAGCCGACCACCGCATGTCGCTGTGGCCGGCCGAGCGAAACGGCAATCATGTCGGTGGGTACAAGGCCCGCAACCCTGACGCCTAGATCGAATCCGTCGCCGACGACATCCACCAATTTTCCCTCGGTGACGATATCAACGTGCATGTCTGGATAGCGGCGCAGGAACTCAAGTACGAGCGGTGAGATGATGGCGCGCGCGGCAAAGGGTGCTGCGTTGATACGTATCGTTCCGGAAGGTGTTTTGCGTTGCGAGCGCACGGTCTCCAGAGCGGTACGGAGGTCCTGAAGGGAAGGCGCGACCTGTTGCATAAAGAGCCTGCCGGCATCCGTCAGCGAGACGCTGCGCGTGGTTCGGTTGAACAATCGGACGCCGAGTCCCGCTTCAAGTCTGCCTACTGTGTGGCTCAGCGCTGTCGTGGACATGCCGAGATCGATGGCCGCTGCGCGGAATGTGCCGCGCCGTGCAATCGCGATGATCGCTTCCAGCTCTTTGAGATTAGGTTGTTCCATTGTCCCGATTTTTTCACTATCGCATGCCAGTTTATCCCACTTATCTGCGCAATGGTCGAGGGGTAAGTTTCTGGTCAGATCATGTGGAGAAACACAATGGATATGCCCTCAACAGTCACCGCGTACTTTGACGCCGACCGCCGCAATGATGTGGAAGCGTTTTCAGAGACTTTTTTGGATGACGCAGTTGTCGAAGAGGAAGGCGCTCGCCACCGAGGCATTGCCGCAATTCGCCAATGGTGGGCGGCTGTAAAAACAGCGACCACCTACGTCGCTGACCCTGTCGAAGCCACACGCGACGGCGACAAAGCGCTCATCCGCGCGAATGTAAGCGGTCAGTTCCCCGGCAGTCCGGTGACGCTCACCTTCGCCTTCACCACCAAAAACGACAAAATCGCCAGATTGGAGATCAAGTGATGATCGATTTTCTCAATCTTAGAGGTAAACGCGCTCTCATCACCGCTGGAACGAAAGGCGCCGGCGCTGCGACGGTCAACCTGTTTCGCGAACTCGGTGCACAGGTGCTGACGACGGCGCGTGCGCGTCCAGAAAGCCTCCCGGAAGAGTTGTTCGTAGAAGCTGACCTGACCACCGAAGAAGGATGTGCAATTGTTGCTGACGCCGCGCGTCAGCGCCTGGGTGACGTCGATATCGTTGTCCATATGCTTGGAGGCTCTTCAGCAGCCGGGGGTGGCTTTGCGGCACTATCCGAAGACGAATGGGACAAGGAGCTGTCACTCAATTTGTTTCCGGCTGTTCGACTTGATCGGCTCCTTGTCCCGGACATGGTTGCCCGAGGATGCGGGGTGGTCGTGCACGTGACATCCATCCAGGGGGTCATGCCGCTTCCGGAATCGACGACCGCGTATGCAGCGGCAAAAGCAGCGCTTTCGACTTACAGCAAGTCGATATCGAAGGAAGTTTCGCCCAAAGGTATCCGGGTCGTGCGGGTGTCGCCTGGGTGGATCGCAACGGAGGCCTCAGTCCGTTTGGCCGAGCGCTTGGCGAAGCAAGCCGGTACTGATCTGGAAGGCGGCAAGAAGATCATCATGGATGGGCTAGGCGGCATACCACTCGGTCGTCCGGCCAAACCGGAAGAGGTCGCGAACCTGATCGCATTCATCGCCTCCGATCGTGCTGCTTCGATCACCGGTACCGAATACACGATAGACGGAGGTACAGTCCCCACGGCATAAGCGCAGCACCTCCAGATCAGGCTGGCGCGTCCCAGCCGCCGATCTGGGAATAGATCGCGTTGCGCAGATAACGCACGTCGCTGTTCAAAGCGGCCAACTCCGCAGGAGTCTGCGTCGAGGTTGCAAGCAAGGTGTCGCTGAGGCAGCCTGCCTTGTGCTGCAATGCCAACTGATACGGATGTGTGGATTCAATGCTTGACTTTGGCCAGAGTTGGCCGAACTTACTCGACCTTAGCTCAGATCGCCAAATAAACCTATGTCGCGCACGATCATCACCACGCAGGCCGCACCGGCGGCGCCATCTTCCTACAGCCAAGCCGTGAAGGCGGCAGGATTGGTTTTCGTGTCCGGAACTGCGCCGATTGATCCGTCGACAGGGCAACTCGTGAAAGGTCCGGTGCAGGCTCAGGTCGCACAATGCCTTCGCAACATCTCCGCCATTCTGGAGGCTGCGGGTAGCAGTTTGGAAAAAGCGGTCAGTGCAACGTTGATTGTGGCCGAGGAGGAAGACTTCGCGGGCGCCAACGAAGAATGGCTTAAGTGGTTCCCCAACAACCCACCTGCCCGACAGGGAGCGAAGATGCCGGTCCGGATTCCGGATATGAAAGTTTCGATAGCAATGATCGCTGAGGCGTGAGTCCCCTTCGCGCCTCTATTTCCGCCATTCAGACCACCGTTGCAGCTTCCCGAAAGCTGACGGTCTGCTAAGCCGGTACCAAGGCCTCGAATGGGGTGGTAGCGGTTACGCCGCCGGTCACAGGTCCTGGAACAGCGCCCAAGGCGTTGATGTCAATGCGAGCATCCAAAATATCAAGCAAGTACTCCTTCGCGACCTCGTCTAGGCTATCCGCCCGCGTGGTCGTTGCCACCGTGCGCGGCGATGAACATGGCGACGGCTGACCGGCAATAGGATTCGATTTCGTTGTCGTCCTCTGCTCTCGCCTCATCGAAGCGTGCGACGAGCAGGAGATCGGATCCTTTGAAAAGCGCAGCAAACAAGCGGGCGGACCGGAGAGGATCGGGCACGTTCAGAACCGCCTTCGCGTGCAACTGACGCAAAAGGGCCTCGATCTGGGCGATGACATGGGCGGCGCCGGCTTCGTAGAAGAGCTTGCTCAACGACTTCTGGTTTGTCTTGTCGGCCGTGACCATGGCCTCGACATTGCGGACGTCCGGGCTCAACAGCGTGCGCAGGAGCGATGATCCCGCCGCCATGAGCTGCTCTTCGGCTGAACCGCCGACGCCTTCGACGAGGGACTGTAGTGCGAATTGCTGGCAATGAGCCGCGATCGCTGCGCTGAACAGCGCCTCCTTGTTCTCGAAATGTCGATAGATGCTGAGCTTGGATATCTTCGCTCGCCTAGCGACCATGTCCAATGTCGTGGCTTGGAAACCCAACTCCATGAAGAGTTCGCTTGCGGCATCGACGATCGTTTGGCCGAGCGCCTCGTTGGCGGGCCGGCCGCGCCGGCTGTGACTATTTTCGCTCACAACAATTCCAGTCCTTGACAGTATCTTTATTCCTGAATTAGGATACCATGCAGTTTCCGAAATATGCAAGCCAAAGAATGAATTCGAAAACACGAGGGTGTCATGCAACGACGAACATTGCTGAAGCTGGCCGCGCTTTCCACCATCGGCGTCCCCCGTGCCCAAGCCATCGCCAATCCCGACCCAACCGCCTCTATCCGCAACACGGAGCCCAAAAACATGGATGACGTCATCATCATCGGCGGCAGCTGTGCTGGCCTCGCCGCCGCCCTTCAGCTCGGCCGTGCCCGCCGCAAGGTTACCGTTCTCGATACCGGCCTGCCGCGCAACCGCTTCGCCGGCCACTCGCATGGCCTGCTCGGCCACGATCACAAGCCCCCGCTGGACATCCTGGCCGAGGCGCGGCAACAACTGGCGCGTTATCCCACGATCAGGCTGGTCAACGTCCGGGCCGACAGCATCTCCGGCGCCATCGACGATTTCTCCGTCCTCACTGCCGATAGCGCAACCCTTGGGGCACGCCGCCTGATCCTGAGCTATGGTGTTGTTGATCAGATGCCTGATGTTCCGGGCTTCGCCGAAGGCTGGGGCACATCCATCGTGCCATGCCCCTATTGCGACGGCTTTGAAGTCGCCGGCCAGCACTGGGGCCTTATCTGGTCCGGCCCGCAGTCGATGAATCAGGTCAGGCTGTTCCACGATTGGACCGACAGGTTGACCGTCTTCGCCGATGGTCACGACATTCCGCCCGCTACCCGGGCCGATCTGGCGGGCCGCCACGTACCTGTCGTCGACGGCCGGATCACCGAAATCGTCCGCCAGGGGGGGCATAATGCCAACGTCAAGCTCAACAACGCCCCCGATGTCGCGGTCGACATCCTGTTCGCGCATCCGCGAAACCAGCCGTCCGCAAGCCTGCATGAATCATTGGGCCTCGCCACGGTCGATACGCCCGTTGGCATCGCCCTCAAGGTCGACGAGCGCCGCGAAACCAGCATGCCCGGCATCTACGCCGCCGGCGACCTCGCCAACCCCGGAATGCCTTCGGTCACCACGGCATCATGGCAGGGCGCAACGGCGGGTATCTCCGCCCAGCAGTCGATGCTGGCTTGACAGCATAGATTGGAGGATGAGCATGGCCGTCGAACCGGACAGCGCGGGTGTGCGCTTCCCTCCGCCCTTCGTCTATCTGGGAGCGCTGCTGTTGGGGTTGGCGGCGGAGCGGTTCGTCACTCTGCGCTCTTTCGGCATCGACTGGCGGTTGCTGGTCGCGACGGGCGCGCTGCTGTTCGTTGCCGACGCGGCGGTGATGCTTGCGGCGGCGGGGCTGTTCCGGCGGCTGGGCACCAACGTTCCGCCGTCGCAGCCAACGACCATCATCGCAACGACCGGACCTTATCGGTGGACCCGCAATCCCATGTATCTCGGCATGGCGCTTATCTATGCCGGCCTTGCGATCGGCTTCGACGGGCCGATCGCCTTCGCCTTGCTCCCGTTGGTGCTGATTGCGATCCAGACGCAGGTGATCGCCCGCGAGGAACGCTATCTCGAAGCGAAGTTCGGCGACGACTATCGCCGCTACAAGGCCAAGGTTCGCCGCTGGCTCTGACTATTCCGCCGCTCCCGCCTGCAGGGCCTTCTGATAAACCAGCAACGGCTTCCTTGCCGCGAGCTATCATATTCTGAAGGTTGCGGGCCCGAGCGAGCCGACGTGCTGTATCGTCAAACCACAGGCAGATTTGGTCACCGCTTGCCGCCACGAATGAGCGGTCGACGCACCGCACGCCGATGTCTGCTTTCGAGAAGCGGTAACCAAGAGCGGACAGACCGCACCCGTGAAGAGTTTCGGGCGCCGGCGGGCGTACGAAAGTTCCCGAGGAAGGAACCCGGGCCACAGGGCGACGCTATGGAGATTTCGGATTTCGGCTGATGTCGGCGATGGCTGGCGCGTCGCCGGGAGGCACCCGGTTGGATGCGGACGGGCCGCTTCGTTGCGCCTCCGCGCGGTGTTGTCGACCCGGCACACGGCTGGTTGTGGCCCTGTCGGCGTCGATGATGACCATGGGCACGCGTGGATCCGTCGCCGGAATTTGAGTGCCTGCGGCTTGGGGTCGAAGCATGTCATGCCGGGTCATGGGACGGTCTCCCGGTTCGCTGTCGAAGTGCCCGGGGGTCCACGCGGCTGATGTCTCCGCCAAGAACCTCCGTCATCACTGCCGGTGCGCCAAAGACAAAGATGAGGATTCCGGCCAGCGAGAAGGCTTGACTTAAGGCGTGCCGAAGGAAGTCTGCATCGCGCAGGATCGAGAGATAGCTACGGTGTGTCTCGAGGGTATCCTGCGGTATTGCAGAGAGACGATTCACGAACTGTGAGCTTCTATGTTTGCGCCTAGTTCTGGAACTAGAAACTTCATATGATCGAGGCCGTTGCGGAACGGTTTGAGGGTGCTCCACGGCAATTTCGGCGGCGGTGGTCCGCCGAATTCAGCGGTGAGTAGCAAATTTTGGTCAGTGCATCCTTGGCCGTCCTGCCGCTATAACGGATCCAAGCGGTCACACATCCGGCCTTGGAACAGTGGCAGCAAGAGGGGCGGCTTATAACCATATGCCCCGAGCTGACGACGAACTTCAGCGTTCCGCGTCGCACGGACGGGACGTTAAGGATCACGCCAGCGGCTTGAGCATTGCTTTCAATTGATGTGGATGCTTGACCCCAAAGAGGTACCAGTTGACCAGCTCTCGGCCAATTGCCGCTGCCTCGTGGCTGCCGAGAGCGATTTTCTTTTCGGCGCAAACTTCTTCCAGAACCTGGCGAAGGAGCGCCAAGTCCTCATTATCGAGGGTATCGCAAGAAGAAAACATATCGAACCCGCTCCAGCCTCGCCCGACGAGGACTCGGAAGGTTTCCACTGTCAAAGCGAAAGCTTAGGTGACACGGCCCGGAAGAGTTTATCCGCAAGGCAAGTTGCCGCAATACAATCTTCGAGCGCCATCTCATGCGTCAATGGATGCTGGAGATGACGGCCTACTCCCACCGCTTGGTGGAGGACTTCGAGGAATCGGACTTGGCTCGAAGGCATCAAGACTATGCGGCGCAACTGACCGGCCGCTCGGGCCGCGATCGGTTCCGCCATCGATGGCAGCGTCAACTGCTGACGGCCTGCATGACGCGCCCGGGGCTCGACATATAGCGCCACGCAAGCAGTCACCGCAGCCGTGCTGGATTATACTGGAACCGCCCAACTGGAATCGTAGGGGCTTCGATGGCCAATCTCGTTCTCCCTGTTACTATCTTCGAGTTTCTAGCCAACGTTTCCCAGATTCCGCGACGAATGATATGGAAATCGACATGACCACCGTGCGGCAGCTGCGTTCAAAGCGAACCACAGTCAATATCAGCCTAAGGTCGGGCCAGATTACCGAACTCATGGCAATCGCGATGCTTTGCAGGCAAGTCTCAGAACGGCCTTGGAGCATCTGGCAGTGTTACATCAATGTCGGGAGGGACCTTGGCCAGACGATCTGGAAAAGATGTTACTCGATGATGCGTCGAATATTTGGGCCGAGGGCGTATCCTTTGATGTCGAGCTACGAGCTCTGGATAGTGGAAGAGAATTGTTCGCACCCTTGCAGATGCGTTGCGGACTCAATTGCGCGAGGTAAGCGCTACCTAGCCGGAGGCCGACCTCAGGCCGACACTCCCATTTAGGACCAAGATTCCCGCTCACGCCAAGAACGAGGCCGCCGACTTTCGATATTGGCTCATTGCTTCGGAGCAGTTCCCGCCCTGGGACATCAATCGGCCTTCACCCCTCCGCCATTGACGAGGTCGGGCAAAACGCGGAATCACTACAGCAGGGCGATGATGAGCTGTCGCCGTCGAGATTCGATCTGCGCTTTTCAGCTGGATTGCGGAAGGGACAAGAAAGAACCTCCGCTCCCAAGCTGCACCATCGCCGCTTGATGATCGAAAACGTTCCCTCGCATTTAAGGCATTCGAATTTTAGCGTTGCCTGAGATCATCTCCTGATTTACTTCTATCGATAACTGCCCTTTTGGGTTGAGACGATGGAGTGCCGATGAAAGCCTCGTCCAGAATCGCAGGGATCGGTTGGCTTGTCGCCGTGGGTGCCGGCGCGTTACAACTGCTGGAGCCAAATGAAGCAACGGCGGCCTGTACGCAGACGGGTAATCCGCCGGGATGGACGTGCACCACCACCGGAGGATCCCAGACCACGCGTATTGGTAGCGGCCCCAATACGGCTACGGGTGCCGCCGTGATGGTCAATCCGGGGGCGCAGATCACCGTCGGCAATCAAAACGCTATAAGCCTCGGCGATAATGTGACGATCACAATCGGTGATAATGCGCGCGTCACGAACAATGGTACCTCGTCCACCAGCGCCACCGGCCTATGGAACGCTGGTCCCAATACGATAGAGTTCGGCTCCAACGGGGTACTGACGATTGGGGCCGGTGCGATCGTCACAGCCAACGGCAGCCAGAACAGCGGCGAGCCGATCAACGTCATGGGCACCGGCAATACGGTCATCAATCGCGGCACCGTCACCTCTCGTAGCGGCGCCGCCCTCTGGTTCGAGGATCGGGTCGTCGGGCAACAGGGCAATACGATCGACAACTATGGGGTTATCGAAACCCAGCTTGGCGCCAATTCGAACGTTATCGGCAATCAGGGGGCAAGCGACGTCACCTTCATCAACCGCACGGGCGCGACCGTCCGGGGCAGCCTGTCCTTTGCCGGCGGCAACGATACCCTGACACTAGAGACAGGTTCTGTCATTACAGGCGGCTTTAATGGCGGCGGTGGCACCAATACACTTAGCCTGAGTGGCGCGGGCAATGACAGCCTCGCAGGTGACATCCGCAATTTCCAGACACTGAACAAAACCGGCGAGGGGCGCTGGACGCTGACCGGGGCGATCGGTGCGAATGGCGGCGCTGCTGCCTTACAGGTGTTCGTCAACCAGGGCACCTTGGCGCTGACCGGCAATAATGCCAATTTCAACGGCAGCATTACGGTCAACTCCGCCGGCACGCTCGAGGCTCGTGCGCAGAGTCTGCCACCGACCATAACGGACAACGGTCTCGTGCGTTTCGTCCAGGATACGGCGGGAACGTATGCCGGGACGATCTCCGGCGCGGGAGCCGTGGAAAAGACGCTCGGCGGCACGCTGACGCTTTCCGGCACGAATAGCTATTCCGGCGGCACGACCATCAATGCAGGCACGATCTCGATTTCCTCCAACGCCAATCTCGGCCCTATCTCCGGCGGGTTGACCCTCAACGGCGGCACGTTCGCGACCACAGCCAATATCTCGACCGCGCGGGCAACGACCCTGGGCCCGAACGGCGGCACGCTGAGTACAGGTGCAGGTACGACGCTGACCCAGAGCGGCGTGATGTCCGGCAGTGGCAATCTGACCAAGGCCGGGACCGGCACGCTCATTCTGACTGGCACCAACAGCTATACCGGAACGACGATCATCGATGCCGGCACGCTGCAGGTCGCAAGCAACGGTGCTCTGGGAGGATCCGGTAGCGGCATATTGTTCAGCGGCGGGACATTGCGCACAACGATCAGCATGTCCATGGGGCGGACGACCGCAATCGACACGGGTGGCGGCACGATCGAAACGCTCGGCGGCACAACGCTGACCTGGGACAGCGATATTACGGGCGCCGGCACACTCGTAAAGAGCGGCGCCGGCACGCTGCACTTGACCGGCACGAACAGCCAGGCGGGCGGCACGACGGTAACCGGCGGTGTCCTGCAGGTGACGCGGGATGGCAATCTGGGTGCTGCCGGTAGTGCTTTGACCCTTGACGGCGGCACCATGCTTACCGACACCACCTTCGCGATCGATCGGGGAGCGATCCTGGGATCAGGCGGGGGAACGTTCGATACGGAGGCGGGCACGCTGACCTATAATGGTGTGATCTCCGGCTCAGGCGGGCTGACCGCGACCGGTGCGGCCGGCAACACTATCCTGACGGGCAATAATACCTATACCGGCTCCACCACCATCGCGGCCGGCTATCTGGTGATAAACGGTGACCAGAGTGCAGCGACCGGGTTGACTACCGCACAAAGTGGCGGCCGCCTCAGCGGCAGCGGCATCATTGGTGGGGACGTGGAGATTGAGGACGGCGGCATCCTGGCGCCGGGCTATGCGCCGTTCACGCCCGCGACGCTTACGATCAATGGCGATCTCAGGCTCAGCAATAATTCCAACATCTTCTATAATCTTCGGGATACGACAGTGGGGGGCGCGCTTAACGATCTCACTGTTGTACACGGCAATCTGACCTTGGATGGCGTCGTCAACGTGCTGGACGAGGGGCAGAATCTGGGGCCGGGCGTCTATCGCATCATCAACTACGATGGCACGCTCACCGACAACGGGCTCGAGATCGGCGGCTACCAGACCCAGCCGGGCGGTTCGACCCGGCCGCTGACGGGGTTCAGCGTCCAGACAGTGGTTCCCGGCCAGGTGAACCTCATCAACACCACCGGTCTTGCGCTCAACTATTGGGATGGCTCCGCGGCAGTCAACAAGAACAACAATATCATTGAAGGGGGCAACGGCACCTGGTTCCACGCCGGACCTGATGCGACTTCGGCCTGGACGGATCCCACGGGTGCTGTGAATGCACCCTGGGCGGATGGGGAGTTCGCAATCTTCATCGGCGCTCCCGGTGTGGTCAACGCCAGCAATGCTGATGGCCAGATAACAGTGGCCGGCATGCAGTTCGGTGTAAACGGCTACCTTCTCCAGGGGGAGCCCCTCCAGTTGGTAGGATCGCCCGACATCCCCCGAGAGTCGATCATTCGTGTCGGTGACGGAACCGCAGGCGCGGCCGCGATGACGGCGACGATCAGCGTGGAGCTGGCGGGCAACACGCAACTGCGCAAGACCGACCTTGGTACGTTGATCCTGAGCGGCGCCAATAGCTATAGCGGCGGCACGAGGATCGAGGGCGGCGCGGTTCAGGTCACCAGCGATGCCAATCTTGGCGCGGCAGGCAGTGCCATTACGCTGGACGGCGGCACGCTCCGGGCCGCGGCATCCTTCACGTCCGGCCGCGCTACAACCATCGACAACGACAACGGCACGATCGACACCGCCTCGCTTTCCACCCTGACCCTGACCGGCGCGGTTGGCGGCACGGGTGCGCTCACCAAGGGGGGTGAGGGCACGCTTCTGCTCACCGCTGACGCCAGCTATTCCGGCGGCACGACGATCGCCAACGGTACGTTGCAGCTCGGTAACGGCGGCACGAGCGGGAGCGTCGTGGGGCCGATCATCGACAACGGAACACTTGTCGTGAATCGGTCGAATGTCCTTAGCCTGGAGGGCCTGGTTTCCGGAACAGGGTCGCTTGTGCAGGCTGGAGCCGGTACGACGATCCTGACAGCGGACAACAGCTACACCGGCGGCACGACGATCAGCGCCGGCACGCTCCAGCTCGGTAATGGTGGCGCGAGCGGCAGCGTCGTGGGGCCGATCGTCGACAACGGCGTCTTGGCGATCAACCGCTCGGATGAGTGGACCCTGGACAGTTTGGTTTCGGGCTCGGGTTCGCTGGTACACAGCGGAACGGGCACGACCGTGCTCACCGGCAATAACAGCTATGCGGGCAATACGACCGTCTCGGGCGGCCGTCTTTATATCGACGGGGATCAGAGCGGTGCCCTTGGCGCGGTGAACGCGCAAAACGGCACCCGGCTCGGCGGTAGCGGGATAATCGGCGGCGACGTCACGATTGAAGCGGGCGCCACGCTCTCGCCCGGACCGTCATCAGGCACTCCCGGTATCCTCACAATCAATGGCGACCTGAATCTCGCCGACGGTTCCTCCATGCTCTACAATCTGACGAGCACGGTCGTGGGCGGCCCCGGCAATGACCTGACGATCGTTCGCGGTGACCTGACGCTGGACGGCGCGGTGAACGTGCTGGATGTAGGACAGACCCTGGGGCCTGGCGTCTATCGTCTGATCAACTATGACGGTGCCCTCGTCGACAATGTTCTTGATGTGGGCATCATCACGCCTGACGGCACAACCCAGACTGGGGATTTGAGCGGGTTCATCGTCCAGACTGCCATCCGGGGCCAGGTAAACCTCGTCAACACCTCTGGGCTTGCGCTCAATTACTGGGACGGAAATGATGGCCCGAAGAACGACGGGTTCATCGATGGCGGCGACGGCATCTGGCGAACGGCTGGACCATCGTCGACCTCCAACTGGACCGACGCCGGCGGCAGCACCAACGCGCCCTGGGGTGCGGGACAATTCGCGATCTTCACCGGCACTCCCGGAACGGTCGAGGTCCTGCATGACAACGGCGCCGTGCTTGTTTCGGGCATGCAGTTCGCGACCGATGGCTATGTGATCGACGGCGAGGCCCTGACGCTTGTGGGCGGCCGGCCGAACATTCGCGTCGGTGACGGCACCAGCGCCAGCGCGGCCATTACCGCGACAATCAATGCTGAATTGACTGGCGGAACGGGCATCAACAAGACCGATCTCGGGACACTGGTGCTTGGCGGCACCAACACGTTCACGGGTGGTGTAACCGTGAACGGGGGCACCGTCCAGATATCGAGCGACGCCAATCTTGGCGGCACCGCCGGCGATCTCGTCCTGAACGGCGGCACCCTCCGGACCACCGCCGACATCGACATGACGCGTGAGGTTAATCTCTTCGACGTTGGTGGCACACTGGAGACCACCGGGACGACCACGCTTACCCTGGACAGTCCGGTAACGGGCAACGGCGCGCTCACCAAGGCCGGGAGCGGCTCATTGGTGTTGACTGCCGACGCCAGCTATACAGGCGGCACAACCATCGGGGCGGGCACCTTGCAGCTGGGTAATGGCGGGACTGCTGGCGGCGTGATTGGTGATATCATCGACAACGGAGCACTGGTCGTCAACCGTTCCAACGAGCTGGTGATCAGCGGCGTGATTTCGGGCAGCGGCACATTGGAACAGGTCGGTACAGGCACGACCGTCCTCACCAACGACAGCACGTATACCGGCGGCACCACGATCAGCGACGGTACGCTGCAGATCGGTAACGGCGGCACAACGGGCCATGTCGTCGGCGACATCTTGAACAACAGCATTCTGGTCGTGAACCGGTCCGACACGAAGCTGACTCCGGGCGTCATCTCCGGTTCCGGGCAACTGATCCAGAGGGGTATGGGCACGCTCGTCCTGCAGGCCGACAATACCTATGCCGGCGGCACGACGATCGAGGCTGGCCGGCTCCAGCTCGGTGATGGCGGCACCGCCGGGGCCATCGTCGGCGATGCCGTCAATGAGGGCGTCCTGGCCTTCAATCGGTCTGACGAGGTGACCTTCGCTGGTGTGATCAGCGGTTCCGGTTCGCTCGAGCATCTCGGCACCGGCAAAACGATCCTGACGGGCGCCAACTCCTTTACCGGCGGAACGACCGTGGCCGCCGGCACACTGCAGGTCGGAGACGGCGGCACGTCGGGGCAGATCTTCGGTGACATCCTCAACAATGGCGTCGTCATCCTCAATCGTTCGGACGACATTCTTTACGAGGGGTCGATCTCAGGGACCGGGGCCACGATCAAGGAAGGTGCGGGCACTCTGATCGCTACCGGGACCGGCACCTATACCGGCGGCACGACGATCAGCGATGGTGTGCTCCAACTCGGGAACGGTGGGACGAGCGGAAGCGTCCTCGGCAATATCGTGAACAATGCCGGGCTCGCGGTCAATCGGTCGGACAGCCTTCTGCTCAGCGGCACGATTTCGGGGACCGGCTCCTTTGAACAGATGGGCCCCGGCACGACCATCTTCGAGGCGAACAACACCTATACCGGCGGCACTCTCATCAGTCAGGGCACGCTGCAGATCGGCAACGGCGGCGAAACCGGTCTCGTACCCGGTGATGTCGTCAATAATGGCAAGCTGGTGATCAACCGTTCCAACACGAAATTTCTGGAAGGCGTGGTTTCCGGCACTGGCGAGCTGGTACAGGCAGGCCTGGGCACGCTGATCATTACCAACGCCAACAGCTATTCGGGCGGCACGGCGGTGGAATCCGGCACTCTCCAGATATCGAGCGATGCCAATCTCGGCGATGCCTCTGGCGGTCTGCGCATCGACGGCGGCACACTCGCCACAACGGCCGACATGGCGACGGCGCGCTCGACCGTGCTGGGCCAGGAGGGAGGCATATTCGACACTCTCTCGGCCACCACGCTTACCCACGACGGCGAGATCGACGGCGCCGGCAGCCTCACCAAGGCTGGCGACGGCACCCTCGTTCTCTCGGGCACCAACGCTTATTCAGGGCCGACCGACGTTCAAGCCGGCACGCTGCTCGTCGACGGAGATCAGAGCGCTGCGTCCGGGCCAACGACAGTTGCCAGCAAAGCGGCACTGGGCGGCTCCGGGACCATAGGCGGTGACGTCACCGTCGGCGACGGTGGTATCCTGACGCCCGGCGGCGCGAGCGATGCGCCCGGCACACTGACGATAGCGGGTGACCTGACCCTCTCTTCAGGTTCGATCCTGCAATACGAGTTCGGTCAAGCAAATGTGCCGGGTGGTCCCCTCAATGACCTCACGGAGATCGGAGGCGATCTTGTGCTTGACGGCACGATCAACGTCACCGTGCCCAGCGGCGGTTCTTTCGATCCCGGTATCTACCGCGTCTTCAACTATTCGGGGACGCTTACGGACAATGGCCTTACCGTGGGTGAGATCCCGGCGCCGAGTTACTTCGTGCAGACCTCCGTCGCGGGTCAGGTCAATCTCGTCAATACAACCGGCCTGACACTCAACTATTGGGATGGCGCGGCCGGGCCGAAGAATGATGGAGTCATCAATGGCCGGGACGGTATCTGGCAGAACAGCAGTGGCAACGACAACTGGACAACCGACAGCGGCTCGCCGAACGCGCCCTTTGCCGATGGCGCCTTTGCCATCTTCACCGGCGCTCCCGGAACCGTCACGGTCGATGCCTCGCTCGGATCCGTCAGTGCTCAGGGCCTGCAGTTCGCGGTGGACGGCTATGTCGTTCAGGGCGACGCGATTAATCTGATCGGCTCGCCCGGTTCGTTGGTGCGTGTCGGCGATGGTACGCCCGACGGCGCGGCTATGACGGCGACGATCCATTCGGAGCTCACCGGAAACACAATCCTCACTAAGAGCGATCTCGGAACACTGATTCTGACCGGAGCCAATAGCTATACCGGCGGCACGGCGATCAATGGCGGCGTAGTGCAAATCGCTTCGGATGCCAACCTCGGCGCGGCGAGCGGCGACCTCAGCTTCAACGGAGGCGCGTTGCGCACGACCGGCCCCATCACCACGGCACGTACGGTCGCGCTTCAAACGAATGGCGGTACATTTGAGACGATCGCTGATCTGACACTCAGCGGCGTGATCAGCGGCAACGGTAATCTTACAAAGACCGGCGCCGCCACGCTGACCCTGACGGGTGCCGCCAGCCATAGCGGCGGTACGACGATCAGTGCCGGCACGCTCCAGGTCGGCAATGGCGGTACCACCGGCAGCATAACAGGCAACATCGTCGATAATAGTCTGCTGGTCCTCAACAGATCCGATAGGTTGACGCTTGATGGAACCATCTCGGGTAGCGGCTCCCTGGTCCAGGCAGGCACGGGCACGACGATTCTCACAGGCGCCAACAGTTATACCGGTCGGACGCGCCTCACTGCGGGAACACTGCTTGTCAATGGCGATCAGAGAGCGGCTTCGGGACTGACGAGCGTTGCTGCCAATGCCACGCTTGGCGGTACGGGCATCATCGGCGGCAGCGTTGCGGTCGCCGATGCCGGAACGCTTGCGCCGGGTGGCGTTGGCTCAGCGCCTGGTACGCTGACGATTGGGCAGGTCCTTGCGCTTTCAGGCGGCTCACAGCTCGCCTACAATTTCGGGCAGGCCAATGTGGTGGGCGGACCATTGAACGATCTCGCCGTTGTTGGTGGCGATCTTGTGCTCGACGGTACCATCAATGTCAGCGTTTCGGAAGGCGGCAGCGTCGACCCCGGCGTCTACCGGGTCATCAGCTATGCCGGCGGCTTGACCAACAACGGCCTCGAGATCGGCATGATGCCGTCACCGGGATTTGTGGTTCAGACGTCGGTCACAAATCAGATCAATCTGGTGAACACCTCGGGGCTGACGCTCAATTTCTGGGATGGCGCCGCCGGTCCGAAGAACGACGGTGTGATCAACGGCGGCGATGGCTTGTGGCAAAACAGCAGCGGCAACGACAACTGGACGACGGCCAGTGGCACACCCAATGCGCCATTCACCGATGCAGGCTTCGCGATCTTCCAGGGCAGCCCGGGCACGGTGACGGTCGATGCCTCGCTTGGACCCGTCAACGCCTCCGGCATGCAGTTTGCCGTAGACAGCTATGTCGTCCGGGGCGATGCGATCAATCTCGTTGGCACCACTGCGGTCATCCGTGTCGGTGACGGTACGAACGCCGGTGCGGGGATGAGCGCAACGATTGATTCGGTGTTGACCGGCAATACGGCCCTCGCCAAATCGGATCTGGGGACGCTGATCCTCACCGGCGCCAATACCTATACCGGCGGCACTGTCATCAATGGCGGCGTGTTGCAGGTCGCATCGGACGCAAATCTCGGCACGGCAAGCGGTGGCCTCGGCTTTGACGGAGGCACCTTGCGGACTACCGATGCCATCACGACGGCGCGCGGGGTTACGCTGCAGACGAACGGCGGCACGGTCGAAATACTGGCCGACCTGACACTCGGCGGCACCATCGGCGGCAGCGGCGGTCTCACCAAGGCCGGTGTCGGCACGCTGACCCTGACAGGCGCCAACAGTTATGCCGGTCCGACCGTCATCTCTGCCGGCTCGCTTTATGTCGAGGGAAATCAGGTTGCGGCCATTGGACCCACCAGCGTGGCTGGCGGTGCAACGCTTGGCGGCGGCGGAACGCTTGGCGGCAGCGTCACCGTTGGCGACAACGGCAGGCTTTCGCCAGGGACTGCGAGCGGAACGCCGGGGGTGATGACGATCGGACAGAATCTGGCTCTCACGTCCGGATCCCGGCTTGCCTACAGCTTCGGCCAGGCCAATGTCGTTGGCGGTCCCTATAATGATCTGACCGTCGTGAATGGTGACCTCGTGCTGGACGGCAGCATCGATATAACGCTTTCGCCGACCGGAAGTCTCGATCCGGGGGTCTATCGGGTCATCAGCTATGGAGGCACGCTGACCAACAACGGCCTTGCGATCGGCGCCATTCCTTCTGCCGGCTTCAGTGTCCAGACTTCGATCGCCAACCAGGTCAATCTCATCAATACGTCGGGCCTCACCTTGAATTTCTGGGACGGTGCGGCTGGCCCGAAAAACGACGGCATCGTCAATGGCGGTAATGGCCTTTGGCAGAACGCGGCCGGGAACGACAACTGGACGACCGCCAACGGCATTCCCAATGCCCCCTTCACCGACGCGGCTTTCGCGATTTTCCAGGGTAGCCCCGGCACAGTGACGGTCGATGCCTCGCTTGGATCGATCAACGCCGCCGGCATGCAGTTTGCCGCGGACGGTTACGTGGTCCAGGGCGATGCGATAAATCTGGTCGGCACGGAATCCGTCATTCGCGTGGGCGATGGAACCGCTGCCGGCGCGAGCACGACCGCAACGGTCGGCTCAGTGCTGACCGGCAGCGCGACGCTCATCAAGTCTGATCTCGGGACGCTGGTCCTGACCGGCGCCAATACCTACGCGGGCGGCACCGCCATCAATGACGGCGTGCTGCAGATCGCAAGCGATGCCAATCTTGGTGCTGCGGCAGGCGCGATTTCGATCGATGGCGCGACCCTGCGCACCGCAGCCGATATCTCGACCAGTCGCACGGTCACGCTCGGCGCCGGCGGCGGCACGTTTGAAACACAGCCGAACACAACGCTGACACTTGGCGAAGCGGTCGGCGGGGCGGGTGGCCTGACAAAGTCCGGCGGCGGACGCCTTGTCGTCCTTGGCCCCGACAGTTATACCGGCCCGACTTCCGTTGCGGCCGGAACCCTGCAGGCTGGCGCAACGGACAGCTTCAGCAGCGCCTCGCAGTTCAGCGTATTGCCCGGGGCGACTCTGGATCTAGCTGGCTTCGACCAGACGATCGCCGGTCTCACCAACGCGGGAACCGTCCGCACCGGCGGAGCGCCGGGAACCGCGCTGTCCGTAGCCGGCAACTATATCGGCAATGGAGGCTCGCTTGCGCTTAACACTCACCTCGGCGATGATTCTTCCATTTCCGACAGGCTGGTGATCGACGCTGGAACGGCGAGCGGCAACACCTCGGTCGTTGTCACCAATGTTGGCGGGCAAGGCGCTCCGACGACTGGAAACGGAATTCTGCTTATCGGGACTGCGAACGGTGGAACGACAATGCCGGACGCATTTTTCCTCGGCGGGCCGACTGTAGCGGGTCCCTACGAATACTCGCTCTATCGGGGTGGCATTGACGGCAGTTCGCCGGAAAACTGGTATCTTCGTTCGGTCCTCGATTGTGATCTTGCCCCGAGCCTGCCAGGTTGCGGCGAGGTTCCTCCACCTCCAGGGCCACAACCGCCGGCGCCCCCCGCTTACAGGCCGGAAACCTCTCTCTATACCGCGATCCCATCGTTGGCACTGGACTACGGCAACACGCTGCTCGGCACGCTTGACGAACGCATGGGTATCCAACGCGCCTTCCGCGGTCCCGCCGGGTTTGCAGCCGACAATCTGGTTTGGGGACGCATTATCGGTTCGCTCGGATCGCGCGACGGCGGCGCGCTGGGCATCTATGGTAACGATGGCCCAAGCTACGATTACGACATCTTCGCTATTCAGACCGGTCTCGACCTCTACCGTCAGGAAAACGCCGATGGCAGCTTTGACAATGCCGGCATCTACTTCGCCTATGGCCATGCCGGCGCCGAAGTCGAGCATTTTGACGGTATTGACGCGGGCTCCCTCAGCCTGAACGGCGTGACCCTCGGTGGATACTGGACCCATTACGGGGCGACCGGCTGGTATTTCGACGGGGTCATCCAGGGCACATGGTATGACATTGGCGCTTCGGGTCGGTTGCCGGGCGTGTCGACCGATGGTTTGGGCTTTGCGGCGTCGCTGGAAACAGGTTATCCGTTCCATCTCGAAAACGGCATGGTTCTGGAACCGCAGGCTCAGCTCACCTACCAGGCGATCAATCTGGGCAGCATGCGTGACATCGGGGCAAATGTCCGGTTCGACGACGTGCAGAGCCTGGTCGGCCGCGTCGGGATTCGGCTGTCGCAAAGCTGGGGTCTGGGGCCACAGGAGGGCGAGGCGAATAACAAGCGCCAAGCGATCAGCTGGATCCGGGGAAGCATCACGAACGAGTTCCTTGGTGAGCCGACGGCAAGCTTCTCTTCGGAGGATGGCTACGTGCCTTTCCAGGCCGGAATGAAGGGGGCAGGCTTCAAGATCGATGCCGGCTTTGATGCGGAGATTGCCGATGGCGTTTCCATTTATGGAAACGTGGACTATCAGCGGTCATTCGATAACGATAACCACGCGTTTAGCGGCAAGCTCGGCTTGAAAGCCAGATTTTAGAATCGAGCGTGCTTATCGTATGATGCGTTCAATGCAAAGGATGTTAGGAGAAACAATGTGATGGGTCGCACAATATTCTCCTGGTTCGTGGCCGTTGCGGCTGCTGCAGTTCTGTCGGGCTTGCCTGTTGCGGCGCAGGAAACCGGACTGCCCGGAGGAGCCACGTCATTACGCGAGGTTCATGGCGATTGGGTGGTGAGTTGCAACATGGCAACCGAGGGTAACCAGTCGCGCAAGATCTGCACGACGTCCCAGGAACAGCAGGAGCAGTCATCAGGCAGGCGCATCGTCGCCATTGAGGTGCAACCTGCCGCTGATGGCAACAATGCAACGCTGGTTCTCCCGTTCGGACTCGATCTGGCCGCTGGAACGGTCCTCCAGATCGACGACGGCGAACGCCGTCAGGCATTGCCGTTCCGGACGTGTCTGCCGGCAGGTTGCATCGTTTCGTTCGATGTCGATGCCGATCTGCTGGCTGCTTTGCGCAGCGGCACGACCCTGCGAATCGTCGCCAAAGCCGACGGAGGAAAGGAGACACCGTTCTCGCTTTCCCTGAGAGGTTTCGGCGGGGCACTTGACCGGGCCACGTCACTCGCGAAATGACGGCAGCGCCAACATAGCAGTAGGGCATTGAGAGGATTATTGACGCATTCGTGGCGGCAGATGCAAAGCTTCTTTGGCCATGCTCCGGCGTGCCAAGCTTAGGGTGATCATCTGATCGCAAATGATGTTCAATCCGAAATCGATACCTATGGTGAATCCGCTACAGCAGACAAGGAAAATTGAAACATGAAAAACCTTCTTACGAGCTGGCCGTTTGGACGCTGCACTCGGCAGGATTTGCTGCCTTGGCGGCAGCCTTAGTGGGGCTTGTTGTCGAGAACGTCAAATCCGACTTTGGACCTTGTTCCGGGCCATCGTCATCCTGATGGCGGCGACATGACGGGGAACTGGTAGGAGCCTTCGATACCTTCTGCGATGGCGACTTCGCCCCGACAGCATTGCGAAACTGGCCGCGAAGTCTCCTGGGTGCATCGTTGCTATGGAAGCGTGCTGTCGCGCTCATCATCTCGGCCGCGTGCCGCGAAAGCAAGATCATGTCGTTCGTCTCATGTCGCCGTAATACGTGCAACCCTACGTCTTGCTATCTAAGCATTTTATTTCATGTGGGTTGATCATGGGACTGAACACGATCCGTACCGAAGCCTCATCGGCCTTGGGGATGTCTTACACGACGACAAGCGAAACGCGGCGGGGGAGGTTGGACTATGTCCCATTCCGGAACGCCTGAATCGCGCCAATCCGCGTATCAGGCGTGAGGAGGCTGACCGGTCGGGGTAAAAACGGCGCCGGCAAGTTGCATCGGGGCGACAGTTGCTTGTTGCAACGGGACGGCTTGGGTTCTTAATCCGCTCTCCAGAAAGCATCTTCCGCGGCCTGGTCCTGTGAGAACAGCCACACTTCCTGGATCCTGCCATCCCGGATGCGCAGAACATCGATCCCGTCCATCGACATGGACTGGTTGTTTGTCTTTCCGGAGAAATGCAGAGTGACAGCAAGATAATTGCCATTGCCGAGAATGTTGTCGATGCCGTCGAACTTGAAGCTGCCCTGGTTGCGTTCCATGAACTTGCCGATCATCCCAAACACCGCGTCTCGGCCATTGTAGGTGCCGGAAAGGTCGCTGGAACCCGGCCGATGCCATACCAGCGTGTCGCTGAGCAAGTCATTGAGCTTGCCTAACTGGCCGCTGGCGACGGCATCGAAATAGTCGCGGACGATCTTGATGTTTTCGGCGCTCATGCAGTTCATCCTCTCGCTCTCGACGCTACAGCCTTGTCAGCAGAAACAAAGCTGTCTGGGGCGGTATCGGCCTCGGCGGCTCGTTAAGCTGGGCGGATGGTCGCTATTCCGTCTATGGCGAGGCTTTCGCCAGGGCGAGTTTTGAAAACTTCGGCGGCGCGAACGCACTGTAAGCGATGTTCTCAGACCCCGGCCTTGATGATCGGCTTCTCGGCATAAGCCCAGGGCATAAGGTCATCGATCCGG
>NZ_JBLFFK010000041.1:0-20300 GCF_051400715.1 Neorhizobium descurainiae
GAAAATTAACATATTATGATAATTTGGAAGACGCCATCGCCGTCCACGAGCGCAACATGACGAGGCAGTAGACGTGACAGACCAGGCCCAAATCAAGAAGACCGGCGAAGCTGTTGAGCTCCTTCCGTTGCCGGAAGAGGCGAAACCCGTTCAGAAGCCCAAAAACCTCCGGCTGCTCGAAGGTCTCCTGGAAGCGCCCGCGCCCGTCGAGCCCTCCCCGCCCGTCATCGAGATCGAACCGCAAGCGGCCGAGGCGCCCCGCGGCTGGGCCGGCAGATTGCGGCCCCGGCACATCGCCATCATCTCCGGCTTCCTGGCCGTCGTCGCGCTGCCGGCAGTTCTGACGTCCCTCTACATGGCGTTCATCGCCGCCGACCAGTATCACAGCTCGGCTTCCTTTTCCGTCCGCAGCATCGAATCCTCCCAGCCTGCCGACATTCTCGGCATGTTCTCGCAGGCCTCCGGCGGCAGCACGTTCTCCGATTCCTACGTCCTGCTCGACTTCATCCGCAGCGAGCGCATGGTCCAGGCGGTGGACGAGGCGTTCGGGCTGGATTCCGTCTTTGCGCCGCGGGGCCTCGATTATTTCTACGGCATCGGCCAGGAACGGCCGATCGAGGACAAGCTCGAATACTGGCGGCGCATGATCAGCGTCAATTTCGATCATACGTCTGGCATCATGGAGCTCGAGGTCAAGGCCTTCACGCCGGAGGAGTCCCAGAAGATCGCCGCCTTCGTCCTCGCGCAAAGCGAAAAGCTGGTGAACGAGCTTTCGCTCTCGGCGCGCAACGAAGTGCTGAAAGTCGCCCAGAGCGAGGTCCGCATGGCCGAAGAGCGTTTGTCGAACGCCCGGATGGCATTGCGCATCTATCGCGATTCATCGCAGGAAGCCGATCCTGTCGAGGGCGCAAAGCTCGCGACCCAGCTGGTGGCTTCGCTCGAACAGCAACTCGTCCAGTTGAAGACGGAGCTTTCCACGGCGCTGACCCAGATGGGCGAGAATACGCCCCGGGTCCGCGTCATGCGCTCCCAGATCGCCAGCCTGGAAAAGCAGATCGAACAAGAGAGGCAGAGGTTCGGCAGCGGCTCCGCCAGCAAGCAGGGCCGCATGGCTTCGGCGGCGTTCACGGATGTGGCGGGCCGCATCCAGCAATATGAAACGCTGGAAACCGACCGCGAATTCGCCGAACGGGCCTATACGTCCGCGCTCGCGGGCCTGGAAAAGGCGCGGATCGAGGCCAATGCGAAGCAGCGCTACCTCGCCGTCTTCATTCAGCCGACGCTGTCGGAGCTGGCGCAGTATCCGAGCAGGATCCTGAATTCGATCCTCGTATTCCTCGGCGCCTTGCTCGCCTGGGGCGTCGTGGTCATGGGATATTACAATATCCGCGACAGGAACTAGGTGCGGGCCGCCGAGAGGGCGGCCTTGCTGTAACGTCCGTTCCGTGGCCTGTGGCGCAATGCGCGCGATGACTTGGGAAAAGCCGCCGGCAGCATGATGACGAATGACAGGCCGGACTTAGCGGGGCTCACTGTTTTCGCCTTCCATTTCCGAAGATGGAAAAGGGCGATCCTTCAGGCCTATTTTCCGCAAGCCCGCTTCGTCTATCCGCCGCTCTACCTGACGGACAGGGCTTTTGCGCGCGACTGGGCGCCCGCGATCGGGGCTTCGGAAAAGCCGGTTCTTCTCGTCTGGGGCCGGAATGCGCCCCCGGCGGCCATCGCCTTTGCCCGGGAGAATTCTATCCCCCTCTATTTCATCGAGGACGGCTTCATCCGGTCGCTCGTTGCAAATGCCAGCCACAGCGCGCCGTTCTCGCTGACGCTCGATTCCCGCACGCCCTATTTCGACAGCCGCCAGGCATCGGATCTCGAATGCCTCCTCGGCTCCTACGATTTTGCGGGCGATCCCGCCCTGATGGAGCGCGCCCGCAAGGGCATCCGGTCGCTGCTCGCCTCCGGCCTCAGCAAATACAATGCCGGCGGCGCCACGGCCGCGGGGTATGAACCGAAGACAAAGGACAGGCCGCGCATCCTCGTCATCGGGCAGGTGGAGGACGATGCATCCATCACGCTCGGATGCGACCGCCCGGTGACGAACAACGACGTGGTCCGGACCGCGGCGGCGGAAAATCCCGGTTGCGAGATCCTCTACAAGCCGCATCCCGACGTGCTGAACGGGGTCCGCAAGCGCCTTTCCAATCCGGCGGAGGTTGCCCATCTGTGCGAAATCGTCACCGCACCGATTTCCCTACCGGAACTTCTGGCCGACACGGACCATGTCTACACGATCACCTCCCTCGGGGGCTTCGAAGCGCTTCTGCGGGGCATTCCCGTGACCGTCATGGGATGCCCCTTCTATGCGGGATGGGGACTGACGGACGACCGCCAAACGAACTCTAGGCGCGGCCGGAAGCTCAGCGTCGAAGAGCTCTTCGCCGGCGCCTATCTTCTGTATCCGCACTATTTCAATCCGGTGACGGGGGCTACGATCAGCTTCGAGGAATGCCTGGAACTGGCGGCCGGCTGGCGGAAGACCGGCATGCCGCAAAGCCTCATCGCGCCCATCCCAATTCCGGAAAAGCCCGGCTTCCGGCTTTCCGGGCCTTACGGCCTTCTCGGATGGCGCCACCTGCTGACGGAGCCGCTGGCGCGGATCATCGGCACGATCGGCGACAAGGCCGATGCCGACGACTTCCGGAAGAACCCGATCCTCTTCTTCCGGGAACTCTCGAACCCCGCCTTCAGGAAGGTCGGGCGGGTGCTTTATCCGTTCGATTGAATGTGGCGGGTACGGCTTGCGGGCCTGGCCGGTATGGACCCGGAGCGATTGGCTGGGGCGCCTGGATTCGAACCAGGGGATGGCGGTACCAAAAACCGCTGCCTTACCGCTTGGCTACGCCCCAACACGAGCGCGGGCGACAATCGGTAAAATGACCGCCCGGACGAGTGGGCCTGCTCTAGCAAAGCTTTTCCGGCCCCTCAACGTCTAACTTCGCGATTTTCCAATTTTCCGAAGACTGTTTTTGAATGCACCGCAGCAGAAGCGGTGCTAGACCTTCTCAATCCTTCCCATCAGGAGAGACCATGACGCAGTTCCGCGCCCGACCGCCCGCAATCCCCACCGTGCTGATCGACGACGACGTGGTGCGCGTCACCCGCTGGGATTTCGAGCCTGGCGCCGATACCGGCCAGCATGTGCACGGGCTCGGTTACGTCGTTGTGCCGATGACCGACTGCCGGTTCCTCATCGAAGACAAGGAGGGCAGCCGCCGCGTCGACATGGCGGCCGGCGCCGCCTATCGGCGCGATGCGGGCGTCGAGCACAACGTCGTCAATGCGGGCGCCGACCCCATGGCCTTCATCGAAATCGAACACAAGCGTTGAGGCCCCGCATGGCAGAGGACATCACCTTCGACCTGGATTTCGCGCCCGCCTACGGCACGCCCGTGCCGGTGGCCGGCGGCGTTCAGCGGCTCACCGTCAACAATCCCTCGCCTTTCACCTTCCACGGCACGAACACCTATATCGTCGGCGGCTCTTCGGTCGCGGTCATAGACCCGGGACCGGAGAACGAGGCGCATTTCGCGGCGCTCACGGCGGCGCTTGCGGGCCGCGAGGTGACGCATATCTTCGTCAGCCACACCCATCGCGACCATTCGCCCCTCGCCCGGCGGCTGAAGGAAGCGACCGGCGCGATCACCGTCGCCGAAGGCCCGCACCGCGCCGCAAGGCCGCTCCATGCCGGCGAGACGAACCCGTTCGCGGAAAGCGCGGATACCGGCTTCGTCCCGGATATCGCGATCGCAGACGGAGAGAAGATCGAAGGCGACGGCTGGGCGCTTTCGGCCGTCCATACGCCGGGCCATACGGCGAACCACTCCGCCTTCTCGCTCGAAGGCACGGGCGTGCTCTTTTCCGCCGACCACGTGATGGCCTGGGCCACGACGATCGTCGCGCCGCCGGACGGTTCCATGGCGGATTTCATGGTCTCGATCGAAAAGCTGCTCGCCCGCGAGGATCGCATTTTCCTGCCCGGCCATGGCGGGCCGGTGCGAGAGCCAGCTTCCTTCCTCAGGGGGCTCAGGACCCATCGCCGCATGCGCGAGCGCGCCGTACTGGAACGCATCCGGGCCGGCGACCGGCTGATCCCCGACATGGTCAAGGTCATCTATGCCAGTACCGATCCGCGTCTGCACGGAGCCGCCGCGCTCTCCGTGCTCGCGCATCTGGAGGATCTGGTCGAAAAAGGCCGCGTCGCGACCGAGGGGCCGCCGTCGCTTGCGGGGGCTTACTGGCCGGTCTAGTCGCCGGAACCTAATTGCCGGCTATCCCCAGAAGCTCGATATCGAGCCGGTCGAGGAAATCCTCGGCGATCGCCTCGCCCATGCCGAGATCGTGCGGGCCGTAGCGGGAGGCGACGCGGATGTCGACCGACGTCGTCTCGGCATCCTCGCGCAGGCGGATGACGAGGTCGAAACGAAGCCCGAGGACCAGCGTGCGGGTCTCGCCCTGGAGAAGAACGTCGCCGGCGTTGCCGAAAAGCGGCGAGAGCAGCGGCTCGGGACGCGAGAGCGGGATCGGCGCCACATCCGGCACCGGTGTCTGTTCGTCCTGCGGCGCCGGGCGTTCGGCGATATCCGGTGCGATCAGCTCCACGCCCTCCCTCTTGGTGATGGAGATACGGGCGGAAAGCACCGCCTTCTGCACCCCTTCATAGACACGGTCGAGCGCGCCCTGATAGCGCCGGCCGGTGAGGCCGGGATAGGCGGCGAACTGCGCGCGGCGGTCGGCCGGTGTGATCACACCGGCCCGCGGCAGCCATTGCTGGTTTGCCTGGGGCTCCGCGACCCATGGCGGCGGGTCGGCGATATCCGTGGAAATGTCGTAAAGCCGCGGCAGGGTGTAGTAATAGAAGGCACCGGCCGCCACGACGGCAAGCGGGACCGCGGCATAGAACAGCCCTTTGGCTGCCGCGACGCCGCCTTCCGCCCCCACCTGCCACAGTCGCACCAGACCGATTACCGACAGCGGCACGGAAACGGCGGCGATCGCGGCCGAGAGAAAGGTGAGCGCCAGAAAATCCGGGCTCGTCAGCGGCCCGAAGCGATGCGCCAGCGCGGCGATAACGAAGAGCACCAGGGCCGAAAAGCCGAACCGGCGGCTGGCATAAGCCGAATAGGAAACGGGCCGGGCGAAGCGGACGGTCATGCTGGCGGAAAGCTCACGGCAATATGAAAATACCTGAACTTCAATCTAAAGCAGCCTTTCCTAAATGGAAATCGCTTTGTTTCTCCCCCCGGGCATAAGGAGTTCACCATGCGCAATCTTCGGATTTCCTTCCTCGTCGCGATTTCCATCCTCACCGCCAGCTGCCAGTCCACATCCCACGATCCGGGCCAGAATCCCGGCTTCTCGCCCGTCGACCGATCATCCGTGTTCGAATCCAGCAGCGCCTGATGAAAGCCGATGATGGCGCAAGCGGCTATTCTTGTGTAGAAAAAGGCGAGATCGGCTGTTTCGATCGCCTCTGCATTCCATGGAGTTTCCCGCCATGCGCCTTCATCGCCTTCTCGTCCTCGCCGCACTCGCCGGACTGCTTGCGGCCTGCCAGACCATGACGCCGGAGGAGCGCCGCGCGGCCGACGAAAACACCTGCGCCGGCTACGGCTTCCGGCGCGGCACCGACGCCATGGCGCGCTGCCTGCTCGACATCGAGCTCGACCGCCGCGCCGAAGCCCGCTCCTTCCAGTACCGCAGCGCTGCGATGATGTGGCCTCCTGTCGTGGTCGAGCGGCGCGTGATCGTCAGACGGCGCTGAGCGGAATCGGCCGGCCGCCAAGCCGGCACGATCGCAGGCCATGCATTTTTCGAACGAATGAGCGGCTCTTGCCGCAAGAAGAGACGTTGGCCGCGAAGCGAGGGGTCAACCGCCGCGGCAAACTTACTTCATGGCGCCGCAAGCCTTCATCATCTCGGCCTTCTTCATCGAGTCCTTCTCCATGCCCGCCTTGTCCATGCAGGCGGTCTTGGTGCCGGCCGTCGACATGGTATCGGTCTTCATCGACTCCTTGGACATCGCACCGCCCTGCATGTTGTCCTTCTTCATCGTGTCCGTGCTCGTGCTGCTCTGAGCATTGGCGGCGCCTGCGAAAGACAGACCGACAACGAACGTGCAAGCTGCGAGGCTGGAAAGAAGCTTGGTCATGGCATGTTCTCCTCGAATGGGATCGACGTGTCCGCCGGCTGCCTGCCGAAGGCTCACATCCCCTCATTCGGGACCGAGGCAAGGACGTTACCGCTTCACGCGCATGTGATCGCGCCATGGCGACGGGGTATTTTTCTTCCCTCCTGTAACCGTTTACGTCCTCTTTGCGAATAATCGTTGAGACAGCATGACAACCGCCCATTCGGAAGAAGCCCTGAAAACGCTGATGCTTCTCTCCCTGGATGGGGACGAGGCGGCCTACCGGCATTTGCTGAACGCTCTGCGCATCCTGCTCGTCGGTTACTACGGCCGCAGAATGGGCGCGGCGACGAAGGCGGACATGGAAGATCTTGTCCAGGAGACATTGCTGGCGCTGCATTCCCGCCGGTCGACCTATGACCGGGAGCGGCCCTTTACGGCCTGGTTCTTCTCGATCGCCCGCTACAAGCTGATCGACCACCATCGCGGCCGCGGCGGACGAAGATTGGCGGAAACGGAGCTTGGCGAAGACATAGAGAGCGATTTCAGCGAGGAAGCCGTGACGGCGCGGATGGATGTCGAGCGGCTTCTCGACAGCCTGCCGGAAAAACAGCGGGAATTGATCCGCCGGGTGAAGCTGGAGGGCCAGTCGGTCGCCGACACGGCAAGCCGCACCGGCCAGTCGGAATCGGCGGTGAAGGTCGGCATCCACAGAGGTCTCAAGGCGCTGGCGGAGAAGTTGCGAGGCGGAGCGTGAGAAAGACGGACGACATCATCGAGAGCCTGGTCGGCGAGCTGAAGCCGGTGCCGCGGCATGCCCTGCAGCGGCGCTTTGCCCTCGGCGTCCTTCCTGCGCTTGCGGTCTCGCTCGTCCTGATGCTGACCGTCGCAGGCCTGCGGCCCGATCTTTCCCAGGCGCTGTCGCTGCCCGTCTTCTGGATCAAGTCGGCCTATAACGCGCTTCTTGCCATCGCCGCCTTCCTGGCGGTCTATCATCTGGCGCGGCCCGAGGGTTCACAAGGGCGGTTCTTCGCAGCGGCAGCGGCGATCTTCGCGGCGATGGCCGTCGTCGCGGCCATCCAGCTTCTTCTTTCCCCCGCCGAAACCTATCCGGTCCTGATCCTTGGATCGTCGGCGCTACACTGCCCGTTCCTGATCTTCGCCTTCGCGCTTCCCGTCCTTGCAGGAAACGCCTGGGTTCTGCGCCGCGCGGCGCCAACCAATCTCAGGCTTACGGGCTTCATCGCGGGCCTCGCAGCGGGTGCGGCAGGCGCCTGGGTCTATTCCTGGTTCTGCACCGAAAACGGCATGCCCTTCGTGCTGATCTGGTATTCGCTCGGCATCCTTTTGACCGGCGCGCTCGGCAGTCTCCTCGGACCTCGCCTGCTGCGCTGGTAGTCCCGCACGGCCGGCGCCTCAGTAATTCCTCATCGCGTAATGGGGAATGCCGACCTCGAAGAACTCGTCGCCATAGGCCTTGAAGCCGAAGCGCTCGTACATGGCCGTCTTGTCGCTCTGCGCCGTCAGATAGAAACGGTTTTCCCGCACGTCCTTATGGGCATCCATCGCCTGGCGGATCATTGCGCTCGCGACGCCATTTCCCCGCCAGGGGAGGCTCACCACCACCCGGCCGATCTTCACGCAATCCTCCGCATGGATGACCCGCAGCGTGCCGCAGACCTCGCCGGAGACGATGGCGACGAAATGAAAGGCGGTCAAATCATCCTCGTCGAACTCCATATCAGCCGGCACGTCCTGCTCGACGATGAAGACCTCCCGGCGCAGCCGGAACCCCTCGTTGCAGAGCGTGCTGAAGACAGGCACGGAAAGAACGGTGATACTGGTCATGGCTTCCTCTTTCCGATTGCCGCCTGGGCCGCCGCCAGACGTGCGATCGGCACGCGGAAGGGCGAGCAGGAGACGTAGTCGAGGCCGGCATCCTCGCAGAAGCGGATCGAGGCCGGATCGCCGCCATGTTCGCCGCAGATGCCGAGCTTCAGGTCGTTGCGGGTCCTGCGGCCACGCTCGGCGGCCAGCCGGATCAGTTCGCCGACGCCGTCGAAATCGAGCGAGATGAACGGGTCGTGTTCGATGATGCCCTTCCTCTGATAGGTGGGGATGAAGGCGGCCGCATCGTCGCGCGACATGCCGAAGGTCGTCTGCGTCAGGTCGTTCGTGCCGAAGGAGAAGAATTCCGCCGTCTCGGCAATCACATGGGCGCGGATCGCGGCGCGCGGCAATTCGATCATCGTGCCGGCGAGATAGGCGATCGGCACGCCGCTTTCCTTCGCCACGTCCTCGGCGACGCGGTCGATGACGCCCTTCACATAGTCCAGCTCGGCGCGGAGGCTGACGAGCGGCACCATGATTTCGAGCTCCACCGGCTCGCCGGTCTCCTTCGCCGCCGCGACCGCCGCCTCGAAGATGGCGCGGGCCTGCATTTCGGCGATCTCGGGATAGGAGATCGCCAGCCGGCAGCCGCGATGGCCGAGCATGGGGTTGAACTCGTGGATCGCATCGATGCGGCGGGCAAGGAAGGCCGGCGGCATGCCCATGGCCTTCGCAACCTCGGCGATCTCGGCCTCGGTCTTCGGCAGAAATTCGTGCAGCGGCGGATCGAGGAGGCGGATCGTCACCGGCAGGCCGTGCATGATGGAAAAGAGATCGGTGAAATCCGAACGCTGCATCGGCAGGAGTTTCGAAAGTGCGGCGCGGCGGCCCTTCTCATCCTCGGCAAGGATCATCTCGCGCATCACATGGATGCGGTCGCCTTCGAAGAACATGTGCTCGGTGCGGCAAAGGCCGATGCCCTCCGCCCCGAAGGAGCGTGCGGCGCGGGCATCCTGCGGCGTATCGGCATTGGTGCGCACGGTCATGCGGCGGTTCTTGTCGGCCCAGACCATCAGCTTGCCGAAATCGCCGGACAGTTCCGGCTGGATCATCGGCACGGCGCCCTTCAGCACCTGGCCGGACGAACCGTCGATGGTGATCGTTTCGCCGCGCTTCAGGGTGACGCCGCCGGGCCCGATCAGATGCTCGTTGCGCAGATCGACGCGCATCGAGCCAGCGCCGACCACGCAGGGAATGCCCATGCCGCGGGCGACCACCGCCGCATGGCTGGTCATGCCGCCGCGGGTCGTCAAAATGCCCTCGGCGGCATGCATGCCGTGGATATCCTCCGGGCTCGTCTCGATGCGCACGAGGATGACCTTGCGGCCTTCCGATTCCGCCTCCACCGCCTCTTCCGCCGTGAAGACGATCTCACCGGTCGCAGCTCCGGGCGAGGCCGGCAGGCCGGAACCGACGACATGGCGTTCGACGCGCGGATCGATCGTCGGGTGGAGAAGCTGGTCGAGCGACGGCGGCTCGATGCGGCAGACGGCCTCCTCCTCGGTGATCAGCCCTTCTTCCACCATATCCACCGCGATCTTCATCGCCGCGCGGGTGGTGCGCTTGCCCGCGCGGGTCTGCAGCATCCAGAGCGTGCCCCGCTCGACGGTGAATTCGAGGTCCTGCATATCGCGGTAATGGGCTTCCAGCCGTTCGCAGATCGCCCTGAACTCAGCAAACGCCTCCGGCATCAGCTTTTCCATCGACGGCTTTTCGGAGCCGGAGGCGAGACGCCCCTCCTCCGTGATCGATTGCGGCGTGCGGATGCCGGCCACGACGTCCTCGCCCTGCGCATTGACCAGGAACTCGCCGTAAAGCGACTTTTCGCCCGTGGACGGATTGCGGGTGAAGGCGACGCCGGTGGCCGAAGAAGAGCCGAGATTGCCGAAGACCATGGCCTGGACATTGACGGCCGTGCCCCATTCCTCGGGAATGCGATGGAGCGTGCGGTAGGTCATGGCGCGCGGGTTCATCCAGCTCGCGAAGACGGCCGCGATCGCGCCCCAGAGCTGCACATGCGGGTCCTGCGGGAAACTCGCGTCCAGCTCCTCCTCGATCACCCGCTTGTAGAGCCCCACGACATGCTGCCATTCGACGGCGGAAAGATCGGTTTCGTATTCGTGGCCGAAGCGGGCCTTCTCATCCTCCAGGATTTCCTCGAAGACTTCGTGATCGAGCCCCATGACCACGTCGGCATACATCTGAATGAAGCGGCGATAGCTGTCCCAGGCAAAACGCGCGTCGCCCGCATCGTGGCCGAGCGCCTGCACGGTCTCGTCGTTGAGGCCGAGGTTCAGGACGGTGTCCATCATGCCGGGCATGGAGGCGCGCGCGCCCGAGCGGACGGAGAGCAACAACGGCTTCGCGTTGCCGCCAAAGGTGCGGCCCGTCAGCCCTTCCATGGCTAGAATGCCCTCCAGAACCTGCGCCTTCAGATCGTCGGGAAGCGTCCTGCCGTTGCCGAAATAAAAGCCGCAGGCATCGGCAACGATGGTGAGGCCCGGCGGCACCGGCAGGCCGAGGCTCGCCATCTCCGCGAGATTGGCACCCTTGCCGCCCAGCCGACCGAAATCGGCGGCACGGCCCTCCGCTTCGCCTCCGCCGAAGCGATAGACCCACTTCGTCATGCTGCTCTCCACCCCGACGCAGTCCGTTTTTCCCAATAAGTACAAGTTTTATGACGGTTTGGGAACGGATGACGGCAGGATTATGTTGCACCGCAACAAAATAGCAGGGAAGGCGTTCAGGAGGGCGGCAGGGGGGATCCCAAAAACAAAGCTTTGCGGGGCCGGATCACAGGCGGCCCCGCAAAGCTTTCCGCCCGGGACAGGAAACCCGGACGGGGGGTTGGAAATTCAACCGTTTGCGCCCTTACTCAGAACCAACGGACGCGAAAATTTAATTCAATACGCAATCACAAGATACTAATATCCGAAAAATTACATCCCCCATATGGGTGATTCAACGTAAATGGTGAGCATTTTCACGAAACATTGTAAATTGCTCAGCTCGCCTCGCGCATCAACTCGGCCGTCTGGAGATCGACGGACACGAGCTGGGAGACACCCTGCTCGGCCATGGTGACGCCGAAGAGCCGGTTCATGCGGGCCATGGTGATGGGATTGTGGGTGATGATGATGAAGCGGGTTTCGGTGGACGCCGCCATCTCGTCCATAAGGTTGCAATAGCGCTCGACATTGTGGTCGTCGAGCGGCGCATCCACCTCGTCCAGCACGCAGATCGGGGCGGGATTGGTGAGGAAGACGGCGAAGATCAGCGCCATGGCGGTCAGCGCCTGCTCGCCGCCGGAAAGCAGCGTCATGGTCTGCGGCTTCTTGCCAGGCGGGCGGGCGAGGATTTCGAGGCCCGCTTCGAGCGGATCGTCGGATTCGATGAGCTGCAGTTCGGCCGTGCCGCCGCCGAAGAGATGGGTGAAAAGCCGCTGGAATTCGGCATTGACCACGTCGAAAGCGGCGAGAAGGCGTTCGCGGCCTTCGCGGTTCAGGCTCTGGATCGCGCCGCGCAGCTTGCGGATCGCATCGATGACGTCGGCGCGCTCGTGCATCAGCAGGTCGAGCTTGTCGGACAGTTCCTTCTGTTCCTCGTCGGCGCGCAGATTGACGGCGCCCAGCCGCTCGCGCTCCATGCGCAGCCGGTCGACTTCGCGCTCGATCTCGCGGATATCGGGCATGGGCGCGTCGGGCTTGAGACCCGCGAGCCGCAGCACCTCGTGCGGGGCGACGCCCAGCGTCTCGCGGATGCGCTGCTCGCTCTCGTGGCGCTTCTCGGCGGCCGAAACCAGGCGCTCCTCGGCACGGCCGCGCTTTTCGCGCGATTCGGCGAGTTCGGAAAGCGCAACCGCGGCAAGCCGGTCCGCCTCGCGCTGATGGGTCTCGGCCTCCGCCAGCCGGTCGGCGGCGGCGCGGCGGGCCGCCTCGGCCTTCTGCAACTCGGAAAGCAGCGCCCGGCGCTTGTCGTCGAATTCCTCGGGCGCGGCTTCGAGATCGGCGATCTCCTCGCGAGCCTCTTCCTCGCGTTCGCGCAGGCTCGTTATGTGATCGGCGGCGCTCGCGGCGCGTGCGGTCCAGGAAGCGCGCTCCTCGGCGATCGCCACAAGGCGGCGCTTGCGGGCTTCGGTCTCGCGGCTCAGGCCCTCGTAGCGGGCGCGCGCTTCGGCCAGCAGGCCCCGATCGGTCGCGACGACCGCCTGCTGCCCCCGCAGCCGGTCGTCGATGCCGGAAATATCCGGCGCATCCTCCAGCTCCGCCCGGGCATTCTCTTCCTGCAGGCCGAGATCGCCTATCTGCGCATTGAGCTGGTTTAGGGCTTCGGTCGCGACATCGCGGCGGCGCATCAGGTCTCCGGCGGCGCGCTCGGCGGCGGCGAGCGCATCGCGGGCTTCGGAGAGCTGGCGGGCCGCGAACCGGCTGCGGTCGCGGGCGTCCGCGAGACGTTTCTCCTGGGCGCCGATCTCGGATGCCGCGGCGGCAAGCGCCACCTCGGTCTCCGACAAGACGATGCGGGCCTCATCGATCTCGGCTTCCAGTTCCGAGAGGCGGTTTTTCTGGGAAAGGCGCAGCGCCGCGGCACCGGGCGCCTCGGAACCGGTGACATGCCCGTCCCAGCGATAGACGGCGCCTTCCTTCGTCACCAGACGCTGGCCGGGCCGCAGGAGCCGCATCAGGCGACGCGCATCGGCTTCCGAGACGATGCCGATCTGGGCGAGGCTGCGGGAAAGCTCGGGCGGAGCCGTCACACGGGCAATCAGCGGCTCGGCGCCCTGCGGCAGGCCCGGATCGGCGGCACCGTCGCCGTTCAGCGACCAATAGGTCGGCGCAGCACCGTCTATCGGGCTTTCGAGATCGTCGCCCAGGGCGGCACCCAAAGCCGCCTCGAAGCCGCGATCGACGCGGATCATCTCCGCGACCGCGACGAAATCGCCCGATGTGGCGCCGGCGGCCAGCATTTTCGAAATGGTGCGAGCCTCGGTCTCCAGCGCATTCAGCGCCGAACGGGCAGTTTCCACCGGGCCTCGGGCCATCAGCTCGCCGGCGCGGGCGGATGCGAGCGCGGCTTCGACCTCCTCGACAGCAACTGCCGCATCCTCGACGGCCACTTCCGCCGCCTCCACAGCCTCGCGCCTCTCGGCCGGATCGTCGAGGCCTGCAAGACGCTCGTTGATGGTGTCGAGTTCGCCCGTCGCGTCGGCAAGCTGCCGGTCGAGACGCTGGCGCCGCTCTGCAAGGTCGCGGATCAGCCTCTCGAGCTGATTGCGGCCGGCGGCTGCCTCGGCGCGCTCGGCAGTGATGGCCGAGAGCAGCTTTTCGCTTTCGGCAAGTGCCGCGGCGGCAGCCTCGAAGGCCTCGCGCATCTCCTCCGCTTCCGAACCGGAATCGGCCAGCATGTCGTTGAGATCGGCCTCCTCCTGGTCGAGCTTTTCGAGGAAGGCGGCATTGTCGGCGGCAAGCTGCTCCTCGCGGCGGAGGTCCTCGCCGAGCTGGGCAAGCCTGCGGGTCAATTCATCGCGCCGTTTCAGAAGGCGGTTCGCCTCCTCCTCCAACTGGCCGCGGGCGATCTGGATGCGCTGCAGCGCCGCGCCCGCCTTCGCCTCCTCCTCGCGCAGCTCCGGCAGCTTGAGGCTGGCGACCGCCTGTTGCTTGGCCGCCTCCATCTGCGCCTGCGCCTTCTCGGCGACCACGACCGTCACCTGGTTGAGCGCGCTTTCCGCCTCGCCTTCCGCCTCCTTCGCCTGAACCCAGCGGATATGCAGGAGCATGGCCTCGCGGGCGCGGATATCCGCCGACAGAGTCTTGAAGCGGTTCGCCTGACGGGCCTGCCGCTTCAGGCTCTCGATCTGCGTTTCGAGCTGGGTCAGCACGTCGTCCAGCCGTTCGAGATTGCCTTCGGCGGCGCGCAGCCGAAGCTCGGCCTCGTGACGGCGGGAATGCAGGCCGGAAATGCCGGCCGCCTCTTCCAGAAGCTGGCGGCGGGCCTGGGGTTTTGCCTGGATGAGCTCGCCGATCCGCCCCTGCCCGACCATGGACGGCGAGCGGGCGCCGGTCGAGGCATCTGCAAACAGAAGCTGCACGTCCCTGGCGCGCGCCTCCTTGCCGTTGATCCGATAGATGGAGCCAGACTCGCGCTCGATCCGGCGCGTCACCTGGATCTCGTCGCTGTCGTTGAAGGCGGCGGGCGCCGTGCGGTCGGAATTGTCGAGATAGAGGCCGACTTCGGCGGTATTGCGGGCCGGACGGTTGCCGGAGCCGGAGAAGATCACGTCGTCCATGCCGGACGCGCGCATGTTCTTGTAGGAGTTTTCGCCCATCACCCAGCGCAGCGCTTCGACAAGGTTCGACTTGCCGCAGCCGTTCGGGCCGACCACGCCGGTGAGCCCCCGCTCGATGATGAATTCCGTCGATTCGACGAAGGACTTGAACCCGACGAGGCGCAGCTTGTTGAATTTCATGCCGCGCCCCTCACCTTCCTCTTGAGGAAGATGTGCTCACAACAGGCTGTCGATGAGCGCCGACATGGATTCAACCGACATGTCTCCCGAATATTTCTTGCCGTTGATCAGGAAGGTCGGCGTGGAATTGACGCCGAATTCGTCCGCCCCTCTCTTTACGACTTGGTTTACTTCATCGAGAAGCTTCTGGTTCGTCAAGCAGGCCTCGAAACTCTGCTGTGAGTAACCTGCAAGCTTGACACTTTGAAGAAGGGCGCTGCGGACATTGCCGTCGGCCGGCGCGGCCCAGGTGCGCTGCTGCTTGAAGAGCATCGAGACCATCGGGAAATATTGCGCGGGCGTCGCAAGCTCGGCCGGATTCTGCGGGTTGCAGCGGGCGAGCATGAAGGCAGCGGTCGCGACCGGATCGAACGGGAACTCGCGAATGATGAAACGCGCCTTGCCGGTGTCGATATATTTGGTCTTGATCGTGTCGAAAGTCACGTTGTGGAAGTTGGCGCAGTGCGGGCAGGTCATCGACATGTATTCGATGATCGTCACCGGCGCCTTTTCGTCGCCGAGCGCCATTTCCGGCAGCGGGCCGGGCTTCACGGCCTCGGCCATATCGACATCGCCCTGGGATTCCGGCAGTTCCTGAGCGAAGGCTCCGGAGGCGCCGAGCGGCAGCGCCAGGCAAAGAGCGGTCACGGCCACTCCGCCAAGAAGCGCGCGCCTGGTCATGGTGATATCGTTCATCTGCATGGAACACCCGTGTGCGAGAGGTCTCAAATAAATTCGACAATTCCGTATCGCGGCGCCCGAACGCGAACAAGCTGTCGATAAGGAAATCTCTTCAAAGAATTGTGACAAATCGGAGGTGTATCAAGAAGATCGCAGCTCTTCGGAGATCATACCCTGCGTTTCTTCTGCAGGACGGCGGTGCCGAGCCGTTCGACCGCCTTTCTCAAAGCTTCGCTCTCGATGCCCTGCATCATGGTCTCAAGCCGCTTCGCAGCCTCCCCCTTCAAGGGCGGGGGCTTGCGCGGGTGCTTGAAGGTCTGGGATACGGGTTTCTGGACGATGCGGATCTGGCGCACCGCCGGAAAGCCGAAAAAGCCGTTGATGCGGGCGATCAGCTCGCCCTGCGCATGGGTGAGGAAAAGCGCGCGGGCACCTTCGCAGGCGATCGTCAGCACGCCCGGCTGATGGCCGCCGCCCGCGCCGGTGCCTTCGTCGCGGCGCGGCCAGGCGATCTTTTCCGGCCGCGTGCAATCGGCAAAATCCTCGCCGGCGATCTCGTCCCAGGAGCCGAGCAGCGCGGTCGAGATGCCGGCCCGGCGGGCCAGCACCGGATCGATGATGCCGTTCGCCACTTCGGAAATCTGAAACTCCCGCCGTCCTTTCTGACGGTGCATCTGTTCCAAGCTGCTCATTTCCCGATCCGATCCAATCAATCAGACACCATCATAAACATTGCAATGCGATTGGGAAAGGAAGCTAGAGCAGGCCGTGCCAAATCTTGACGCCCCTGACCATTAGCATTCGCGCGAAGCTGACCGCTGCAATCAGATAGGCGATGATCGTCGCATGCATGACGAGAGAAAGCTTGGGGTTTCCGAGCCCGTACCATCCGTAAACTATCGTGACCCATGTGAAGAGCCCCATAAAAAGCAGCGAGCCGGAAATAGGAGGAAGTGCTTTGACCGCCTGCCTAAGGCCGATCGGCCGCCATTTTGCCCAGCCATTTGGTAATACAGGGTAAGTAAGCAAGCGTCTGAGAAATCCAACCAACGCATTCCAGACCTGCCCGATAGCTTTGTAGAAGGGTTGCATCGAGGGCGCCGTCCACTGGCGAATCGCCAGTCTCACGTACCTGCCTACAAAATATACCGCGCCCACAGTGGCTGTGAGCGCAGTCACTATGACGACTAAAGCAACGAGCGGGGCCAGGTAGTCCTCATAAGGCAGCGATCCGATGGAAATTCCGGTGATCGATATCATTCCTCTCTCCTTCAGCGATTGACCGGGTCGTCATCAACGGCAAAGGCCGCATAGTCCAATTAGGCCTCTGTCCCCAGCTTTCGAGGGGATTTGCCGTTGGCGAACCATGCCCTGATCACTATCTTTGCCGCCGATGAAAACGTCCCCAACCCTTGCAGCATCAAGGTCAGACCTCGCCGGCAGTCTTCTGGCCTGGTACGACCGGCACCACCGGGACCTGCCCTGGCGGGTGAGCCCGGCCGCGGCGAAGGCGGGCAAAAGGGCCGATCCCTATCACGTCTGGCTGTCGGAAGTGATGCTGCAGCAGACCACCGTGCAGGCGGTCAAACCCTATTTCGCGAAGTTCCTCAAGCTCTGGCCGAAGGTGACCGATCTTGCCGCCGCCCCGGTCGAGGACGTCATGGCCGCCTGGGCCGGCCTCGGTTACTACGCTCGCGCACGCAACCTCAAGAAATGCGCCGACGCCGTTGCGGCCGAACATGGCGGCGTCTTTCCCGATACGGAGGAAGGGTTGAGGGCGCTTCCCGGCATCGGCGACTATACGTCCGCAGCGGTGGCGGCCATCGCCTTCAACCGGCAGTCCGCGGTGATGGACGGCAATGTCGAGCGGGTGATCTCCCGGCTCTACGCCATCGATGCGCCGCTTCCAGGCTCGAAGCCGCTGATGAAGCGGCAAGTGGCGGAACTGACGCCCGCCGACCGGCCCGGCGATTTCGCCCAAGCCATGATGGACCTCGGCGCGACGATCTGCACGCCGAAGCGGCCGACCTGCGCGCTCTGTCCCTTCCGCGACGATTGTCTCGCCTTTGCCGGGCACGATCCGGAACTGTTTCCGGTGAAGGCCGCCAAGAAGGAAAAGCCGGTGCGCTCAGGCGCGGCCTTCGTCGCCGTCACGCCGGAAGGGGACGTGCTTTTGCGGCGGCGCGTCGAAAGCGGCCTTCTGGGCGGTATGACGGAAGTGCCGACGACGGCCTGGACCTCGCGGCTCGACGGCGGCACGACCACCGGCCACGCACCCTTCCCCGCCGACTGGCAGGCCTGCGGCACCGTCGTCCATGTCTTCACCCATTTCGAGCTCAGGCTCTCCGTCTTCCGGGCGCGCACCCCGAAGACCGCTACCGATGACGGATGGTGGGAGCCGGTCACAAATCTTGAGGCCCAGGCGCTGCCGACTGTCATGAAAAAAGCAATCGCACAGGCTATTCCGCGAGCCTTCGAAAAACACCCGAACTGATTCCGACCCTTTCATTCCTCAGGAAACATTCATGGCGGCCAAGATCGACCACATCGTCTTCGACATCGGCAAGGTGCTGATCCACTACGATCCCAACATCCCCTACAGCCGCATCATTCCCGACGAGGAGGAACGCAAGTGGTTCTTCCTCAACGTCTGCACCCACGAATGGAACCTGGAACAGGATCGCGGCCGGAAATGGGAAGAGGCCGAAACGCTGCTGATCGAAAAACATCCGGAACGGGAGGAGCAGATCCGCGCCTTCCGCAAATACTGGCACGAGATGGTGCCGCACGCCTATGACGGCTCCGTCGCGATCATGGAAAGCCTGATCGATAAGGGCCGCGACGTGACGATGCTCACCAATTTCGCCGCCGACACTTTCGTCCATGCAAGGAAGATTTTCCCCTTCCTGAACAAGCCCCGCGGCGTCACCGTTTCCGGCGAGATCGGCCTCATCAAGCCGGATGTCGCGATCTATGAGAAGCATGCCTGCGATTTCAACCTGACGCCGCAAGCGACGATCTTCATCGACGATTCCCAGGCGAATGTCGAAGGCGCGCGCGCCGCCGGCTGGCAGGCGGTACATTTCAAGGATCCGGAAACGCTGAAAAAGGACCTCGCCAGCTACGGCGTGAACGTCTGAAAAGAAATGGCGCCCGGGGTCAGCCTCCCCGGGCGCCAATTATCCTCGTCCGGGACTAGAGGTACATGACCGGACCAGGAATGCGTGCGATCTGGCAGGACTGGTGGATCAGTCCAATTTCGCCAGGTCGTTCCGGATCACGGCTCTGAGTTCGTCGATGGGCTTCAAGGATTGCCCGTCGTCGAAGTGCCAGAACGTCCATCCGTTGCAGGCATCAAGGCCCTGCACTTTCGCGCCAAGGCGATGAATGGAACCTGCTTCGCCGTTGGCCGCAAGCGTGCCGTCGGCGCGTATGATCGCGCTCCAACGGCGTCTGGCATCGGTCAGCACCTGACCGGGCCGGACGAGGCCTGCTTCAACCAGCGTGTTGAAGGCGACGCGAGGCTCCGCCTTCTTGCCGGTCATGACCGTCAGCTCCGCCTTGCCGAGCGGTTCGACGGCCGCGATGCGGGCGGCAGCCGCATCGATGTAATCCTGTTCGCGTTCAATCCCGACGAAATTGCGGCCAAGACGCCTGGCCACCGCACCGGTCGTGCCGGAGCCGAAAAAGGGATCGAGGATGACGTCCCCCGGCCTGGTGGAGGCCATGATGACGCGGGCAAGCAGCGCTTCCGGCTTCTGGGTCGGATGGACCTTCTTGCCGTCCCCGCCCTTCAGCCGTTCGGAGCCGGAGCAGATCGGAAAGAGCCAGTCGGAACGCATCTGCACGTCGTCGTTCGACGCCTTCAGCGCATCGTAGTTGAAAGTATAGCCCTTCGCCTTGGCGTCGCGGCTTGCCCAGATCATCGTCTCATGGGCGTTCTGGAAGCGGCGGCCCTTGAAATTCGGCATGGGATTGGTCTTGCGCCAGACGATGTCGTTCAGGAGCCAGAAATTCAGGTCCTGCATGATCGCGCCGACGCGGAAGATGTTGTGATAGGAGCCGATGACCCAGATCGTGCCGTTCGGCTTCAGGACGCGGCGGCAGGCGAGCAGCCAGGCGCGGGTGAAGGCGTCGTAGGCCTCGAACGAGGCGAACTGGTCCCATTCGTCGTCGACCGCATCGACCAGCGATTGGTCGGGGCGGTGCAGCGTGCCGCCGAGCTGCAGGTTGTACGGGGGATCGGCGAAGATCGCATCAACGGAATGATCCGGCAGGGCCTCCAGAGCGGCGACGCAGTCACCCTTGATGATGGAATTGAGCCAGGTGTCCGGACGGACCTGCCGCTGCAGGTCGGCCAGCGGAAGAACTGCTGCCATAAGATACTCGCTACGCTGTACTCAAACGAATTTACTGACTGTTATGGTTACCCATCCTGGTTACCAAAACCTGAAAGGCACGGCCGATTTCGAGAAAAATTTTGGAGCGCTCGACTTGAGCAAGGGAGGCGGCTTTCCCTAGCCTGCGACCAGATCGATTTCGGCGTCATCAAAGCCAAACGTCTTCATCATCGCTCGATGCTGCTCCGAACCAAGATAGGCCAGAAGCGCCTCGTCGATCGTCTGTCTGAACGCCTCATCGGACTTGTTGAATGCAAACGAACCGAATGCCGGTTCCTTCTCATCGCGACCGACGATCACGGTCTCCAGGGACAGGCTTTTGTTCTGTTCCAGGTACCCGCCATGCGCCCGTGCCACGCTCGCATAAGCATCCGCGCGTCCATCCAATACGGCAGTTGCCGCGTCGGCATAGGTCTCCAAGATCAGGATCCGCTCCTCCGGCACGCCCAACTCGACAGCGGATCGGTGCTGGAACTGGTCACGAATGACCACCAGAACGCAGCCGTTTGTCTGTGCGACCGATCTGTATCCAGTGAGTTGCATGGGGTTGCCCTGCCGCACTAGGTCGGATCGACATTCATCGCATCCATATCATTGCTGCGATGAGGTGAACGATACCTGTGAAATGGACGCTTCT
>NZ_JBLFFK010000042.1:0-18596 GCF_051400715.1 Neorhizobium descurainiae
TCCGTTCTCCTTGCAGTGAACGAATCTTCTGCCCGTTTCGATCATTTGTAAAGCTATTTGCGGGACAGGACAATAGGGTCCTAGGATGCCGCTTCGCCGAATGCGGCCTCTGGGCTAAGGGTGTGTCTGTCGCAAGCCACCCGCCCGAGGCGACTACCCGGACCGATGACCGATGTCGCCGTTGCAGGCTGCGGCGCGGTCGGCGCGAGCGTTCGCCGGGTGAGGCGTGACACGGCCTCGACCCCTCGCATCCTGGGCGCCGCTCGTCATCCTCGTTCTCATCGCCGGCTGGTCTGGAGACCGGCGGCGACACGTCCGCAATCCATCGAAAGGCAGAACAATGACGCTGGTGATCAATCGCTTTGATTACCGCGATTGTATTGACGGAGGCGGTCTGTACGATTTCGGTGCCCGGAAATGTCGCGGGCCTGCGCCGAGTGGTCAGGACTGATCTCATCGGCGCCAGAGGCGCGACACCGGCGGATCAGCGCAAGATCGACCGGACGGTGGTCGGCATCTGCGCGGCGTCTGTCTAAACCGGCGACGAATGCACTCGGCACGGAGGGGGGCGTTGATTGCCTACGCGATCATCCACTCGACGGCGGCCACTATGCCAATGACGATCAGCAGGAAGACGCCGACACTAAGTATGAATTCGCGTGTAGCAGATGCTTTCATGATTGTCGCTCCCCGTTGCTTTCCACGGTTTCATCCCAAGAACGCATGACATGATGAGAAAGACAAGAGCAGCCGGATCTCGACACTTCCGCGAATGCCCGAAGGTCAGCGTCCTGCGACTATGCGGTCTGACCGCCGGAAGAGCTTTAGGTTCCGCCTCGGTCCGGACCAACGAGGAATGCTCGGCACGGGGAGGTCCGCTGAAGTTCGGTTGCAGCTTCTCCCCGCAATATCGTCGGCGTCGCTTGCCTGCTGGTTCAATCACCGCCGAGCTTCGGTAAAGGGATGAGGCTCTCGTGGGGATGGTTGTTGATGCCTTCTGCGGTGCCGCGAGGTTGAGGTAGAGCCTGGACCAAATATTTTCGCGTGGTGTGCTCAACGCGGACCAGATGCCCCCCGTAGGGACAGGAGACTGTCACGTCGTTCGGCGTTAGCGTCTGGTCGTCAACGTAGAAGAGAAGAAACAGCTTGTTACAGACCGGGCATAATTCCTGCGCCACTGGTTTACCTGACTGGGGATTTCTCCCGCAATTCGCAGGCGGGGGGCAGAACCCTCAGCCGTCAGCGCCCACATGATCTGTTGCTGACGATGGAGGCAGGCTAGGCTTTTAGAGTCGGGGAGTCCAGTGCCTAACAAAGCGCCCGCGCCCGTGCCCCCACGCGGGCCTCTCTCCGAAGTGGATGTCATGCTTTGGATGACCCGCCGACCGCGCCACCGCGCAGGCCACCCAAAGCATTAGGCACCCCTCCAAAAGGGTAAATCGATCGTTGTGATCTGATGGAGAGGGGGATTTTACACTTCCGTACCAAGGCTTCAACTCATCCAAAAGCGGTAGGTGAGGTGCCGCGAGAGCTGCGGGAGGGGTATGGGGTATGTTCGGGAGAGAACACTACTCTCGCGGCTCATGTCTAACCGTGGTTTGCCTCCATAGTTCCCGTCATATGATGTGCAGATGTTTTCTCCGGCACGAGCTTCGATGCATCCGGGCGCTCGTCTCGATCTCACCGCGGCCGGCTTCAACAGTACCGATGCGGTGGGTAGGAGAAGCCGGCCAGTGCGGCGCCGGCCGCACACGAATGCTCGGCAGTTAACAGGCGATGAATGGCATTGCAAGTTTGCTTGTAAAGCCGTGGCCTTGACATCAAAGGCCCGCGCAAGTGTCCCCTATGCGGGTCTTTCTTCAATGGCGAGGCGTTAGCTGCTCGGATTAGGGGAGCGTAGAATGTACGCTAGCGTACAGAGGGCGCAACCTCTCCGGAAGGGGTAGTTGCCTCAGCGCCCCATCGTCGAGGGCTTCCGACCTTTAGTGGATGATTGGCCGTGAAAGGACGAGCTCTTCGCGATTCAAAATCTCGGCGAGGCCGACCGCATTTGCATGCTCTAGAAACGCCAGCGCTTCACCGCGGATGACCACGGCAAGCTCCGTGTAGGTATCGATGACAGACCACGACCCATCTTCTTCCCGCACGATCGCATACCGCTCTTCGAGATTGGGCGTCATCACGGTTCCCCGTCTTAAAACACGTCGGACCTGCGAGGTGGCAGGGAGTTGCGCACCGCTCCACTATTGAGGAGACGCCGCTTGCCTATCTTGCGGCAACTGCCTTTCCAGACGGAAGCCCCGCCGAGGCGGGGCGCTTTGATCAGTGGAAGTTCTGGCGGCCGTACCAGGCGTCGAGCTCTTTTCGGGCCTGATCTTTCTGGTAGCCGTAGCGTTCTTGTATCTTGCCTTCAAGTTGATCTCGCTTGCCGGCAATCTGATCAAGGTCATCATCGGTGAGTTTGCCCCACTGCTCCTTGACCTTGCCCTTCATCTGCTTCCAGTTGCCTTCAACCTGATTCCAATCCATGATCTTCTCCTCCTTGTGCTTTGTCCAGGTGAACCAAACCGCTCGTTATGGAAAACGTTCCGGCTCCGAGGAGGAGCAACTGGAAGAGCAGGTGGAGAAGAGATGTCGCTCCTGTAACGGGCCTGGGGACTTCAGTCTCCCGCCGCTATGGGGGATCGTGTAGACGCCCAGGTTGCGAGAACCGCTTTGGTAAAGTTTGAGGCTTGTTGTGCGTACGCTTGCGACGGAGGGCGTCGGATGGCGGTCGCTTCGATTGCGGCCTTCCGACGTGGGGCACATGGATCGTGCGCATAGGAAGCGGGGAGACCGGCATGAACGAGAATTCAGGCTCGAAGACCATCCCGTTCCCCGGTCGCCGGGCCAACCAGCAGAAAAATTGCGACCTTCAGCACATCAGACTCCGAACTGAATAGATCACGCCTTGATGAAAAGGCACCCGGCGAACAAGAAGAGCACCGCTGCCTGCATGATGAACAAAGGCCATTCAGATGACATTGCTTCCTCCCTTTTGGGGAGGAAGTCGCAGCGATAGGGATTGTTCCAAACGGCGGGCGAAAAGAAGCCCGCCGGAGCGGGCGGTGCAAGCTACGAAGAGGTATGAGGTTATCTGCCGCGCCGGACGGGATCACCATCGCGATCAATTCTCAGGATTGCGCAATCGCGGCTTTTTCATCGTCGCGCTGATGCCCACCGAGAGCTGCGGCCGCGGAGGCGATGAATGCTCCGACAAGCAGAGAAAGAGCCCCTAACAAAGCGGTGGTGGCCGCACCTTGTCGTGCCTCGTCGGCTTTCTGCTGAGCGGCGTTTTTCGCGTCTTCCGCCTGCTGGAGCACATTGTCAACGCGTGCGCGCGCTTCTTCCGGCGGTAACCCCGCACGGGAGGCCACAATCGCTGCCAAATACGCCCTGTCTTGCTCGGGTACACCGCCTTGCGTGGCGCCATTCATCAGTATCCTTGAGACCTCTGCTGCTGCGGCGGCGTTGTCCGTTTCAGCTCGTGCTTGAAGATCTTGGGGCCGAAGCAGAGCATCTGTGAAATAGCTCGTGCTAAGGTCGGGACCTGAGGCCTCTCTTCCATCCGATGAAGCGGCACCGGCAATTGTCGCGGTAGATGCTGCGGACGCAAGGGACTGAACGCCGGCACCGATCAGGGAGGTAAACGCAGATCCCGCGAGCCCGGCAACCACGACCGTGGCCAGAGCCCAGCTGAGGAACCCGTGGGCCGTGTCACGAAAGAAGACCTCGTCGGTGTGGATGCCGGCCCATTTCGTTCTGAGGCGGCCCGTCAGATAACCTCCAATTGCCGATGAGAGCCATTGGACAACGACGAACCAAATGGCTGCCGTCACACCTACGGCCGTGAAAGACGCGCTTTCTCCGGCCCAGGGGGAGACCATCGTTAACCCCACACCCGAACCCAAGAGAAGGAGGATGAGGCTTATCCCCGCCGCCGCTACGGCGCCCCCGATTACCGGACCCCATGCCAGGGCTGGAACTGAGGACTCGACGCCAATATCCGGAACGCCTGAATGATAAGCTGGCATGTCCCGCTCCTATCGCATGAAGAGTACGAGAAGGATGATGATTGGGAGCGGAACGCCCAAAAGCCAGAGAAGAATACCGCGACCCATGTTGTGTTCCTCCATGTTTTTCAAATCCGGTGCGCACCAAACCCAATTGGAACACAGAAGTTCCAGGGCAATGACGTGGCCCCTTCGGTCGAACGTCTTGATACCGAAAGGAGGTAATCGGAAGGGTATGATTATGCCGGCAAGAAGCGGCGAACAATATCGTCCGGCAGGCGGGGCAGGCTCTCGGGTTTCGGCACCGATGCTGCACCAGGAGTTTCGGATTTAGGCTGTCACCTCTTCGCCTCAGCAAAACAGAGACATCGGTCGACCGTTCGGCCGGTCATATCTGCCTCCAGTAGGATAGTCGCTTCTTGGACCATCGCAGATATACGGTCTTGTTCACATGGCCCAAGTCATTGATATCATCGGAGGTAACCCATGCGGCATTCATAGTTGTAGGACGCTGGCGCAAAGCTGCGAGAGGCCGGCGCGAATGGGCAACGCAACCGACCTCCGGCCGCAGCCCTGCGGAGGGCAGGAGTCCATGCTGCAGCTTCTTCTAACTGCGGCGTGCCCGCTGCGTTCCAAAGGCGAGGCCCGGCACCAGAGGGGGGTACGTGCCGGACCTCTTGCCGCAGGTGGGTAACGGAACGGTCCCTACGGCCGTCGGAGCCTCTCGCGGCGGCGATATTGGTTCAAGCTGCGTTAGCGCGCATGGCTAACGCTTCGTAAACATCCACAGTTTTGTGTGGAAATGAGACAGAAGAGGCCGGCGCACTAAGGAAGGCGGATGCGCCGGACCTCACCGCGAGCGCCGGTGAAGAAGCTATTACGCCGCGGCGAAAATTAACGCGGCGAAGAAATCAAGGTTCCACTTCATCAACATCGGAGATACGTATGGCACGATGGATCAACGAACTGCGGGATGGCTAGGTGCCGCGCAGGCTCGACTGCATCCTGCTTTATTGGGAGAGCGGATCGACCGCATTGAGCGCCAGCGGCTTGCTGCCGGCGCTCAATAGCTCATATATTTGCGATGGACTGAAGACCGATGCAGAAGCCGCTACTGCTGAGGCAAGATGACATTGCTTCCCGTAGTGCTTTTGACCGGCTTTTCCCCGGGCACGTGGGACATGGTGCGCGTCTTGCTCTGCAACTCATTGTCCTTTACGCGGGTTTTCGTCTGCGATTTGCTGAATGTACCCTGATCCATCGCCTGCGCCTTGGATTGCGCCTTTAACTGGTTCGGGTTTTCGTTCACCTTCGTCTGGCTTTTGGCTTTGCCGTCGGCCGCAGCGGCACTCCCGCCAGAACCAATGGAGGCGGTGGTCCCATCATCGGTCTGACAGGCCCCGGCTGTACCAAGTGTGCTGGCCGAAGTCCCACCAGCCGCGGCGCTACCCCCAGAGCCGACCGTGCCCGCCGCATTGCAATCTTGTGCGAATGCTGGTGCGGCAATGACCGAGGATAGGAAGGCCGCACTCACCAATGCGATCATTTTGAACATGGTTTTCTCCTTCACTTGGTCGGTTTGGTGATGTCACAGGTGCCGTCCGAGCGACGGGTGATTACGGATCCATCGGGGCGCGTGACGCTGGCGGTCGAGAACGCTTGACTTCCAGTCGCGCTACCCGTGGACGACCAACCGGAGCTCGACGATGCCGAACCGCCGCCCGTGTGCATCGTTGTCGTTTTTCCGTCGGCAGTCGTCGAGGATGAGACGCTTCCGCCTCCTGCTGTGATTGACGTCGACGTGCCGTTACCGACCGATCCCTTGTTTTCGATGATCGTGCATGTGGTTCCATCGTCGAGCTTGATAGTTTCATTGGCACACGCTGCTCCTGCGGCGATCACCATCGCGATCGTCGACAGGGTGAAAGTGGACCTAGTTGAGATTGATGCCGAGGTCATACCCGGTCCTCCTTGAAAAGGGCGGATGCGAAACCGCCTCCGCCCTGCTGGATGGATTAGCAGCTGCCGCCGTCCTTCTTAGCCTGGCCCGGAGGACATGCCTTCTTACCCTGCCCATGTTCCATTCCCGCGCTGCCAGCCGAGCTTCCGCCGGTGCCAACTGAGCTTGTTGATGTGCCATCCTTCGCCGAGGTGCCACCGGTGCCAAGTGTCGAGGCAGAACCAGATCCACTTCCGGAGCCCGCAGCCGAGCCGCCAGTGCCGACCGAACTGCTGGACTGTCCGTCGCGGGCGGACGTGCCGCCGGTTCCCAGCGTCGACGCCGACCCTGAGCCGCTGCCGGAACCCGCAGCGGAACCACCGGTTCCGACTGAGCTACTTGAGGTGCCCCCGCCTGCCGAGGATCCGCCCGTGCCGAGGGTTGAGGCGGAGCCTTGGCCACAATTGCTGCTGCCCGGAGGACAGGTTGCCCCTCCCGCGGAACTGCCACCGGTACCTATGGTGCTGCTGGAAGTTCCGCCTCCGGCTGACGTTCCTCCGGTGCCCACTGTGCTACTGGACTGGGCAAAAGCGGATAAGGTTGTTCCCGCGAGAAGTGCGCCGGCAAGCGCAACGTGTTTCACGATTTTCATTTTTATCTCCTTGGTTTTCCTAAAGCTTCGGGGCTAGCGTCTGGCAGCGAAGCCGAAGAACGAACCTCTCCAGGAGTAGCGATGTTCCAGGGGCAGGCTTAGGTCTTATCCTGTCTCGGACTTTTGGCCCGTGGGCCCCGGACGATGGTTCCTGAATTACTAAGGCCCAAGGCCCACAGGGACAGCCGACGCAATCAGCGACGTCATTTGCCGTTCCGGCGAGCCGAATACCGGCGGCTCCCTCATGCGTGCACGTTCCCGTGCATCCAACGGTGAATTGAGAAAAGGTTTCTTGCGAGGTGCAAAATCCGCCAAAGCGGCTGAGCGGATTGGAGGGGGAGTGAGACAGGATATCTGCGACATCACTGGCCTGCAAACCGGGTGAGAGAGACTTCAGCGGACCAGTTCAACTCGCGCGCCTCGTAACGAATGGTGCGTATGGCGAATGATAGCGGGTTCAGCCCGTAACAGGTGGAGAAGCTGTCTCCTGGCGGGATGGTCTTGTCGACAGTATGTGATGCCCTATAGACGATCGAGCTTACCTCATTCTCTCTAGCAACGAGATTGAACGAAACGGTTTCAAGGGATCTGCCGGCGGAGTTGGTGACGCTGACCGATACTGGAAGCGCAGGGTTGGGGCACAATTGCTGATCGGTGCTCGCTGCGATGAAGACCGATCGGTTCGATGCCTGCTCAGCCTTCCGGTCCGTAACGAGCCAAAGTCCGATCCAGACCAGGGCGAGAAAGGCGATCGCCACGACGCCGGTTCTGGGTGAGAAATAGAAGATGATTGCGACACCTATGCAGCCGATCAGCCAGCCCATCGCAGCCTCGGGGCATTAGCGCGGTTATTTGTCTTCATCGCCTGTAGGTAGAGATCAAGCAGGCTGAAGGCAATGGAAGGCGCCAGATATGCGCTCGCTGCTACGTCGCCTTCTCGCCCTCGCCTAGAGCATCTCTAAGGAGGTGTGGCAGGTGACTGGAACAAACGATCGAGAGAGGAGGTTCTGTTGCTGTTTAAAAGGAGATGCTCCGATGCGTGTATCTTCACTTGTCGCTCTTGCTGTCGGTTTGCTCCTATCCTCGGGAGCGTCGGCATCCGAAGAAGACTTCCTGAAGTCGATCGAGGGCCGATGGACTGGCGGGGGCAAGGTTCTGACGAAACTCAACGGGAACGATGTGGACGTCTCATGCAACATGCGATCTGACGCCCGGTCATCCAGTTTTTCGATGCGTGGCACATGCCGTGCACTTGCCATTGTCACCCGCAGTTTCACCGCCGACGTCAAGGTGTCAGGATCTGTCTATTCCGGCAATTATGTCGGAGTGTCAGGCCGGCCGTCCCAACTCGAAGGTCGCCGCGAAGGAAACATCATCAAATTCGATGTCGCCTGGGCAAATGAAATTTACGGCGACCGGAAAGCGAGAATGACGATCGAAAAGGTTGGAGAGGACGGACTTCGCATTCGCACGATCGACCAAGACCCGGAATCTGGCCAGTCGATTGTCACCACCCATCTCGATTTGCAGCGCCATTGATTGAGGCATGGGAGGGCTTGGAGGACTGCCTGTTACTCGCTCTTAACTGCAGCAAATCGCATGCCGATCAATATCTCACGTGCGTCCCACGTCGACGAAGATGCGCTGCTTGACGCTCTGGAAGCCGGTAAGCTCGGATCGGGCCGCGCCAGACGTGTTCGAAGGCGAGCCGACCCGTGCTTCCTGAACGACTACGCTGCGGCGGTCGCGTGACCTTGGAACTGACAACAATCCCCTCGGCTGCTGGGCTGCCGAAATCACCTCCGGCTTGGAGAGGACGATTTCGTCGATGTCAGCTTGTTGTCAGCTTTCCGACCTACGCTTCTGTCACGCGCCAGAGGAGAGAGGCGCTTGAGGAGGAGATATATGATACCGAGCTTTCCGTGGCGGCCGCCAGCCGCAGACGGCTGCCCAGTTTACTCTTCGCAGGCATCAGCCTTGTTCCCACAGCCTTGCCGGTATCTGCGCAGATCAAGCGGATCGAAATTGACAGCACGGTCGCTGTCTCGAACGACGCAGATCAATCGAATGAGATCGGCAGCTACGAGTTGATCACCGGACGCGCCTTTGGAGCAGTTGACCCTCAGGATCCTCTCAATTCGATCATAACGGACATTCAAAACGCTCCCCGAAATGCCGAAGGTCTCGTCGAATACGAGACGAAGTTCACGCTCGCCAAGCCGAAGGACATGGATAGGGCGAGCGGCGTCTTATGGTACGACATCGTCAACCGCAGCACAGGCACCGTCTCGGCCAATCCCTATGGCCACGTGCAACTGCTGAGCGGTCGGCAGGGCGATATCGCGCCAACTGCGACCAACTATACTGCAAAGGTTCCTGTCGCTCGCAACAAGGACGGCAGTCCCATTACGGGGAAGGTGCTCGCCAGGATCGTGGACCCGAAACCGGGCACGAATACCGTACCCCTTGCCATTCTCGGTCGCGTCATCCCTTATGATGCGGCGTCTGTCGACACGACCAAGGCGAAACTCGTCAAGAAGACGTGGGAAAAGCGCAGCGGAGAATTAGGGCCGGTAGAGCAAGTCCGACCTTCCGATTGGGCATTCGCCGACTGCAGCAAGACCGAATTTCCTGGCAAGCCCGATCCGCGCAAGCTGTGTTTAAAAGGGGGATTTGATCCGGCGTATCTGTACGAAGTCGTCTATGATGCCAAGGATCCGCTCGTTCTTGGGCTGGGACTTGCCGGAATGCGCGATCTGGCCTCTTATTTCCGGTACAGCGACGATAAAGCCAATCCAGTTGCTGGAAAGATCAACCATTCGATCATCAAGGGCGTCTCACAGTCGGGCAACACGCTGAAGACGTTTCTCCTGCTCGGCTTCAACGAGGACGAAAGGCATCGTATCGTCTTCGATGGCGCCAACCCGCATATTGCTGGCCGCCTGACAACGATCAATGTCCGCTTTGGCGTACCAAACGGCTCCGGCACGCTCTACGAGCCGGGCGGCGAAGGCGTGTCGTGGTGGAACGACTACGAAGACAACGTGCGCGGCCGCAAGTCTCAGGGCCTGCTTTCCCGTTGCACGGCCAGCAAGACATGCCCGAAAATTTTCGAGACCTTCGGCGCAGCCGAGTTCAACGCGCGGCTCTTTTCGATCGCCCTGACCGGAACCGACGGCAAAAACGATCTTCCACTGCCGGAGAATGTTCGCAGATACTATTTTCCGGGCAATACCCACGGTGGCGCGGAAGCGACGACGTTCGCGCTCGCCGGACCAGGCAGCAAGACTTGTGTGCTTTCGGAAAACCCAAACTCGCAGATCGAGCAGATGCGGGCCCTCACCGTCGCTCTTGTCGACTGGGTTGCAAAAGGAACCGAGCCGCCCCCCAGTTCCTATCCGAAACTGTCGTCGGGCGATCTGGTGGCCAATACCGCAGCTGCCATGGGGTATCCCAAAATCCCGGGAAGCCTCGGGCCAGACGGCCTGGCCATCGGTCTGATGGACTACGATTTCGGTCCAGATCTCAACTACAACGACTTCTCCGGGGTTATGGTCAATCAGCCGCCAGCAATCAGGCGGATCATTCCACCGTTCATGCCGAAGGTCGATGCCGATGGCAACGAAACGTCCGGTCTTCCATCCGTCCTGCATCAGGCGCCGCTCGGCACTTACACGGGCTGGAATGCCTCCAGATCGGGTTTCTTCAAGGGGCAGCCCTGCGGCGGCGGCTTGACGGCCGGATATGTCCCGTTCTTCGAAACGAGGAAGGAGCGGGAGGCGGCAAATGACCCGCATCCTTCATTGGAGGAGCGGTACGGCACTGCTGAAGGATATCAATGCCTGGTGCGGGATCTTGCCGATCAGCAGGTCATGGATCGGATGCTTCTGCCCGACGATGCGGCGCGTCTCGTGAAACTGACGGGGAGGATCGACTTCCTGCCGCCCGACAAGGCCAACGAAGCCGCCAAGGCCAAGGCAGCGGTCCTTTGCCGCCGATGACGCCGTGGTTTCAGCGCCGCCGACCCATACGTTTGGGGTTGGCGGCGGCCGCCCGCAGGTCGAACAAGCGGGTGCCTTCAACTCAACACGTGCCGCAGGTGGCGGACCCCGGTGCAGGACCAAAGGAGGACTATATGAAATCGACTGTTGCTCTCACCGCAGTCACACTCGCCCTTTTGTCGTCGCAAGCCAGTGCGCAAGATGCGTCAAAGCCGATCGTCAACGTCGGCACGCCCGCTCCAGATTGCAGCCTGCACGTTAATGTGGATCGCAACGGCAGCCTGCCCGGCTACAAAACCAAATGGGCAACCGCGACGAGGGAACATTGCCTTCCGGCTTCCCATATCAGATGTCGATGCCGCTGAACTGGAACGGCATCGTCATCAGCGATCTTGACTCCGTGACCAACCGGAATACGCCGCTTGCGGTCGATCTTCTTGCAAAGGGATATGCCTATATTGGCACCGGCCGTCATCCCGAAAGGATGACGCGGCACGATCCGCTAACCGAACTTGACGCCCAGGCTTCGGTCATCGACCTCTTCTCAAAGAAGTATGGCAAGGCCAAGCACGTCATCCAGTATGGATGTTCCGGCGGTGGTTATATCACCCTCGCCATAGCCGAACGGCATCCGGACAAGATCAACGGAGCTGTCGCCTTCAACGCCCGGGGCACCGGCAGCATGGCTGTCGCCAATGCCTGGCTGGATCTGCCATTCGCTCTAAAGGCATTGCTGGCGCCTGGGTCTGATCTGTTGGTCGCCCCTGTTCCTAATTCGGCTTTGCCGGCTGCCTATGAGGCGTGGAAGGCAGTCCTGGACAAGGCGCAGGCCAGTCCAGAGGAGCGCGCGCGCATCGCGTTGGCCGTAGCGGTGTCGCAGTGGCCCACCTGGGGCTCTATTGATGATACGCCGCCGAAACCTGACGCAAACGATCTGGCTGCGCTGGAGCAGGCGATGGTTAAGTCCGCAAGCGACGGGCTCGCCAACTCTGTCAAGCGGCGTCAGCTCTACGACAACCCCGCCGGTCTGGCCTCATGGAACACGGGGATTGACTACAAGGAGTTCTACCAGAAGGGCGCCGACGCGCGCCAAAAGAAAATCGTCGAGCAGCTCTACGAAAAAGCGGGTCTCGGTAAGGCCTCGCTCGAGAAGGATCTCGAGAAGATCAACGCCCAGCCTCGTATTGAGGGCTCCGAGGAGGGTGTGAATTATTGGCTGCAGCCGGGCCGGCTTATCGGGGGCGACGTCAAGGTCCCGCTTCTTCACATCCATGGGCTGGGGGACGCGCTACTTCCGCCACACCTGTCCGAAGGTTATGCCATGGCGGTCAAGCGGGCTGGTCATGATGACTTTATCGCCGGGCTTTCCTAGAGGCTTCAGGTCACTGCAAGACTGAGGTCTCGGAGGCCGAGGCCGCGATTCAGGCGATGATCGACCGGCTCGACACGGGTAGGTGGGGCGACACCACCGCGAAAGCCTTGAACGCGCTTGCCGAGAAGGCCGCGCCACAGAAGCCGCGTTACGTTTCATATTCTTTTGAGACTCCCTTCAACCGCGCCTTCTATGCCGATAGCAGGCATCCGTTCTGACACAGGGTTCGGAACCGAAGAGCTTGAGACGATGGTTTCGGTGGTCGAGCACTCCAAACAGCCGGGAGTGCTCGTCACTCGCTCTACGCGATGGTGAAATTTCACTGGCAGTTGACCTAACAGGATCGCCATTTGGTCGGATGAGCGAGCATTACCGCGCCAGCCAGCAAGCGCGTGTTCGCATCTTTGCGGAGCGCAGTCCATCCGGCGCCGAAGGATCATCCGAAGGCGAGAGGCTATTGCGGGTCGGTTTCAGAACCGCCGAGCAATTGGCGCGTGCTGCAACAGAGAGTTTGCCGGAAGAGCGGCGCTCAACTGCATCAGCAGCAATGGCTACACGACATGTGACACCCGCGGTTGGATTGCTCCATGCCGGAAGAAGCTTGAGCGTCTAAGGACTATGCAGCGTACCGTGAGGCGGCCGCATGAACCGCTTATGCACTCACCAACACGCCAGCCTCTCTGGCCGCCTCGACAAAGGCGTCTCTGGCCTCCTCGGGCTTGTTCTTTTGTTCCAGAACCCCGACGCACATCGCGAGAGCACGTGTCAGTGCCGGGCCTTCTTCGGCCGGCCAGTCCTCAATAAGAGCCCACGAAGCGCTCTGTGTAGTGCTGACCGTCGTCTCGACCGGGGGCTCACCGATAGCGATAACAACCGGCTTGGTCCAAGGCGTCTGCATCAAGTTCATCCTTCAATTGCCGGAAGCAGACTAGAAGATTCCTCACTTCCGCGCGAGGGTGGCAACATGAATCCTTCTATCGCGATGCTCTCCATGGCGGCGAAATGAGCCGTCTGCAGTTCGTCATGAGGAAGAAGACCCGCCGACCGGAATATCCTCCACGCGCCAGCAGCGTGGCTCTGTGAGCGATATCGAGGTTGACGAGCTACCTCGGCCGGCGGGAACATGAAGCGCCTCAAGCACGTGGATATCGACTGCGAGGTGCATGACGCGGGGCCAGATCGACCAGAAGATTGCCGCCTCCTTGGAGAGCATGGCATCGAAGCCTTCTTCCTCGACCACATCGGCAAGATCCATTGGACCGGCAAGATGGAATACGAGGGATGAGTTTAAGCAGGCCAGCGCGCCACCTCGATCCTCAAGGACATGGCGCAGAAGCACGATATCCCGATCATCGCGCTCATTCATCTGAAGAAATCGACCTTCCAGGATTATCAGGGCGGCACCTTCAGGAACGCCTGAATGCGGCGATGAACCGGCGCCCGACGTGTCGCGACTTCGTCGGCAACATGGACAAGGACGCTGATCAGGTTCTCGCCGCCTTAGAAGCCCGTCGGATCGTCGCCGGCATGGAGCCGGTCGAAACCTCCGATGACTATCCGATCTGGGAAGACGCCATGAACCGCGTCACCGGCAAGGCCGACCTTACCTTTCGCTATCCCGCAAAAGCGAGTTTCCGCGCCGGAAGGAAATATCCTGGGACGGTAAATTAACCAGCTCCGGCCCGAGCTTCAAGCAGGCTGGGAACGCAAGGGGGTTGTTCTGATGCACCTGATGCGGACCCAACGCAGCCTCAGGTCGGAGATTTTGGAAGGCTTACTGCCGGGTTCCTTCCGCCGCGAGCCGAACGGCAGAGCGGGCCTCCTCGGGAGGAAGCCTACCCTCATGCACCGCTCGGCATGTGTGCCAGGCATGTTTCCATCTGTCGCTGCGCTGGTTCGGCTCGTGGATAAGCCAGTTCATAGCCTCCTCGGCGGAGCCGACCGTTATTCGAAGGCCTTGGTTTTCAAGCACGAGCGGTTGTTTCCAGCGGGTTACCAGCATTGTTCACTCCCCTGGTGAAGCGAGGTCGATTGCAAACCAATTCCGCTGGCACTGTCATAGTTCCCTCGAAATCCTCAGGAGCGAAGGCATGAACACGTTCGACCTCGGATCGATGCTTGTCCACGGCGGGTTCATCGCCTTCTATCGGATGGTTCACCACCCGAAGAATTTCATTCCCCGGAGTGGAAAGCACGACATCATCTTTGCGACGGCCGGGGAGGTTCATGCAGCGGCGGGAGAGGCGTTCAAGGAATATCTAAATGGCCCAATCGTGTCGGAGAGCTTGACTGGTCCGGCAACAAAGAAGCCGGCAGCGCTGGGCGGGTTGAACGGTCTCTTCGGCAAGGGGAGAGCCACCGAGGTCGAGCGGATCGGAGAGAGAGAGAGAGAGAGAGCGTGACGTTAGGACACGACCATGATGTTCGCCTCGATCGCTGCCCTGATGAGCGCGCGGCGAACCTGCTCCGGCGTGGCCTTGCCGTGCATCCCGTCGAAGCAGGTCTTTATGGCCTCGAAATAGGCCTCGCCGTCATCGGTAGGCCAATGTTTCAGCAGCTCCTCGGCCGCTTCCTCCACAGAGTGCAGGACAATGTACCTGCCTGTCTCATGCATCGCGAGACCAACTGGCCCAAATTGACGCGAACTGTTCGATTTCAAAGCACAATGCATCCGTCGCACCACCATATTAGAGACGGTGCAATAACCATGCCGGAAGGCCCAGCATGAACGCGGGCTTCTCTCCAATCCCGGCCGCACGGCCGGCCATCAATGCCGGCAGCACTGAGAGGCGAATAAAAGTTTCCCACGCCCACCGCTGCAATATCTACAAGGTAGCTCGTAGCGAAGCTGTTCGACGGGCATCTGCACAGCCCGACGAGCCGGAAGCCATACGAGTGCTACTGCAAGCCGACTGTACGCGAGATCGGCCGGGATCACGGGAAGGAGCATCTTCTCGTCCTCATGCTGATGAGCGGCTCCGGGCGAATGCCGCGGAACTCTACGCGGACGTGGTGGAGGGGGTATCGGCCTTGCTGATCGAAAATCCCGATCTGGTGAAATCGCCGACGCTCGCCCGCAACTTCAATGCGATCGATCTAGGAAGACTCCGCCGCAAGATAAAAGCAATGAAGCTCCCGGTGGAGAATTGGAAGGCCCTGCTCGTCCTTGTTTCGGTGCGCTTTTACCGGCCCTCAGGGTGATCTACTTGACATGACAGGAGATGCGACATGAACGTGGCAGTGTTTGCGGACCGGACCGATGAGCAGGTGGCGAGGAATCATCGAGGCCGCTGAAACGCTGCCTGGCCTCACCTTTGGCTCTGGGACCGCGCATGAAGCAGGGCGCCTTCAGTGAGGTGGTCGCCGCCGTCATCGCCGCGGAATACGACCGGGCGCCCTCCTATCGCCGGATCATCTCCGCCGCCGCTCTTAGCCGCATGGAGGAGACCTGGGGCTGGATCAACGGCCATTTCGACGAAGTGGACTGCAAGCTGGTTCTACGACTACGGCTTCATCAAGAGCCGAAAGGGCATGTTCCTTGAGCAGTGCCTATCAAGAATGAGATGGTTCGCAGAACTTTCGAAAGGAAAATACTAGGTGCTGTCAAAGCCATTGCATCAGCTTTGAACCGCAAGCATTTGGTTCGGTTTGATATTCCTCCGGACGGCGTGTCGCGAAATCGAGTGGAAGAGCAGCCATCAGCGGTATCCTCCCAGAAGTATGCGATGCACTGGATCGCGCCGGACGACAAGCCGCAAATCGACCCTGATCTTCCTTTGGAAAGACTACTCGACTCCTGGCACATCCGGGCGCCGGCATAGCGATCGAAACCGACGCCTGGGAGTGAAGGGATAAGCGGCATAGGCAGAGATGTTGCGGCTGGACCGCGTTTGATCTGATAAGCCTCGGAGAGAGTTGGTTCACCTCCGACCGCCTTCCCGACCATGTTCAACGGCAAGCCAAGGCTTGTTCGTTCTGCCGAGAGGTTGACATCTGTTCCGCCGCACCTCAACCGGGCGGGTCAGCGATGCTGCTTTTCTCGTCCACTTCGCCAAATCGGTCGGTCATCCACCACTTGATGGAGAAAACAGCGCCGCAGATCGCGACACTGAATAGGATGGTGATCACCATTGCGCGTGGTCCGTTGATCTTCTTCATGATGGACAAACGGGGGGCGCTTCCGTAATTGTTCCTGTCGTTGGGGCGCCTGCAACCAAATACCAGGGGAAGCCGACGGCCTCAAGGAACTGCTCGGTTTTGAGGAGCCGCAGGATCGCTTTGCTGGACGTAGACGCTTGCCATCTGCTGATTGTCGGATTGGTACATGATCAGCGCCAAGCCTCCGCATATGAAAAGGATCATCTCGGCGACAAGCGGCAGGAGCGATTCGTCGCTCTGGGGGCGGTGGTTTCGTGCTCTTGTTCGCATCGGAGTTTTCCGCGGTTCTTGAATTGGGAGAACATGGGGGGGACAAGTAGTTCCCCATGCCGTCTCTATATTGGAAGGTGTTGCTGGATGTACGTGATGTCCTCACGGACGAGGATATTGCCGGCAGCGGTGGTCGACGTCGTAAACAGGCCATCGTCGTGTCGAAAGATGGCGATGACCTGTTCGAAATTGACGACGATATTCACACCGTCCGATCGTGCTTTTCGCCACTACAAATGGTCGTGATATGGTGCGTCGTCTCTACCAGGGAGAGAAAAGCGCACTATCTCCAGTGTATGACAATGGAGATGTAAATGAAAAAGCTCACAATCGCTGTGGTCACGCTAATGACTGCGTTCAGCAGCTATGCACCGGCTCAGGCATTCCCCACTGTGGCCGTCGCAACGCCGGCTGGGGTCACCGACGCTCAACAGGTGCAGTATCGAGACTGGGATCCGAGATATGGTCCCCGCCCCAATCGACGGGATGATGGCCGGTACACTCGGAGTGACCGCCGCTATGATCGGCACGATCGCTACAGCGACCGGCGCTACCACGACAGGCGCGATCGCCGTGACCGACGAAACAACGCGGGAGCCATTATTGGGGGCCTTGCCGCTGGAGCGATCATAGGCGGCGCGATCGCAAGTCAACCAGGCCGAGCCCAAGCAATGCCGAACCAACATATCCAGTGGTGCATGGATCGGTACCGGAGCTATCGTCCATCTGACGATACCTACGTGCCGCGCGCGGGCGTGCGGGCCTATTGCAACTCGCCTTACTCCCGCTAAGCGGAACTCGTTCCATTGATGCCCCGTCAGCAATCGCGGGGCATTATTCTATCTCGCTTGACAGCGTTTTATCGACGCCGGCAATCACCTCTTCGAGGTTTTTTATCATTCTGTGTAATTCCGCGGTCCGTTGGGCCGTAACATCAACTGCGTGGCCGCTTCTGTCGGTGTATCCCGATCTATGGATTCCGGCCTCCATGTCTGAGGCAATCGCAGCTAATAGCTCAGCTTCCCGAACCATTCGCCGACGGAGTTGTGTAAGCGCTTCTCGATACATCCATTACGTCCTCCCAAGATTAACCCCATGCCAGTCCTGAAAACGCATGGTGCATTCCGCGAACTTACCAGCGATCGAAGGGCCGCTATCCAATCAAGACGCTCAGGTTTTCATTCTAAAGCGTCACCTTCAGCGCATCCCATATGTAATCTGGGATCGTAAGTCTCCAGGATACTATGGCTCCCGCCTGGAACATAGACGTACCCCTTCGCAAGATGCCCCGGGGCAGGTCGTGCCGCTCATCGTTCGACGGGTAACGGCGTGCTCGTTCTCCTGCGCCGCAATGCTTGACGTGGACACCCGAACAGCGGCGGACCTGTTTAGACTCGCAGACGAGTGAAACATGGGATGCCCAACGACATTCAATCGAAAAGCCCGCCGACGCCATTTGTGTCCGTCACGCAAGTGGCCTGAGCCTCGGGCAATCTGGCGCAACAAGGGGATGCCGAGTAAGACGACGGTTTGCAAATGGGTAGGTCAAAATGCCGAGTTCGCTGACCTGCATGCGCGGGCGCGAGAAGCCCAGGCTGACTACTTCGTAGACGAGATGGTCGAGATCGCGGACATGCCGCGGATCGGCACGAAGACAAAGCGCAAAGCCGACGCAAGATGGAGACGATCACCTTCGATAGGATCGAGCATCGGCGCCTGCAGATCGAAACACGCAAGTGGGTGGCGGCCCTTTCCGGAGGAAAGGACGCAGAGGCCCGTGCTTATGCAGCGCGGACGGATCAGAACAACCCCTGGACGCCGGAGCCGCCCGCCGATCCAGCGGGCGCCCGGTCGTATCTGCGAAACGATGATTGGGCCAGTGGTCGTGTCCCATCTCGGTGACCCCTTCGAATACTATGTCGGCGTGTTGCAAGAAGCTCGCGGAGCGCGGCGGCATCCAGCATCTGTTCGGCCAGCAGCTTCTTTAGCCTGGCGTTCTCGCCTTCGAGCGCCTTTAGCCGCTTCGCCTCGGAGACTTCCATGCCGCCATATTTGGCCCGTACCAGGCGTCTCCGTGGTCACGAAAGAAATTCACGTGCGTATATATTGTAGTCACCATCCACTCCCTCAGAACATGCGGCGGGGACGCAGC
>NZ_JBLFFK010000043.1:0-16447 GCF_051400715.1 Neorhizobium descurainiae
TCGAGATCGTCGAGCGCCGCGGCTACAGAGGCTACGGCGCCCCCAACGCCATCTTCCGCATCGCTGCCCTCAAAAAACACATGCGCCCAGAAGGGATGCCGAAAGTGTAGGGATTTGCTTACAACACGGAAAGAAAGCAAAGCTTTCTTCTATGGTGGCCGGCAGCTCGTGCTGCTTAATAACTCAGACCGGGCGCGGCCCTCGTTGATCATCGCCACAGGGCGTCCTTCAGATGCGGGCCTGAACCAGTCGGTCCAAATAAGTGGTCAATAGCGGCGCGCTCGCATGTGCTCGATGATATGGGCACCCGATCCGGAAACATGTTTGGCTATGGCGGCCGCCGCTGCGTCCGCGTCATATTGCTTCAAGCAACGCAGCAACTCCTTGTGTTCCTCAAGGACGTCCCTCTGGCGCTTGACGGACGTGGTGAACTGGCGGCTTATTGCTCCAAGTATCTGACGGTGCCGTACCCAGAGATCGACCGCGTGGCGGTTGTAGTGCCGGTCGTACATGAGCCGGTGGAATTCCAAGTCAAGTCTGGAGTGTTTCATCTCGTCGGCGAAATTCAGCGCCTCGATTTCCGCCTGCACTCGCTCCAGTTCTTCGATTTCGACCTGAGTGACGATGCCGACGAACCAGCGGGTCAGCGCCGGCTCGATCAGTACCTCGATCTCGCAGATATCTCGTACGAATTCCTCATCGATCGGCCGGACGCGGGCGCCGCGATTCGGGGTCATGATGACGAAGCCTTCGCCCCGAAGCTGCTGCAGCGCCTCTCTCACGGGGTTCGTGGAGGTACCCATGCGGCTTGCCAATTCGGCCACCTTCAGCCGCTCGTTGGCCTTTACCCGCCCATGAATGATGTCGTCGCGCAGGCGCTCGTAGATCGATGAGCCGGCGTCCTCCGCTGATTCATCGCTTTCGGAATTCGTATCGCGAATGCTGGTGATCATACTCATGTGTCTGCTTTTAATGCACTTTCTCTCGAGTTCAAAGAGCAAAGTAATCCGATCTGTACATTCTGATTGACAAATAATGTACGATCTGAAAGCTTTTGTCCATCTCAGGGCGTGATGGCCTGTGGGGAGGAAACCGGCGGAGAGGGCCGGTCAAAAGGAGGAGACAACATGCTTTATCAGCCGAAGCTGCGCGGCCTTATCCTGTCGTCAGGTCTGTTGAGTACGCTGATCCTGAGTTCGATCGTCCCGGCCTGGGCCGTGGAATTCAAGCAGGCGCCGATGCTGGAAGAGCAGGTCAAGGCCGGCAAGCTGCCTGCGGTCACCGAGCGCCTTCCGGAGCATCCCTATGTGGAGACGATGATCGACGGCATCGGGAAATATGGCGGGACGCTGCGCACCACCATCCTCGCCAATGGCGACCATTACAACCTGACCCGCACCATCGCCAATGAGCTGCTCGTCCGCTGGGATCCCGAGTGGAAGAAGGTGGCTCCGTCGCTGGCCGAGGAGTTCACGGCATCCGAGGACGCCACGACCTATACGTTCAAGCTCCGCGAGGGGCTGAAGTGGAGCGACGGCCAGCCGTTCACCGCCGACGACATCATGTTCTGGTACGAAGACGTGTTCATGAACGACGCGCTGTCTCCTGCCAAGAACCCCACCTTCACGGTTGCCGGCAAGCCGGTGAAGGTCCGCAAGATCGACGACCTCACGGTGGAATTCAAGTTCGACTCGCCCTACGGGCTCTTCCTGCAGCAGCTCGCCTATGGCCAGGGCCATCTGCCGGTCATCTATCCCAAGCACTATCTCAGCCAGTTCCACGAGAAGTACAACAAGGACGGCATTGTGGACCTGCTGAAGGCCAATCCGGCGGCCGGAGACTGGGTTGCCCTGTTCAATTCCAAGGTTTCGCTGACCTTCCAGCCGCCCTTCTGGCAGAATCTCGAGCTTCCGACGCTCAATCCGTGGGTGCTCACGGTTCCCTATGCCGACAGCGACCGCGTGGTGGCGACCCGCAATCCTTATTATTGGAAGGTCGATCCGGACGGAAACCAGCTTCCCTATATCGACGGCATCACCTGGGCAAAGCTCGACGATCCGCAGCTCATGGCGTTGAAGATGACCTCCGGCGAGTTCGATTTCGCCTTCCGTCACATCAACAACTCGACCTTCAAATCCGTCCTCTTCGACGGGCAGGAAACGGGCGGCTACCGCTTCGTCGACGTGAAGGACCTGCCGGCAAACGATGCTGTCATCCTGCTCAATCTGAATTCCACCGATCCCGTGAAGCGGGCAATCTTTCAGAACAAGGATTTCCGCATAGGGTTGAGCCATGCCATCAACCGGCAGGAAATCATCGACCTCGTCTATGTAGGGCAGGGCGCTCCCGCCCAGGTCGCCGTCCAGCCCGAGCATGAGCTCTTCAATGAACGCGAGGCGACGCAATATACCGAATACAATCCCGAGCTCTCCAACGAGATCCTCGACAAGGTCCTGCCGAACAAGGATGCGGAAGGCTTCCGGCTCGACGAGAGCGGCAAGCGCTTCACCATCAATTTCATGGTGGCGGATGTCTTCGGGCTTTCCTATCCGGACGTCATGCAGATGGTGCAGCAATATGCCCGGGAGGTGGGCATCGACATCCAGCTCCGCACCACCGATCGCGCGCGGCTCAACACGATGTGGGCCGCAAACGAACAGGATGCCTATATCTGGAATTGCGTCGGCGGACTGTCCGAAGTCTACACCGATCCGCGCTGCTACATGCCCTTCCAGAAAGCCGATATCTTCTTCGCGATGAAGTGGAGCGAGTGGTACTCGAACCACGCGACCGGCGAGGAGCCGCCGGCGGAAATCAAGGAATTGATGGCGGCCTATGACAAGGTCAACGCCGCCGTCACCGACGACGACCGCCGCGAGAAGATGAAGGAATTCCTGAACCTTTCGGCCGACAATTTCCTCAATATCGGTATTTCGCGGCCCATGCCGAAATACATGATGGTGTCGAAGAAGCTGAAGAACGTGGTCGACGGCATTCCGATCACCGGCAACCTCTGGCATCCGGCCCCGACGCTGACCCAGTGGTATTTCGACCAGGCGAACTAAGCGCCTCCTCCTAAGGCTGGTGGCAGCTCTTGCCGCCAGCTGTCCCTTCGATCCAATCGAACGGTCAAGACATGCTTCGTTTCATCATCAAGCGGCTGGTGTTCGCGATCCCGACACTGTTCGCGGTCTCCATCATCGCCTTCATCATCATCCAGCTCCCGCCCGGAGACTATCTGACGACGCTGATGGCCGACTGGGCGAGCCAGGGCGGGGCGGTGGAAGCCGGTACGGTCGCGGCGATGCGGGAGCGCTACGGCCTCGATCAACCGATTTATTTTCAGTATTACAAATGGATCTTCGGCATCCTGACGCGTGGCGATTTCGGCATATCCTTCGAACTCGGTCGGCCGGTGACGGAGCTCATCTGGAGCCGTCTCGGCTTCTCGCTTCTGCTCTCCGTTCTGACGCTCTGCTTCGTTTGGGCGATCGCGATCCCGATCGGCATCCTCTCGGCGGTGCGCCAGTATTCGATCTCCGATTACACCGCGACCTTCATGGCCTTCTTCTTCCTGGCCATTCCGGACTTCCTGATGGCGCTTTCGGCCATGTACATCATGTCCGCCTGGTTCGGCCAAAGTGTCGGCGGGCTCTTCTCGCCGGCCTATGTCGACGCGCCGTGGAGCCTCGCCAGGCTTCTGGATTTTGCCAAGCACGTCTGGCTGCCGGTCGTGGTTATCGGCCTGGGCTCGCTTGCAGCCCTCGTGCGCATCATGCGCGCCAACCTGCTCGACGAGCTGTCGAAGCCCTATGTCACTACGGCGCGGGCAAAGGGAATGTCGGAATTCGAACTTCTCGTCCGCTATCCCGTGCGGCTTGCCCTTAACCCGCTGATCTCGACGCTTGGCTGGATCCTGCCGGCCGTCATCTCGGGCGAGATCATCGTGTCGGTGGTCATGAGCTTGCCGACGACCGGGCCGCTGCTCCTGCGCGCGCTGCTCGCGCAGGACATGTATCTCGCCGGCTCGCTTATCCTGCTGATCTCGGTGCTGACCATCATCGGCACGCTGATTTCCGACATTCTGCTTGCCATCACCGACCCGCGGATACGGTTCCAATGACAGATATCACGCACCTTCCGCCCGAAAGCGGCCCCTCGCTCGACCTTTCCGGCAAGGACATCGCCGTTGCCGGTCAATGGCGACTCTTCTGGCTCAAGTTCAAGAAGCACAAAATCGCGCTCGCCAGCCTCGTCGTTATCGTCTTCATGTACCTGGTCGCGGCGTTTGCGGATTTCATCGCCCCCTTCGATCCGAATGCCACGAACGCGCGCTTCACCTATGCGCCGCCGCAGGGGCTCTCCTTCATGCGCGATGGGGGCTTCGGCCCCCATGTCGATCAGCTCCGGATGACGCTGAACACCGAATCCATGCGCCGCGAATTCACCCCGGACCCGGCAAGGCCGATATCCGTGGGTTTCTTCGTCAAGGCGCCGCAACCCTATCATCTGCTGGGCTTCATTCCTGTGGAGACCAAGCTCTTCGGGATGATCGATCCCAAGCCCGGCGACAGCATGTACGTCTTCGGAGCGGACCGGCTCGGCCGCGACATCTTCTCGCGGGTCGTGCACGGCGCCAAGATCTCGCTGTCGATCGGGCTCGTCGGCGTCTTCATGAGCCTCATTCTCGGCGTGACGATCGGCGGCGTTTCCGGCTTCTTCGGCGGCTGGGTGGATCTCGCGATCCAGCGTGTCATCGAACTTCTCCGCTCGATCCCGACCATTCCGCTGTGGATGGGCCTTGCGGCTGCGATCCCCGTCGGCTGGCCGCCGCTCAGGACCTATTTCGTCATCACGCTGATCGTCTCCCTGATCGGCTGGACGAGCCTCGCCCGCGAGGTGCGCGGCAAGTTCCTGTCGCTCCGGAGCGAGGATTTCGTCATCGCCGCCCGCCTCGACGGCATGAGCGAGATCGGCATCATCTTCCAGCATCTGGTGCCCTCCTTCATGAGCCATATCATCGCGACGCTGACGCTTGCGATCCCGTCCATGATCCTCGCGGAAACCGCACTTTCCTTTCTCGGCATTGGCCTGCAGCCGCCGATCATCTCCTGGGGCGTGCTGCTGCAGGAGGCGCAGAATATCCGCGCGGTCGCGCAGGCGCCGTGGCTCCTCTTCACGCCGGCGGCCGCGATCGTCATTTCGGTCCTTGCGCTCAACTTTCTGGGTGATGGACTTCGTGACGCCGCCGACCCCTATGAGGCCGTTTCATGAGCATGACGTCGAACCCTTCTGACGACACGATCCTGAAGGTCGAGGACCTCAAGACCTGGTTCCCGACCCGCAGCGGCATCTTCAAGGCTGTCGATGGCGTCTCCTTCGAGCTGAAGCGTGGCAAGACGCTCTGTGTCGTGGGTGAATCCGGCTCGGGCAAATCGGTGACCGCCCGCTCGATCCTGCAGATCGTCGACAGGCCCGGCCGCATCGAGAGCGGCTCCATCCTCCTGACGCGTCCCGACGGGGCGCAGACCGATCTGGCCAAGCTCGATCCGCGGGGAAAGGAAATACGCGCTGTTCGCGGCAAGCAGATCGCCATGATCTTCCAGGAACCGATGAGTTCGCTGTCGCCGGTCCACCGCATCGGCACCCAGATCGGCGAGACGCTGCGCATCCATTTCGGCACGCCGAAAAAGGAGCAGCGGGAGCGGGTGATCGAACTGTTGCGGCAGGTAGAAATTCCCCGCCCCGAAACGGCGATCGACCGCTATACTTTCGAGTTTTCCGGCGGCATGCGCCAGCGCGTGATGATCGCCATGGCGCTTGCCTGCAACCCGTCGGTGCTGATTGCCGACGAGCCGACGACCGCGCTCGACGTCACCACCCAGGCGGAAATCCTCGACCTCATCAAGAGACTGCAGCAGAGCCACGGAATGGCGGTGCTGTTCATCACCCATGACATGGGCGTCGTGGCCGAAATCGCCGACGAAGTGCTGGTCATGTACCGCGGCAAGGTGATGGAAAAGGGGCCGGTCGACCAGATTTTTCATTCGCCTCAGGACGACTATACGCGCCGGCTGATCGGCTCCGTGGTGAAGCTGGAAAAGAAGGCGGAAGTTCGCCTTAGGCGGCAGAATAATCCGGCTGAGAAGCCGCCTCTTCTGGAGGTGAAGGATCTGTCGCTGACGTTTGCGTCCGGGCTCAAGGCGGTCGATGGCGTATCGCTTGCCGTCCGGCCGGGAGAGACGCTTGGCATCGTCGGCGAATCCGGTTCCGGCAAGACGACGATGGGGCGCTGCCTGCTGCGCATCTACGACCCTCAGGCCGGTACCATCAATTACCGTCGCGCCGACGGCCGAACGGTGGATATCCGAACGGCGGACAAGACAGCCTTGAAGGATATCCGCCGCGAGGTCCGGATGATCTTTCAGGACCCGGTCGGCTCGCTCAGTCCGCGCAAGACCGTCGGCCAGATCATAGCCGAGCCTTTGAAGCTTGCAGGCATGAAGGGTGGCGAGCTCGACGACCGGGTTGTCCAACTCATGCGTCAGGTGGGGCTCGAGCCGGCCTGGCGGGAGCGCTACCCGCACGCATTTTCGGGCGGGCAGCGTCAGCGCATCGGCATTGCCCGCGCGATCGCGGTCAAACCGAGGCTAATCGTCGCCGACGAGGCGACGTCGGCGCTCGACGTTTCGCTCCGGTCCCAGATGCTCGACCTGATGATGCAGCTACAGGACGAGCTTGGCCTTTCCTATGTCTTCATATCGCACGACATGTCGGTGATCCGCTACATGTGCGACCGCGTCGCGGTCATGTATCGCGGCCGGATCGTAGAGGCCGGGGATACCGATCAGGTCGTCAGCGATCCCTCGCACGACTACACGCGCGCGCTTCTTTCCGCCATTCCCCATCCCGATCCGCGCAACCGGCGCATCCACAACCGGTTCCGCTACGAACCCGCACGCACGCTTTCAGCAAACGGATAAATCCATGAAAATTACCGAGGTTAAGGTCATCGTCTGCTCGCCGGGGCGCAATTTCGTCACGGTCAAGATTGTCACGGACGAAGGGCTGACCGGCGTCGGCGACGCGACCTTGAACGGCCGCGAAAAGGCAGTGGTCGCCTATCTGCAGGATCATCTGGCTCCGCTGTTGATCGGCCGCGATCCGAGCCGCATCGAGGATATCTGGCAATATTTCTACAAGGGCGCCTATTGGCGCCGCGGCCCGGTAACCATGGCGGCGATCGCCGGCGTCGACACCGCGCTCTGGGACATCAAGGCCAAGGTGGCTAACATGCCGCTCTATCAGCTTCTCGGCGGCGCCAGCCGCGAGAAAGTGCTCTGCTACACCCATGCGCAGGGCAAGGACATCGCCGAAGCGGTGGAAGCCGTCGGCCGGCGCAAGGAGCAGGGCTACAAGGCAATCCGTGTGCAGGTCGGCATTCCCGGCCTTCCGGATGTCTACGGCACGGGCGCGAAATCGGTGACGAACAACGCGCTGGATGATGCGTTCCCCCATGAGGAAACCTGGTCGACATCCAAATACCTGCGCTACGTTCCCAAGCTGTTCGAGGCCGTCCGCGAGACCTATGGCCCGGACATCGAGTTGCTGCACGATACCCACCATCGCCTGACACCGATCGAGGCGGCCAGGCTTGGCAAGGACCTGGAATTTGCCCGGCTGTTCTGGCTTGAGGATACGGTGGCCGCCGAGCACCAGGAGGGTTTCCGCCTTATCCGCCAGCACACCACGACCCCGCTTGCGGTCGGTGAGGTATTCAACACCATCTGGGACGCACGGCTGCTGATCGAGGAGCAGCTTATCGACTATATCCGCATGACCACCGTGCATGCCGGCGGCGTGACGGCGCTTCGCCGGATCATGGATTTTGCGGGCGTCTACAATGTCCGTACCGCCTGCCACGGAGCGATGGACATGTCGCCCATCTGCCTCGGCGCCAACCTGCATCTGGACCTTTGGGTGCCGAATTTCGGCATTCAGGAATATTCCGGCTACCTGCCGCAGATACTGGAAGTCTTCCCCAGCGCCTGGAGCCTTTCGGATGGCTACCTGCATCCTGGCGAGGCCATCGGCCACGGCGTCGATCTCGATGAGAAGCTTGCGGAAAAATATCCATACCAGCGCGCCTATCTGCCGGTGAACCGTCTCGAAGACGGCACGCTGTGGCACTGGTAATTCGGAGGAAAAGATGAAGATCACAGCAATCAAGAGCTATGCCGTCAAGGTCGGCATCCGTAACCAGCTTCTGGTGAAGGTCGAAACGGACGAGGGTATTTTCGGTTGGGGCGAGAGCGGCCTTTCCGGCCGTGAGAAAGCCGTCGTCGGCGCGATCGAGCACTATGCCGAATTCCTGCGCGGTCGCGATCCGTTCAAGATCGGGGCGCTCTGGCAGGAGATGTACCGCAGCCAGTATTTCGAGGGCGGCCGGGTACTCCAGGCGGCGATCTCGGCGATCGACATCGCACTCCACGACATCAAGGGCAAGGCGCTCGGGGTGCCGGTCTACGAACTCCTCGGCGGCAAGCAACGCGACCGCATCCCGACGTTTGCGACCACCTTTGCAGAACCCGGGCCTGCCATGATCGAGCAGGCGCAGATGCTCGTTGAGCACGGCTGGACGGCCATGCGCCTGTCGCCCTCCGGCCATGAGAACAAGGAAATCTACGAACCCCGCGAACATATCGCGGCAACCGCCAGGTGGTGCGTAAAGGCCCGCGAAGCGCTGGGCGCGGATGTGGTTCTCGGTATCGACTACCACCACCGCCTGACCGTCGCAGAGGCAGCAAGCTTCTGCCAGAAGATGCCTTCCGGTACGCTGGACTTCCTTGAAGAGCCGATCCGCGACGAATCCCCCGGCGCTTACGAGGCTCTGCGCCGGCTCACCGACATACCTTTCGCGATCGGAGAGGAATTCTCCTCGAAGTGGCAGTTCCAGCCCTATATCGAACGGGACATCCATCAGTTCAATCGACTGGATGTCTGCAATGTGGGCGGATTGACGGAGAGCATGAAGGTCGCGGCCTGGAGCGAGACCCACTACGTCGATATGATGCCGCACAATCCGCTTGGACCGGTCTGCACCGCCGCGACGATCCATTTCGCGGCCGCTGTGCCGAATTTCTCCTGGCTGGAAACCCGCAACAGCCCGGCCGAAACCCATCTCGGCTTCGACAATTCGGACTTCTTTCCGATCCAGCCTCGGCTGGAAGGGGCGCATTATCCGGTGTCCAATGCTCCGGGCCTCGGCATCGAAATCAACGAAGAGCTTATTGCCAGACAGAGCTTCGAGTTCTGGGAGGCGCCGCATCTGAAGCGACGGGATGGATCGGTTACGAACTGGTAAAGGAACTCCGGTCTATGGCGGTCTGCGGATAATTGAATGGCTATCGACCTCGCCCGTTACATCATGGCTCGACAACGAAGTCGATGAGCCTGCAGGCTTTATTAGAAGAAAGCACGTGGGTCAAAGGGCTCAGGCCGAGCGGCGCAGCATCAGTTCGGATTTCAGCAGGATTTTATCCTTGCCGGAGGCCGGCTCTATTTCGCTCAGCACCAAGCTGCACCGCTTCGACGACAGGGGCAGCGCCCTCAGAGGCTAGGCCACGAGGGCATCCAGGCACGCCAGGGAACTCCGTGGACATCCGGCAGGAGCTCGTGTTCGGCCATGGTTCAGGCCAGTTCGAAGCGGATGGACTGCGCGCCTTCCCAGAGCGTCTTCTTTCCGAGTGCCGCCAAGTTTTCCAGTCCCCATGTCAACGTGATGAAATGGTTGCCCGCAAGTTGCCCGACTTTGGAAGAGAAGGAAACGCCACCATACGCAAGCAGAATTTCCGTCTCGCTGATGCCGCCCGGGTAAAGGATCATCTGTCCGGGCGCGGGGTGGCTCGTATGGTTTTCGTAGCCAACGCCGAAGCTCTCGTCGCCGAGAGGTATCCACACGCCTTCGCCGCTCCAGCGGACATGAACGACCTGGCTTTCATAGGGCAGGCGCTTCAGGAAGGCCGCGCTGGTCTGCGGGGCGTGTTCCGTCTCGAGACGCGCGTCAAACGTGAAGGGGCCTGCGGTGATCTTGAGGTTGGTCATTATCGCTTCCTGTCGTTGCCGCGTCCTTCGACATGAAGGGAGCGGATGTAATTGCTTGATTGGGAGGGGATTATCCGGCGAAGCGATCGCTGCGGACCGCCCAACCGGTCACACGCGCTTCGATAGCCGAGAAGACGATGTAGAGAGCGACGCCTAGGGCCGCGAGGATGAACAGGCCGGCGAAGACGAGCGGCACGTCGAAGCTGGAACTGGCGATCATCATCAGGTTGCCGATGCCCCGGTTGGAGGCTACGGTTTCGGCGATGACCGTCCCGACAAAGGCCTGAGTGGCGGCTACTTTGAGCGAGGCGAAGAAATAGGGCATGGTCCGCGGCAGTCCGATGTTCCAGAGGATTTCGAGCTTGGTCGCCTTCAGCGTCCGCATCACGTCCTGAAGTTCGGGTTCCGTCGATGCAAGGCCTGTCGCCACGTTGACGACAATCGGGAAGACGCACATCACCATCGCCGTCAGGATGGCCGGAACGGTGCCCGCGCCGAACCACAGGACCAGGATCGGAACGATCGCCACTTTCGGGATAGACGAGAAGCCGACGAGCATCGGATAGGCAACGTCATAGGCGAGTTTCGAGGAGCCGATCAGCATTCCGAGCAGCAAGCCGAAAAGGATGCCAAGTCCGAAACCGACGAGCGTGGTATAGACCGTCTGGAGCGCATGCGGCCAGATCGCGGGAAATTGCGTGACGAGCGTGGACAAGGCCTGCGTCGGGCGCGGCAGCACCATTTCGGATACGCCGAAGACGATGCAGATCAGTTCCCAGGCAACAAAGGAGCCGAGAATGCAGCAGGCGGAAAGAACGCGGCGTCTGGTGTCCGGTGTCATGACTGATGTTCCTTGATGGCCCGTGCCGCGACGATGCGTTTGCGGAGTTTTTGGGTGAGGGAAACGAATTCGGGTTCGAAGGACACATCAATGGTGCGTGGCCGGGCGAAGGGGACGGCGCTGTCCTCGATGATACGGCCCGGCCTTGCCTGCATCACACAGATACGGGAGGCAAGATAGGCGGCCTCCTTGAGGTCGTGGGTCACGAGCAGCACCGTCGGTCTCTTTTCGATCCAGAGGTTCTGCATGATTTCCCAGAGTTCCTCCCGGGTGAACTGGTCAAGCGCGCCGAACGGCTCGTCGAGCAGGAGCAGGGTTGGATCATGGATGAGCGCCCGGCAGAGCGATGCGCGCTGCTGCATGCCGCCCGACAGCTGCCACGGGAACTTGTCGCCAAAGCCCGACAGGCCAACCTGCGAAAGCAGCGCTTCGGCACGGTCGCGGTATTCGCCTTTCTTTTTCTTTGCATAGGAGTGCTTGTAGGGCGCGACGATCTTCAGCGGCATTATTACATTATCGCAAATGTTCAGCCACGGAAGCAGCGTCGGGTTCTGGAACGCCATGCCGATCCGCACATTGTTGGCCCCGATCTCCCGTCCGGCCACGAAAATATGACCCTGCGTGGGTGACAGCGTTCCGGCGACGAGCTTGAGGATCGTCGATTTGCCGCAGCCCGAGGGGCCGACAAGCGCGACGAATTCGCCGTTCTCGATCCTGAGCGACGTTTCCGCCAGGGCCACCGTCTGGTTCTTCTCGCCACCGAAGGTGACGTTCACCCTTTCAAGATCGATGATCGGATTGCGGATCGCAAACTCGGTGGTGGGAGGAAACGTCATGCTACGGAACTCCTTCGCGGCGACGTCACCGCTGCCATGGTCTGGTCGGTATTGCGCAGCTCGGCGGGAGGCATGGCCTGAATGGCGTGAACGGAGCGGCCCCAGCCGCGGGCATCATCCTGCAGCCGGCGATCCTTCATCGCGAACCGGCCGCGGACGATCGTGTGAACCGGCAGGGCCGTCGCCTTCATGCCGTGCCAGGGCGAGATTTTGGCGCGGGACTGGATCGCCGCGTCGTTGATCGTCCACTGAAGGTCTGTATCGACGATGGCGATGTCGGCGTCCGAACCGACCATCAAGGTGCCCTTTTTCGGGAAGAGGCCCCAGGCCTTTGCCGGATTCTCGGCGCTCCAACGGACATAGTCCGAAAGGCTCGCCTTCCTGCGGGCGATCTCGGTCAGCATCAGCGGCATCTGCGTCTCGACGCCGGGGAAGCCGCAATCCACCGTCCAGATGTCTTCACGCGTCTTCTCTTCCGGCGCATGCGGAGCGTGGTCGGTGGCGATCATGTCGATCGTTCCGTCGACGAGCGCCCGCCAGATCGGGTCCTGGTTCTCCGCCTCGCGCACAGGGGGATTGACCCGGATGACGCCTCGCATCGCCTCGTAGTCGTCGGATGACAACAGAAGGTATTGCGGGCAGGTTTCCCCCGTTATGTCGACGCCGCGGGCCTTTGCCTCGGCCAGTGGACGAAGTTCTGCGGCTGACGAGATGTGCAGGACGTGGATGCGCGCACCCGTCCACTCGGCGAGGATGGCGGCGCGGGCGACCGCTTCCGTCGCCACGACGGCCGGGCGCGCGGCGAGGTGGGCAAGCGGATCGGTGCGGCCCATCTGCCGGAGGCGCGCTTCGCGGCGTTCCATGATGGAGTTCGTCTCCGCATGCAGCGAGATGCGCTTTCCCGTCGGAGCGACGATCTCGAACGCTTCCAGCATCGCCCCGGTCGTCGGAGAGGGAATGCGGCCGAAGGTGTTGCCCATATAGAGCTTGAAGCCGATGATGCCGCCTTCGATCAGTTCGTCGACATTCGCAAGACTGTCCTCGCCGAGGACGGCATAGAGACCATAGTCGACATGGGCCTTGGCACTGGCGATTGCGTGCTTGTCCGCGAGCGATTTGGCATCGGAGATGGCGGGCAGCGTGTTCGGCATGTCGAAGACGGTCGTGACGCCGCCGAAGGCGGCCGCCGCCGTTCCACTGGCGAAATCTTCCTTTTGCGGGTAGCCGGGATCGCGGAAATGGACATGGACGTCGATCGCGCCCGGGAGGATATGCAGGCCGGTCGCGTCAAGGTAGTCTACGGCTTTCGGCATGGCGGTCCTGCCGCCTATCGCGAGGATCGTGCCGCCCTTGATCGCGATGCTGGCCTTGTATTCGGTGTCCGGCGAGACGATGGTGCCGCCGTGGATCACGAGATCTGCGATAATGTCTGGGGTCGTCATGTCCTCGATCCTTTATAGAGCGGCCCAGCCGCCGTCGACGGGAAGATCGACGCCGGTGATCTGGCGGGAGACGTCGCTGGCGAGGAAGAGGCAGGCATTGGCCACGTCCTCGTCGACGGTGATTCGCCTGAGGGCATAGTCCGCCGCGTGGCGCTCGGCGGCCTCGGCTTCGGAGATGCCGAGTTTCCCGGCCATCGTCCTGCAGACCTTGTCCCGAAAACGCGGACCGTCGACCATGCCGGGCGCCACGCAGTTCACGTTGATGTTGTGCGGGCCAACCTCCAGCGCGAAGCTCTTGGTAATCCCGCGCAGGCCCCATTTGGACGCCGAATACGCAAGGCGTCCGGCGCGCCCCTTCATGCCGAACGTGCCGCCGACATTGACGACCTTGCCGTAGCGCCGATCGATCATAGTCGGCAGGACCGCACGGATCATGTGGAAACAGCCGTTCATATTGAGTGTGACGATCTCGTCGAACTCTTCGGGTGTCGTCTCCACGCCCGTCTTGCCCATCGGACCGGAGCCGCCGGCGACGTTCACGAGCACATCGATACGGCCGAACGCTTCCAGGGTTCTGGCCGCGGCCGCGTCGCACCGGCTGGCGTCCGTCAGGTCGCAGCCGATCACGATGGCCGAATGGCCGTTCGATTTCAGCTCCTCGGCGATCGGCTCGATCGCGCTTGTATCGCGGCCGACAAGGGCCAGCTTGCAGCCTTCGGCCGCGAAGGCTCGGGTGATCGCCGCCCCCATCCCCTTTGCGGGGCCGGTGATGAACACGACTTTGTCCGTCAGCTTCAGGTCCATGATTTTCCGTTTCGATTTGCGTTTGAGTGGAAGGGAGACGGCGCGAGATGCGCCGGCCCCTACTGGACCGAGGTGAGCAGTTCGCTTTTGGGCGGCAGGAAGCTGCGATCGAAGACCTCGCCGACGGCCGGCGTCCGCGGGAGGCCGTTCGCCTGGACGAGAATGTCGATGGATGCCGCAAGGCGGGTCTCGTCGACGTCGCCGAGGCCGACCTTTGCGACTTCCGGATGGCTCATCTCGTCCGCCAGCGTGGCGTCGAAACGCTCGCGCTCGACATCGGTCTTGATCAACGGTTCCCGCGCCTTGACCGAGGCGACGGCGGCGTCAGGGTCCTTGATCGCGTCCTTGATGCTCTTGTTCAGCGCACGCAGGAAGCCCTTCACCGCGTCCGGGTGCTCCTTGACGAAGGATTTCGAGACGACGATGGCGTTGGAGTAGAGGTCCATGCCGTAATCGCCGTAGTTGATGAAGCGGATTTCCTTGTCGGGATCGATGCCGATCAGTTTGGCGCTGAAGCGGATCGTGTTGACATAGCCGAAGACACCGTCGACCTGCCCCTGCATCAGCATCTGCTCGCGCAGGTTCGGCTGCATGTTCGTCACTTCGACCTTCGAGCAGTCGGTCTTGGAGATCGAGCAAAGGGCCGGGAAGAGCTTCAGGGCCCCGTCGTTCGCCGCGCCGCCAAGTGTGCGTCCGGGAAAGTCCGCCGGCGACTTGATCGGGCTGTTGGCCTTAACCGCGACGGCAAAGGGCGGCTGGTTGTACATCATGAAGACGCCGACGGGGGCATCTTCCGGCTTCTTGGCGGCAAATTCGATCAGAGCATTGATGTCGCCGAACCCCATGTCGTATGCGCCGTTTGCCACCAGCGGGACTGCTGCACCAGACCCGTTGCCCTGGTCCATCGTGACGTTGAGGCCTTCCTCCTTGAAGTACCCCTTGTCCTCGGCAAGGAAGAGCAGACCCTGCGGACCCTGATATTTCCAGTTCAGCACCAGCTTGATGTTGGTTTGCGCCTGCGCTGCGGCGGCCGTGGCGAGCGTTGCGAGAGCGGTCATCGCAGCAAGTGCTGCCATGCGGGCATGCGTTTTCATCTGGTGGTTAGCCATTGCTTGTCCCCTTGTTTGTTCGGTGAAGCCTGCCGGGCTCGTTCATTCATGTTGCAGCGCGACAATACATTGTTCAGTGTGTACTTCTAGCGCCATTATGGTGCGCTACCGGTGCCAAAAAGGCCTCACTTGGAGAGAGCGATGCGTCACCTCAGACTGTTGCAGCAGGTTTCCGAAATCGCCAGGGCCGGCTCGATCCGCCAGGCGGCGGAAAAGATGAATATCACCGCCTCGGCGATGAACCGGAAAATCCAAGACCTGGAACGCGAGATCGGCACACCGATTTTCGAGAGGCGCGCACGGGGCGTTAAACTGACGGCCGCAGGCGAAATGTTCGTTCGCTATGCGCGCAGCCAGATCGCCGACGCCGAGCGTCTGAGTTCCCAGGTGGAGGATCTGCGCGGCCTCCGGCGCGGCCCGGTCAAGATCGCCTGCAGCCAGGCGCTGGCTCTGGACTTCCTGCCGTCGCAGATCGGCGCGTTCAGGAAGGACAATCCCCGGCTCGTTTTCGACCTCAAGGTGATGGATCACAACGCTGCCATCAACGCCCTCATCGAGTACGATGTCGACCTTGCGATCGTCTACCGGGCGACGATACGTCCCGCGGTCCGGATACTGACCTCCGTTCCCCAGCGACTGGTTGCGATCATGCGGGACGATCATCCGTTGGCGGCCAAACAGACGCTCCGTCTTTCGGATTGCGTCGGCCATCCGCTTGCTTTGCCCGACCAGAGCCTCGGCGGTCGCCAAGTTCTCGACGAGGTTATCGCGAGGCGCGATTTCCGATTCGACGTTATGGCGGAATCCAATTCGTTCGAGATGCTCAGGGGCCTCGTGCTCCGCAGCAACATGATCTCGTTCCAGATCGATATCGGTGCGCCGAGGGGAGAGTTCGGCATGGGCGTTGTCGGGCGCCCCATCGACGAGCGGGACATTCCGCGATCGGATTTGGTTTTATGCCAGCTCCGCGGCCGCATCCTGCCTTTGGCGGCGGCGAGTTTTGCTGATCGTTTATCAAAGGCTATGGCATAGACTACCGAGTTCTCACACGAACGTCACGTTGGTCAGATCTCGGGACGTCTCCCAAAGGCGGACCGAGACGCCCATATCCAGCGCTTGTTCGGGAGGTTTTTCCTCGACTGGATAGCCGCGCATTCCGCCCAGCCCGTCAGGGCCATAATAGGCGCCGTCCCGCGCTGCCGGATCGGTCGCCGCGTAGAGGGTAGGCAGCGCACCCTGCGACGCGGGCTGGAACAGGAACGGCAGGAAGCGGCGCACCCACGCAGCCATGCTCCGTCGGCCCGCTCCGTT
>NZ_JBLFFK010000044.1:0-16285 GCF_051400715.1 Neorhizobium descurainiae
CGGATCGATGACCTTATGCCCTGGGCTTATGCCGAGAAGCCGATCATCAAGGCCGGGGTCTGAGAACATCGCTTACACTCATCAACCTTAAGCAAACCGCTAATCCGATAGGCTCCAGATCGAGCTGCCGGCAGCGCTTTCGTATGTGGCGGCTTGGTTTACACTGCGCGGTATGAAAGATGATTCCGGCAGATCGATGTGCCGGATGAACACAAGCTGATCTGCAGACCCGTGCGGCGGTCTTACAGGTTCCAGGCAGGCTCACGTGGGTGCCGGAGTGAGCTATGCTCAAAGTTGCGTAAGCCGGTGAGATCGAGCGGCGATCTGATCAGAAGGTCCGGCATTCTCGGAACCGCGCACGACTTGCCTGAAGGTCCAATTTCTCGTCTTGCGGATCGGCGCTGGATTGACCTCCCCTTCCCTCGGAAGAGAAATAACCGCCTGCATCCCTGTTTCACCGGAGACGAGTGAGATTTCGCCGCCATGCTGCCGCACGACGGCGCGGGCAATCGACAACCCGAGGCCGATGCCGCCCGTGTCTCTGTTTCGCGACCCTTCCAGGCGGAAGAAGGGGGCAAAAACCTTTTCCTTCATGGCTTCGGGTATCCCTGGGCCGCGGTCTTCGACAACAATATCGATCGTGGTCGACGTATGCCGGATGAAGACTTTGGCCTCACCGCCATAACGCACCGCGTTTTCGATAAGATTTCTAATCGCGCGGCGCAGACCATCCGGGCGACAGCGATAGGTCGTCCTCTCCCCCTCGATATAAGTCACGGCGTGTCCCAGGTCCGACTGATCGTCGCAGATACTGGCGATAAGAGCCTCGAGCTGCATCGCGCGCGTCTCCTCCTCCGTGGTTTCCCCGCGCGCGAACGATATGGCTGCCTCGGTCATGGCCTGCAGTTCATCGATCGTCGACAGCATCTTCCGTTGGATCTCCTCATCCTTGACAAACTCGGTCCTCAACCGAAGCGAGGTCAGCGGCGTGCGCAGATCGTGGCCGATCGCGGCGAGCATTTTTGTCCTATCCTCGACAAACCGGTGCAAGCGACCTTGCATCTTGTTGAAGGCCTCCGCCGTGCGCCGAACCTCCTCCGGCCCCTCTTCCGGAATGGGCGGAAGATTCTCTCCCCGCCCGAGTGCCTCGGCTGACCTTGCGAGATTGCGCAATGGACGGGAAATGCGGCTTGCGATGAAGATTCCGATCAATGCCAGGATCAACGCCGTCAATCCCACCGATGTCAGGGACTTGGAGTTCCACCAGCGGCCGGTATTCTCCTGATACAAGGCGAAGTTCAACCAACGGCCATCGCTCAGCTTGACCGCAAGCCCGAACCCTCTCCGTCGGTCGAAATAGAGAAACTTCGCGGGCTGCGGGAGATTCCACAAGATCGGCATCGGGCTAGCCCATTCCTCGTCCGTGTTTTCACGGGCGACTTCGTTTGGATTGGGCAATTGCGGCTTGAGCGGAGTGGCCCAGTCGAATTTTTGTGAAAGATCGACGAAGTTCTCGAGTCGCCTGGAAAGCTGGTCCACCGCCTGCTGACGCCAGACGCTTGCTGTCTCGGGCTCCCGGTCCGTCAGCCAGAATTTGGAATAGTTGGTCTCGCTGGCATAAAGAACCTGTTCCTGCATTTCTGGGGGGATGGATTCCAACAACCGGGTGATGGACGCACCCCGGCTGAAGAATTCGCTTTTCGCCGAGGCTCTCAGCGCCGCGGTTCGCTCATCCCACGAAATGAGGAAAGCGAGTGCTTGCGAGATTATCAAGGCGGCGAGCGTGAAGCATATGAACTGCGCCGCGAGGCTTCTTTTCCAAATTTCGATCATTCGAAAGCCACCTCGGCCGAGAGGCTATAGCCGCCGCCCCAATGGGTCTTGATGATTGACGGATACTTGGGATTTTCCTCGATCTTCTTGCGCAGGCGGCTCACCTGATTGTCGATGCTGCGGTCGAAGATATCGGCGGTCCTGCCCACGGTCAGATCCAGCAGTTGTTCACGGCTCAGGATAAGTCCAGGGCGCTCGACGAGGACCTTGAGAAGGCGAAATTCCGCCGTGCTGAGAGGAATCCCGACGCCATCGTCACCGGAAATCTCCTGCCGCCCCAGATTGAGCCGCCACGGGCCGATGCGAACGGTTTTAGGCTGCTGTTGTACCTGGTGGGGCACCGGATTTGACACACGACGCAGCACCGCCCGGATGCGGGCCAATAGCTCACGGGGGTTGAAAGGCTTCACGACATAGTCGTCCGCCCCGAGTTCGAGACCGATGATCCGGTCCGTATCCTCCACCATCGCCGTCAAGAATATAATGGGGATGTTTGAGGTGGCCCGTACGCGCCTGCAGACCGCGAGCCCGTCCTCTCCCGGCATCATGATGTCGAGAATGATCAGGTCGATGGATTGACGGTCAAGCAACCGTCGCAAGCAAGCACCGCTTTCCGCGACGCTGACCTTATAACCTTGCTGCTCGAGATATTGTCGAACGAGATCTCGGATATCGCCGTGATCATCAACGACCACGACATGCGCGGCGTCCTGCATTTGGCTAACCTCTTTTCGGTATTCTATACAAGAAGAACCTCCTCTCCTGCACGAGAAAAAATGTATCAAAGTTTCACAAGGCAACTCGCCAGATAGCATCTCGTGCCAATCAGCCTGTTCGATCTTTCCTATCCTATTTGGTCGGGCCTTGTCGGGTTCGTTTGGATCTCTCGGGCGGTCTCTCGCTCCCGCGGGGATCGGGGAAAATCGCGACGGCATGCGACCAACCGCCAAGCCTGGGACAGCTTGATACAATTTATTACGAGTAACGGCACAGTCCTGAGACAGGATCGGACTATTAACCGCCCTGTCGGCGAGCCAGTGACCTCTGTCTCCCCCGGATCGGCCACACTGCTCATTCGACACGTAGTCAAAGGGCCTGATGCAACCTTTGCCCCTTGACCAATGGAGCCGAAGGGCGCGGCAATTCGCCGAGCGAAGGCGATGACCGCATCCTGTCGGTTCCTCTTGCATCAGCCCTGACAAGGGCGGCGCGTTGAACACAACACGATACGGACGCATCACATAATGCTCGAAACCACCACCCTTCCCACGCCAACCTCATCGCAGCCTTGCAGGCGAGACTTTGGGGGGTACCGGAAATGCAGCCGCACACGAATGGAGATCACGTGATGACACAAACCATCCCTTTCAATCCCAAGCTTTCTCAGGCCCCGATCTACGTCCGGGCCGAACTTGTGGAGCAAGCCTTCCGGGTGGTATCAGATAAAGATTTCGACGACACCGTCGTGGAAAGGTTGGCGTCTGCCGTTTCTGTCAGCGAGGCGTTCATCTTTCGCCACTTTCGGACACGAATCGACCTGGCGGACGCGCTTGGCCAATACGTCATGCAGCAATTGAAGTCCGACTTGCAGGCCCTGCCGTCTTCAGGTTCATCGATCGGCGACCTGCGCCTGTTGTTTACCGAACTGTGTGAACGCTATTCACGATCCCGGCGCCTCACGCCTGGTCTGTTGGATGCCATGGTTATTGCGATCGAAAAGAACGGCCGTGCGGCGCAAGCCTATTCGCGCTTTCTGGAGGAAACGGTCGTCCAAATCATCGTACAAGGTCAAAGGAGTGGCGAGATCCGCGTGACCAACAGCAGGCAAACCGCCGCGGTCATCTTCAACAGCCTCATGGCGCTCTCGGATCCTCACCTGTTCCGGCGCTATGGGCATGCTCTCGATTGTGAGCTTCTCTCGCAGCAGATCGATGTCGTATTGCGGCGGCTGACGAAAGACGCTGAAATCTCCGAAAGGTGCCGGATCGCATCCTGAAGGGACTAGCTGCTTCGGTTCTTACACATTCAGGAACGCTAAATGCAGTCCCCTCTGCCATGGGGCCTCGTAACCTTGCTCCTCAAGATAATGTCCAACAAGATCGTGGATGTCACAGTGATCGCCAGCGACCACGACATCGGCGGATATGAAAAGAACCTTCCCGAAGGAAATTGTATCAAAATTTCGCAGGTTTCTCTGTCCGACATTTCCCGCTCCACCGCGCGCCTACGTTTTCCAACCGCATTTTCCAATACTTACAGATCGCACCTGAGTGTTCGGGTGGCGATCGCTGCCGTGCCAGGCAGGAGAATCGCGACGGCCTGCGCGCTAAAGCTCAAACCTGCGACAGTTTGCGACAATTTTCCCGAATGGCGGCACAGTCGTGCGACAGACCCGGAATATTGATCATCTCATGTCGGCGAACCGGTGCGGTCCATTGGTTGGCCGCGTTGCTTCCAAAGCCATAACAGGAGAGCAATCATGACGAGCCGATACCCAGAAGATATCCAAAACTCCGGCGTCACGCGGCGCACTGTCTTAGGTACCGGAGCCGGAGTCGCCGCCGCGACGATCCTCCCACTCCATGCCGATGCCTACGCACAACAGCTTCCGGCAATCGTTGAGACGGGGACGACGATCCGCGTTTCAATGTCGGTGAACGGTCAGGCGGTTGGCCTCGATGTCGACTCCCGCGCCTCACTTCTCGATCTGCTCCGCGAACGGCTCGGGTTCACTGGAACGAAGAAGGGATGCGATCACGGTCAGTGCGGGGCTTGCACCGTCCATCTCGACGGACGGCCCGTGGTCTCCTGTCTCACGATTGCAGCGAAGGCGAATGGACGCGAGGTGACGACGATCGAAGGTCTTGCCAGCGGCGACGCGCTTCATCCCATGCAAGAGTCCTTCATCGACCACGACGCGCTGCAGTGCGGCTACTGCACGCCTGGTCAGATCATGTCGGCCGTCGCTTGTGTACGCCAAGGACAGGCAACGAACAGGGACTCGATTCGCGAATTCATGAGCGGGAACATCTGTCGCTGCGGGGCCTATGTCGGGATCGTCGCCGCCATCGAAGACGTGGCAGCCAATTCGAGGGAGGGCTGAGCCATGCGGCCTATCAACTATACTCGGGCAGAAACGCTCGAAGCCGCCGTCGAGGCCTTTAGCGCGGCTGGCGCGGACGCGCGTTACATCGCCGGCGGCACGACGCTCTATGATCTGATGAAACTTGGCGTGGAACAACCGACCCACCTCATCGATCTCACCGGCATTGCCGGGTTGAACGCCATCGACACCGATGGTGACGTGCTGCGGTTTGGCGCCTTGGCGCTGATGAGTGACGTCGCCTATACGCCGGCTGTGCACGAGGGATATCCAGTGCTTTCCGAGAGCCTTCTCAAGGCCGCCTCCCAGCAATTACGAAACATGGCGACGGTCGGCGGCAACCTTCTGCAACGCACCCGCTGCATGTATTTCCGCAACGGGGCAGGCTCGGCGTCCACGGTCGGCGTCTATCCCTGCAACAGACGCCAACCAGGATCCGGTTGCGCCGCCATCGGCGGGCTTGATCGCGGCCATGCAGTTCTCGGCGCTAGTGATGCGTGTACGGCAGTCTCGCCGGGAGACTGGCCCGTGGCGCTGATGGCGATGGATGCAATCATCGAGCTTTTCGGCCCAGGCGGAGCGCGCAGTATTCCGATAGCCGAATTCTATCGGCTGCCGGGCGAGACGCCGCATCTGCAATTCAACATCGATCCGGCCGAACTGATCACGGCAATTACCGTCTCCAAAACGCCTGCGGCCCGTCTGTCGACCTATCACAAGATCCGTGATCGGGAGAGCTTTGCCTTTGCCTTGGCCTCTGCTGCGGTCGCAGTCGAGATGGACGGAGGCACCGTGCGTACCGCCCGTATCGCTCTCGGTGGAGTGGCGACGGTTCCGTGGCGGGCAAAAGCCGCCGAGGAAACGGTCGTCGGCAAGCCATTGACGCCTGAGCTCGCCCTGGAAGCCGGCCAAGCGGCATTCCGCAACGCCCGCGCGGGTCAGCACAATGCATTGAAGATGGATCTCGGGCTCCGGGTGATCGCGGATGCCCTGATGATCGCCGCAGAAAGGAGAGCGTGATGCTGCAGAAGTCCGAACGCGCACGTTTCGATGCACGCGACAAGGTGCTCGGCAACGCTCGATATGCAGCTGACGTCAAATTGCCGGGAATGCTTTATGCAATGCTGGTCCCTGCCAGGATTGCGAAGGGCACGATGCAGGAACTTGACGTTTCGCCAGCCATGCAGATCGCTGGCGTCGTCCGAGTGATAACGTCGAAGGATGTTGCCTTCCTCGGGACGAAGATCGCCTTCCTTGGCCAGCCGGTTGCCTTGGTCGTCGCCGAGACGATCGAAACGGCAATCGAAGGCGCCGAAGCATTAGGCCCAGTCTATGAGAAGGCGCCCTTCATTCCACTGATGGACAGCCCCGGCGCAACCCGCGTCGAGGCCGAAGGCTTCAACGCTGGTGACGTCGATGCCGCATTTCGCAGCGCGACGACGATCGTCGAGGGAAGCTTCGTGACGCCGACCCAACATCACAATCCGATCGAGCTGCTTGGCACGGTGGCGGAGTGGTCGGGTGGAAGGCTCACGATTCACGAGGGTTGCCAGAACACCGAACAGGTCAAGGCCGCGCTTGCGCAAGCCCTGAACTTGTCTCCCGACCTGATCGCAGTCAAATCTCCCTATGTCGGTGGTGGATTCGGCCAGAAGTCCCCGCCTAAGGCTCAGACCGCACTGGTCGCGCACGCGGCCAGACTGACCGGGCGTCCAGTCAAGCTGGTGGCGCCGCGCGGACAGATTTTTCATATCGCGCCCCACAGGCCTCGGAGCGTTCAACATATCCGGCTTGCTGCCGACGCGAGCGGTCGGATGACAGGCATTTCCCACGACGTCGTGCAGGAAAATATTCCAAACGGTGCGTTCCGCTCCTCCGGTTACCATCAGGATATAGCGCGTCTGTATGCTTTCGAAAACTTCCGGGCGACGGCGGGCGATATCCACATCGACCGCCAGTCGCCGCGGCACACGCGTGGCACACACCCTTTCCCAGCCTGTTTCGCACTGGAAAGTGCGATTGACGAACTGGCCTACAAGACCGGCCAGGACCCCGTGCAGCTTCGCATCGAGCATGAAGCCAAGATGGACATCATCGCAGGCCAGCCGCTGTCGCCGCATTTCTTGAATGACTGCTTGACGGAAGGTGCCAGGCGCTTCGATTGGAGCAGGCGAACACCTCAGCCGGGATCTATGCGCTTGGACGATGGCACCATGATCGGACTTGGTGTGGCTTGCGGTATCTTTGGCGCATCGGGATCCGCAGCCGAGACGACGCTGAGGGTTCGGGCAGATGGCACCACACGGGTAATCTCCTCCGGACACGAGATGGGCCAAGGAATTACTAGCGCCATCGCAAACACGATTGTCCAAAAACTCGACATCAATCCTGATCGATTGGAGATTTTGATCGGGGACACGACTGTCGGCCCGCAAATGGCTACGGTGGGCGAACGTGGCACGGCCAGCATTGTCCCGGTAACGGTGAAGGCGGCGCAGGCACTACGAGCCAGATTTGAGGAACTTGCGGGAGAGAAGCCTCCGGCCGGTAATCTGCATGAACAATTGGCGCGTCTCAAACGCCCCTATCTCGAAGTCACCGTTTCGGAGCTCGCCCCAGGACAAGACGCTGCTGCGATACAGGGCTTCCGGACCGCCGGTCGTGCGGCGGGTGCAGGGGCCGAATATCCTGGGTTCACGTCCATGAGCTATATCGCGCAGTTTGTGGAAATCCATATCGAGCCCAGAACACGCCGGATCCGCATGCCGCGGGCGGTAAGCATTGCCGATATTGGTCGGGTTGTGAGTCCTGTGACCGCCAGAGGGCAAATGTACGGCGGCATGGTCTGGGGTTTCAGTACGGCGCTCCGGGAGGAAACGGAAGTCGACCCACGTTTCGCCGGCTACCTCAATGATGATCTTGCCGACTATGTCATGGCGGTGAATGCCGACATCGGTGACATAGATGTGGGTCTGATCGACAAGCCTGACACCATGGTCAACTCGGTCGGAGTCAAGGGGATGGGCGAGCTCGTCATGCTTGGAACCGCCCCTGCGATCGCCAACGCGATCTATCATGCTACAGGCAAGCGCATCCGGAAACTGCCTATTCGCATTGAAGACGTGCTTTGACGGCTGGGGCCTCCGAGCACTCGATCGAACATCCAGCTAGTAACCATTTTAGAATATCTGGGAGACTGACATGCCGGCTTGGCAAGCAACCTACATCAGAAACTTCGCTCCGCACCTGTTGAGCATCCTGCGCATCGTGGCGGCAGGGTCGTTCTTCACGCATGGCACGATGAAGCTATTCAGTTGGCCAGCCCCTTTTGAATACCCCCTTAATCCCATGCTATACACCGCCGGAATTCTCGAGACTTTTGGCGGCTTGTTGCTGGCAGTCGGGCTTTTCACGCGCCCGGTCGCCTTCGTGCTCTCAGGTTTGATGGCCTGCGCGTATTTCATCGCGCACGGCTCGGACGGCTTCTTTCCTGTGCTCAACCACGGCGAAGCAGCCGTGCTTTATTGCTTTATTTTCCTATACATCTTCGCCGCCGGCCCAGGGGTCTGGAGCTTGGATGCCTTCCAAGGCCGCAAGAATGGAGTGAACTCAACCGGCCTGGAGAAAGCGATGTGACATTAGAACGACGTTTGTCGTAGCCGAAGCACGCATTGATCGAGCCGTCCTTTTTGAGTTTGCGGCTCGGCCGTAGCTACCTGGCACTAAGCAGGCCGCTGATGCCTAACCGGCGCATTTCACGATGGACCGTGGGCCGGCTGGCCCCACCGGCATCCCGTGAGCGACGAAGGGGCACCACCGAGTGCTTGCGCTAAGATATCGGTGCTTGTCTGTGACCACACATCCGTTTTGGATCAGCATGATGCAAGATCAGAAGACGCTATTCTCCCATGGCGCTTTTCGACCGCCTGGTGATAGGCTTCGCCGCTTCCTCCAACAAATCTGCCGCATCGGCAACGATGGCCGCAGCCTCGTTGCGCAAGACATCCTTTGCATTCTTGCGGGCGTTCTCGATAGCAATATCAGCAGCCAGGCTACGCTCATCTGCTTGTAGGCCATCATCGTCACCACGCGCCATACCGGCGTTTGTTTGCTCACGCGCCTTGATGCGATTCGCCAAAGCCGCCAGTTCCTTTCGGCGTTCTGATTCATTGAGCGAAATGGTGCGTTTTTCGCGTTGAGCCTTGAGCTCCGCAATATCCTCGACAAACTGCTGGAAATCCGGCTCGTTCTTGATCCGTGCAACATGGCGGCTCTGTAATCGCGGCAACAACGCTGCCATGTTACCCGCAACCGTGTGTCTCGCGGCCTTGATCTGCGTCCAGGGCAGCGCATTGTCATAACTTGCTTCACCAAATGTCTTAGGGTCAAAAAGCCCCGGCAGGCTTATATCGGGAGTTACGCCGCGTAGCTGCGTCGTCCCGCCATCCACGCGGAAAAACTGGGCGATGGTCAATTTCAACTCGCCCAGTTCCGCCTCCCTGTTCCCAACCACCTGATCGAGATTGACGACGGTTTGCACGCTGCCCTTGCCGAAGCTGGGCTCGCCGACAATTACGCCACGACCATAATCCTGTATTGCTGCAGCAAAGATTTCGGATGCAGACGCCGAACCACGATTGATCAAGACACCTAGGGGACCCGCCCAAACCGGCGCCGACTGATCATCGCTTTGAACCTTGATTTTGCCTTCGGCGTTACGTTGCTGAACCACGGGGCCTTTCCCGACAAACAGGCCTGTCAGATCTATCGCCTCGGCCAACGAACCTCCGCCGTTGTCGCGCAGATCAATGAGAACGCCATCGACGTTTTCCTGCTTCAGCTCACCAAGAAGTTTAGCGACATCGCGACTTGCGCCCCTATAGTCCCTGTCGCCGTTCTGCCGCGCTTCGAAGTCCTCGTAGAACGCCGGAAGAGTAATCACTCCAATCCTGCGCCTAGTCCCGTTGTCGTTAACCGGCAGGATAGTCTTCTTTGCGGCCTGCTTTTCAAGGCTGACTTTGTCTCGCACCAGACTGATGAGGCGGTGGCTCCCGCTTTCTCCGGCATCGGCTGGCAAGATTTCCAATCTGACAACAGAGTCTTCTCTCCCGCGTATCATTTGCACGACTTCGTCGAGGCGGGTGCCGACCACCTCCTTTACGGCGCCATCATCTCCTTGTCCGACACCGACGATGCGATCCCCGACCGCCAGCTTGCCAGACAGTTGCGCCGGCCCTCCCGGTACAAGCTCGCGGATCGTGGTGTAGCCATCACGTTCCTGCAAAACGGCGCCGATCCCGACGAGCGAAAGCTTCATCGAGATGTCGAACGCAGCCGAAGCTGCGGCGCCAAAATAATCCGTATGGGGGTCGACAGAGGTTGTGTAGGCGTCCATGAACGACTGGAAAACATCGTCGGTCTTGGACGAGTAAACGCGTTCGAGAATATTTTTATAGCGCTTGTCGAGCGTATCGCGAATTTCCGCGTCGGCCTTGCCTGCCAGCTTTAAGCGGAGCCAGTCGCTTTTTACGCGCTTACGCCAAAGTTCGTTGCTTTCCGCCTCCGATTGCGCCCAGGGAGCGTCATCGCGCGATACAGAAAACTCCTCCTGCACGCTGAAATCGAAACTCTGCTTGAGCAGGCTCCGTGCATAGGCCATGCGATCTATAAGCCTTTGGGAATAGACGTTGAAAGTCGAGAACGGTATCTTGAGGTCTTCGCGGAGAATGGCGTCATCGACCTTTGTGCCTTCAGCCATGAATTTGTCGACGTCGGCCTGCGTGAACAACATTCGGTCCGTGTCCAGGGATTTGATGAACCGGTTCATGATCTTCACTGACAAAGCATCGTCGAGCGGTACAGGCCTGTAAGCATATCGTGTCAGGAATTGCGCGCTCACATGGGCAGCTTGAGCCTGTCTTTGCAGCGGTTCCAAAATCGGGGGCGACGCCGGCTCCAGGGAATGTGCAGGTGTCGCAATCGAAAGGAGTAGGCCAAGGAATCCATAGTATATGCGCATTCAGCTTTATTCCCTTTGTCGCGAGTTCATTTCTCAATGCTGGTGAACAATGATGGTATTTTTGCAACCTACCGAAAGGAGCCGTATGTTTATCCGCCATAGATGTTCTAGTTGACGCCCCGTTTAACGAAACCCGGCACGACATTTTTGATGTGACCCAACACGTGCCCACGGCGCAACCTGGAAGCTGATGGCCTTGTACGGGGAACGGCGCTCCCCAAGCTCTCATACGTCAAACACGAGGTTACTGGTTCGGCGCCAGGGCTTAGGCTCGTGATTGAATGATCTCGGCCTAAGTTCGGGATCGCAGACCGCGCATCTGCCTTAAAGCCGCCTAGTCTTCTCTTGCTCCGGCTCTGTTCGGTTACGGCGTCTCCGACTTCGTGGCGGACTTTCTTCCCTGCGGTGAACGCTCAAATCCGCCAATCGGGTCAAATCAGATTCACTAACTGTCAACAATTCATTGATCGCGAGACTCCACTTGCCCATCATTTTGTCGAGCGTCGTTAGCTTGATGTCTCGCATTCCCCGAATGACCTGCGATATGTATGCCTCTGACAGGCCAAGGCTCACCGCCAAGTCCTTGTTCGTCCATCCGGGCTGGCACTTCTGGCGCTCGCGCACCGCGTTCCAGAGCGCATTACCCACGATGCGCAGATGGGGAACCTCGGTCCTGATCCATGCGGTTTCCGGGTTCGGGGCGCGAGACGCGCTTGCCGGGACGTAGATCGGAAACGGCGAACTCAAGCCTCTCCCCTTGCCCTCGGCGACACGGCGAGTCCGAGAAATACCAGCATCGCCTGATTGAGTCGCACGATGTCTTCGTCATCCAATCGCCCGACGTTATCTCCGATCTTCGATTTCGGGACGGTCGTGATCTTGTCCACCATCAGGCGGGAAGCCAGCCGCAGGCCGTTTCGCTCGTTAGGGGCAACAGCAAGCCGAAACAACGGCGCTTCCGTATCATCCGATGTGAAGGCGCAGACGGTGATTGAATCCGTCCCGTCGAAACTGTCGTCCTGCACGATCACGACAGGACGCGGCTTGCCCGCGTAATCCTCGCCGCCCGCGACCGTCCAGATATCGCCACGTCTCATTCATCGCCCCAATCGGAGACGGCATCGATGAACGCCTGATCGTCGGGCGCCTGCGCGCTTGCTGCGACCGCAAGCGACTGGCGGTGAGCCTCAACCTTGAATGAGGGTGCACGCACGTCCGGCACCCAAATCTGGATCGGGCGCAGACCCTGGGCGCGCAACCGGGCGCGATGCTCGCCTACCTTCACGCGCGTCGGCTTCGGCTTTGATGCAGAAACCATGTTTCTCTCCTTCGATCTTGGTTACATGTAACCTACCATGGGGCATGACCCCCATGCCAATGATTTTTGTCGAAAGTGCCGGCGAAATCGCCATCCGCACCATCTCCACCGCCCGCTCTTCGTCGGAAGTGGAGCGCCTGCGCTCCCACTCCCGCCTTATTCGGCTTCCCTGCGAATGTCGGGACGAAGGCGGGAGGTCAAGGATGGCGCAGCCACCGCGTATCGGCTTGTCCTTGAGGGGCCGGCTTCGCTCCGGCAGACTTTCCCGAAGCAGACAAGGCTTTCCCTCGCTTCAGGAGGAAACGACCGTCACGACGAGATTAGCAGGTGGGGTTCCGTTGACAATTCATCTGTCTATCCGTCGCTCACTACCGCTGAACCTTCAAGTGCAACGCCTCACCGCAATAGGTGCTGGGCAGGAGCTTTTCGTTGAGAATTTGGTGGCTCAGGCTACGGTCTGGTCAATTCGAGGATGGGGTAGCGAGTTCGGTTTATGCAGTTGTCGGGGTGATGGCACTCTCCTAGAGTTTTCGTTGTCGATCGTAGGCTTTCCAATTTGCAAAGTGTCTTTGAGGAGTTGGTTACCAGATGCGATATTCGCTGCGTTTTGGCTCAAAGCTTTGATCCGTTTCTGATGTATGTGGGCTTCTCGACAGGAAGACCGCCAAAGACACGAGCATTGCTATATAGAATCTTGACGCATCAGGATTTTCAAGAAGGTGGTTCGATCCCAAGATGTCTGGCGATCTCGCCGGCGGTTCTGCCGTCACGCTCACCGATCAGACGAAGAGTCTTGGCGGTCCACGGTCCCGAAGCGCTGTTCTTGTCGAGCGCGACAAGCCGCTTGCGCAGGCCGGCGAGGTCTTCGGCGTCAAGTCGGTCGTTCAGGCGCAGGGCCTCGCGCGGGTCCGGTCCAGCCAGATGAACCTGATCCGATACAACGTCCCGTCGCGCCTTTTTCGGAGTTCAGCAAGCAGAGCCTCGCCGGTGTCGAACCCCGCGCGCCGGGCATCTTCCATCGGGTGTCGTCGGTGCAATGTCCTCGATGGCGAGAACCCCGATCGGCGTCCGCAGGGAGCCGCCAGCCCGCACCGTAGGCCTAGACCAGTGTCGGAATGCGACTGCTATCCTGCCGGCCTTATCCCATCGAGAACTTGGTTTTTGAACAACATGCTACTTCGCTCCGACCTGCAACGCCTTTTGCAGCAAGTTTCAGGATTTCCGCGACGCCGCAATCGACCGATTGCGCTAGGCCACTTACGATCTTTGATGCGTTAAACTATCTTCCCCTGAAGATCGAGTAATCTCACGGCCCAAGGCCTTTCACCCAACTGGGCGACCATTCCGCCTCTATAAACAAACTGGCGAACTTCCCCGTTTTCTATAAACCGTGTCTCGTTCCGGAGAATCCCTCGCGGTCGGCGATAGCGGTTGAATAGCCTGTCACGCTCGTGGTCGTGATGTGCTATTGCGGAGGCTCCGGTTTCATGGAGGATTAGCATGAACAAGGTTTTCCTTGCCCTTTTGCTGTCGGCCATCTGTGCCGAAGCAGCCGAAAACGCCGATCCGCGGCTTGCACAACTGGCCGAACGCCAGCTCGGCAAGGACTTCCGGATCGTCTTCCGGCTGGAAAAGAATGCCTCTATCTGCGGAGGCACCGGCGACGCCTACATCGGCGACGTCGAAGTGAATCGGCCGCGCCGCGAGGCGGCTGCGGATGGCGGCGTGAAGCTTGCGGACAACTGGATGCCGGTCGGCAAGAGCTATTCGATCTTCGCGGAAGAACTGAGCTCCGGACAGGCCGCTCTGATGGATGCCGATAATTGCCTCGAGTGATCGCGCCGAGGAACAGGCTGGCCTGTCTGCTGGGCACCTTGGTAATTCGGTTCGTGTGAGCGGCGTTTCGTAGCGACCTTCTCGGCGGCTGCCCGGCCGAACTGGACAGATCGGCAGGCCTATAGCCTGATGTTCTGTCTCCGGCTCCACGGCGGCTGTTGCTCCATCGCGCCCGCAACCGCGACCGGTTTGGGCTCGGGTGACCGTTGGTATAGGTATGCGTCCGTTGGCGAGTTGGTAAAGGCGTGAGATGGCGCAGGGAATTGGAGTACCTCTTTCGAGACGGTTCTATGAGAGCTTGGTGGGGGCCGTCGTTCGACAGAATTTTCCTCATCTACCGTACGCCGCCGCCAGGATCGGCCTGGGCTCGGAAGTCCTCGGCTATGACACCGAAATGTCGGCCGACCACGATTACGGTCCATGCGTCCAGATCTTTCTGCCGGAGACAGGTTTTTCCACGCTCGCAGCGGATCTCATGGAGGTCATGGACCGAAGCCTGCCCGACACCTTCGAACAATGGGCCGTGCGCTACCCCACCAATGTCCGTCCGCCGGCTGCCAACGGCCCAGAGGGCATGTTGGGATCCGATCACGGCGTTGAGCTCTATACTGTCTCGGCATGGTGCGAACGCTTTCTCGGGCGCCGATTTGTAACCGAGCTCTCCGCGGGTGACTGGCTATCTTATTCCGAACAGCTGTTCTTGACGGCAACCGCAGGCGCGGTGTTTCGCGATGACATCGGCGAGCTCAGTGCTCTGAGGGATCGCCTCTCCTATTTTCCGCGTGACGTCTGGCTTTACAAGCTGGCCGCTCAGTGGGGGCGCATCGCCGAGGAGCGCGCCTATATCGGGCGGACCGGCGATGTCGGTGATGAGCTCGGCTCCCGCGTCATCGCCGCCCGCATGGTCCAAAACCTGATGCGGCTTGCCATGCTCATCGAGCGCCGTTATGCACCTTATCCCAAATGGTTCGGTTCAGCCTTTTCCCGGCTGGCCTGTGCCCCGAGGCTATCCCCGATGCTCATGCAAGTCTGGTCGGCCCAGACCTGGCAAGAGCGTGAAGCAAGACTGCTGACGGCCTGCCAATTCATGGCCAAGTTGCAGATAGCCAAGGGGGTACCCGGCGCTATTGCCCCGGTTCTCGGATCTCTTCACAGCCGGCCGTTCCAGTTCATTGATTCCTTAAAGATTGGTGATGCCCTCCGCTCCGCAATCGAAGATGAAGATTTGCGGACTTTGCCGGAATTCGGGGCGGCCGATCAGTTCCTCAGCGGCAATTTCGTGCTTGCCGTCCCTGATTTCTCGAAGGCAACCGTAACGGCTTTGTTGGAGACGAGCCTCAAGGTAGAACAAAAATGACATCCAGCGCATTGGAACAGGCGCAGCTATTTTGTACGGCAAGGGTACGGACAACGAATGCAGGCCAAACTTCTTACTCCATGGAAGGCCTCGCGTGGCCCGATCAGAGCTGACCGTTTTGCGTTGGAGGCAGCCAGGACCGTCGACGCCTTGCTTATTGAGCCGATCGGCGTGCTTCCGAACGCCGAGGGTGAGATCATTCGCCCCTTCAAGATCGGGATAGGTTTAGAAATTCAGCAGCGCCTGAAACCAGAGGTGACCGTCTCGAACTTGCGCAAGGCTCTCCGCCGCTACACCCATAGTTCAAGCTATCCTTTCGCGATGGCGCAGCCGGACGCGATGCGTCATGACATTGCCGGCGATCCGGTAGAACCGGTGAGCGAACAGGACAGGCTCAATGCACGCCAATCCTTTGTGGTTATCCGAGCGCGTCGCGAGCAGCTCCGAAAGGAGCGGGAGGCGACGCAGACGAGCAATGCCTCCTCGATCACCGAGAGCGAACCGTCGCGTCGTCAATGACGGTCAGTCTTCAGCTGCGACAGCAGATTAAGCCCCGTGCTCAGCGCCTGAACGGCAAATCCCATCTTCTCGTAAAACCTTCGCGCTGACTCATTGTGGGCCGCCACGTTGAGCGATACAAATTCAACCTCCTCCTTTTCAAGCCACCGCAGTATGTGGCGTGCAAGCGACGTTCCGACGCCCTGGCGCCGTCGACGATGCTCAAAAGACGCTACTCAGACTGCTGTAAGCGATGTTCTCAGACCCCGGCCTTGATGATCGGCTTCTCGGCATAAGCCCAGGGCATAAGGTCATCGATCC
>NZ_JBLFFK010000045.1:0-15283 GCF_051400715.1 Neorhizobium descurainiae
GTTCCAAGTGACCAGGGGGCAGACCTCGAAAGTGCGGATGCACCTGCCGTTGCCGGGCCAGAAAACCGGCTGCTCCCGATCAGAGCTGCTGTGAATGCGAACGCTGCTATGACAGACGGCTCTGCCGGCGCCGCCATAACGGTAAGTGGCACAGCCACAACCATCCCCATGATTGAAATCGGCGGGAGGGATCATTGAGAGCCATTTCCCTTGCCATTCTGCTGCTGTGCATGCCGTTGTCTGTGACTTTCGCGCAGTCGTCGGGAGCTGGCACTACCGTCGTACAGCAGGAGGTGGAAGCCCTCTTCGATCCCTCCCTTGATCTTCTGCAGGTCAAACTGAGGGTCGACGCCATGGTCGACCCCTCCGTGAATAGGGTCGCCGTGAAATCCATGATCGAGCAGATGGCTGCCGACATCGCCACCATGGCGGGCAAGGACGCGGACAGCGCCTCGAAGCTGACAGCGTTGAAACGGTATCTCTACGAAAGCGGCTCCTGGAATGGCAACAAACCGTTCCAGTATGATCTTGACGACCCGCTTGGCGAAAAGCCGGCCAACCGGCTGCTGCAACGCTATCTGACCACGCGGCGCGGCAACTGCATCACCATGCCCATGCTCTTCCTGGCGCTCGGTCAGCGCCTCGGGTTGACAATGACCCTCGCCGAGGCGCCACTGCATGTCTTCGTCAAATACATCGACGATGATGGCAAGGTCTGGAACCTGGAAGCCACCAGCGGCGGAGGTTTCACCCGCGACGCCTGGTACCGGCAGAAGCTACCGATGTCCGACCAAGCGGTTGCGAACGGCGTCTATCTTCGTCCTCTCTCTCACGAGGAAGCAACAGCACTGATCGCCTCCCTCATAGTAGAGCACCAAGTTGCCAAAGGGGAGTTCGAAAGGGCGATTGCGGTTTCCGACGTGCTGCTGCGGCATTATCCGAACTTCGCCTACCTCCTGGTGAAGAAAGGCAGTGCCTATAACGGCTTGCTGCGGCGGGAATTGGCCGGGAAATATGCGCGGATGGAAGACATCCCAACCGATTTGAAGGCGAAGGCCGATCAGTGGTACGGGCAGAATATGGAATCATTCGCAAAAGCGGAAGCCTTGGGGTGGCGACCGCAAGACGGTCAGGTTCAGTAGTCAATAGCCGACGAACGCAAGTGGGGCTTGTACATGAAATTCCTTTCTCGTGGCCTTTTTGCCCGATTTTTAAGTCTGCTGCTCATTTGCACTATCATATCCACCTCTTTCGGGTCGGTGGCAAACGCACGGTTTATTTCACCCGATACCATGAACCCAACGACTCCAGGTGTCGGAACAAATCGTTACGCTTATTCACTGAATGATCCGATCAACAAAAGCGATCCAAATGGCCATGTTGCCGGACAAGCTGACTATACCGAGAGCGGCGCTACCTGGGGCGGTTTCCTTGGGGGTCTGCTAGGCGGATTGTTCGGTGGTCTCTTTGGCGGGGGCCTTGGAACCGTCGGTGGTCCAGCAGGTACAGTCGCCGGCGGTGCCGGCGGAGCATCTTACGGAGTTGCCCAAGGTGCGTTAGCAGGTGCAGCTATTGGCGGCGTCATTGGTCTCGGCGTCGATATGATGGAAGACCACCAAGCATCAAAGAAAGGGGGCGACAAATCTGGCACTGGTGGTGCAGCGGCAGGTGGCGCTTCACCAGAGGACCCGAATTCAAAAGATAAATCAAAAAATGATGGACCGGATGACAAGAAGCTGCCTGCGGAGCAACAGAGAGCAATTCGATCACTTGAAAAAAGAATTGAGGAACATCAGCAAAAAATCACCGACTTTAAGGCCAATCCTACAGTAAGGCCAGGTATGGAAAACCAACCTCAATCCGTAATTGAAAAGCAGTGGGAATCCCGGATTAACCATCTGGAGAAAGAAATACGCACATTCCAAAATAACATTGATAAAATTCGCAGAGGAGGCCCAGATGTTGGCATGTGATAAGCTCGTCATAAAAAAAAGTGGCTCGGTCACCTCTCAACCAATTGGCTGCATATCTGTCATTGTAATCGCAGATATGATTAGCAATGAAGACGTGGATTTCGTCATAGCCAAATCCGCGCGTGAAAATTGTTCGTTTATAATGATATGGCCAGAAATAGAAACGGACTTGGAAGAAATTATAGATGGGAAACTTGAATCAGATAATATGATTCAAGTTGCTACAACTATGCATTTAAACGAGTCCGTTAGCGACGTTGCTAATTTTGTAAAATATGCAACGCTTGTAGATCAAGACAGCTTCTATTGTCTTATTTTCAGCCAGAAAGATTCCCCGAGAGCAAGAAAATTAATCGAGGAAATCTCTAGTACTTAACTTCTCTCGCGACTTCCTCGTTTCGGGTCAGGCCTTCTACCGAGCAGCCTGTAGCGCTGCTCGGTGGTGAACCGTCAGGGGATGTTTTCTCTTGCTCCTGCCATTCCTGATGGACTCGCACTCCCGTTCCCGAGGCCGGGAAGCTGCGCTTTCTCATAGTGCATCAAGCCTCATCCTCGGGAGCAGGATACACCCGACGAAGCGATGCGAATTTGGGAACGACCGCGCGCCGGAGCCGATCGCACTCCGCCGGCGCGAGCGGTGGTCCGAGCCACATGCCTGAGTTGTATTGTTCGTGGGTCTAATCTGGCCATCAATCATCACCGAAGCTGCAATGATTGAAAATTGTGGACAGGGCCCTAGACGCAATCCGGAGCCATGGTACCGGCCGCTGCGTCCTATAGGATCAGGCCTGCGACTGGGCGGGCTTATTAATGAAACTTCACAAGCAGCTTTATCTTTTGAGCGCGGTGCTCCTATCCGCCTGCAGCACCGCCGATTCCATCGAGGATGTCTTCGCCGTAAAGCTGAACGAGCTGGACGCCAGGGGAAAACCACTCCCCATGTCGCATCGCTCATCCCAAGGCTTCACGACGCGTTCCGCGGATGGATCGGTTTTCGCCGGCGCCACGCAATATGGGACTGGAAGTTTCCTGGGTGCGCAGCCCGCCATCAGCACGGGAAAGACATCCAAGGGCGCCGAGGGTTACAGCCTCAATCTCGTTGATGCTCCCATCAACTCGGCGGCAAAGAGCGTTCTTGGCGACACGCTGGGAGCCAACTATGTCGTCGATCCACGCGTGGGCGGCAAGGTGACCCTGCAGACCGCGGCGCCGGTGTCGAAAGAGGTGCTTCTCGATATCTTCGAAGCCGCTTTGACCGTCAATGGCGCCGTCATCACCAAACAGAACGGCAGCTACCAGATCGTACCCGCGTCGGAAGCGTTTTCGTCGACGCCCGAGATCGCCACGGCCACCTCCTCGCTCAGCGGGCCGGGGGTTAAGGTACAGGCGATCGAGCTCAAGTATGTCGCCGCCGCGGAGATGAAGAGCATTCTGGAACCTATCAGTCGGCGGGGCTCCATCCTCAGGGTCGATGATCATCGAAACATTATCGTGCTCGCCGGCACGAGCAACGATCTTTCCGCGATGCGAAACGCGATCAGCATTTTCGATGTCGACTGGATGAGGGGAATGTCGGTCGTGCTGCATCCCCTGAGGGCATCGCAGTCCGCGGCCGTCGCCAAGGAACTGGGTTCAATCTTCGCGACCGAAAGTGGGCCGGGCAGCAACATCATCCGTTTCATTCCCAACGAGCGACTGAACGCCGTCCTGGTGATCACCTCGCGCCCCGCCTACCTTCAGCGCGCCGCCGCATGGATCTCGAAACTCGACCGGCTCGCGGCCACCAACGAGGAGCGTCTCTTCGTCTACAATATTCAGAACAGGCCGGCCAAGGAGCTCGCTCAGGTCCTGCAGTCCGTCCTCAAGGGGCGCGAAGCTCAAGAGAGTAGCCAGGGCCTCGTCGACAACCCCATAGCCCCCGACCTCCAGCCGGCAACCATCAGCAGTGCCTTCAACCCCGCCCAGGCCGAACCCGCTTCCTCCGATCCATCCGGACTGCTTTCGAGTTCGACTGGCCAACCTGGGAAACCGAAGACATCCGTGGTCGCGGACGTCGAGAACAATGCGCTCCTCATCTCCACGACGGCGCGGGAATATGAACGGATTGAGCCCCTCCTGCGACAGCTCGATGTCGTGCCGACGCAGGTGATGCTGGAGGCGGTGATAGCGGAAGTCACTCTGAACGACGAATTGCGATTTGGCCTCCGCTGGTTCTTCGAGAACGGGAATTTTCGCGTCGGCTTCTCTGATCTCGCGTCCGGCGGCACAGGCGCAAGTTTTCCGGCGCTCGCCTGGAGCTATGCAACCAACGACATGCGTGTGACATTGAACGCCCTTTCCAGCATCACGGACGTGAACGTCGTCTCCGCGCCCACGCTGATGGCGCTCAACAATCAAAAGGCCATCCTGCAGATCGGCGATCAGGTTCCCATCGTGACGCGGCAATCGCAGAGCACCAACGACAGCGATGCGTCCGTCATCAATTCGGTGGAAATGAAGGACACCGGGATCATCCTGACGGTCATCCCGCGCATCAACACCTCCGGCAAGGTCATGCTCGACATTCAACAGGAGGTGAGCGATGTCGTCAGGACAACCTCGTCAGGCATCGACTCTCCCACCATTCAGCAGCGGAAGGTTTCGACGCGGGTGGTCGTCAATGACAATGAAAGTCTGGCGCTCGGCGGCCTGATCCAGCAGAGGAACGATCTGGTCCGCAGCCAGGTGCCGATCCTGGGCGACATTCCACTGCTCGGAAACGCCTTCAAGCACAAGACGGATCAAATCAGGAAGACCGAATTGATCATCTTCATCAGGCCGCGCATCGTTCGCGACGTCAACGAGGCAAGAAGCGTGACGGAAGAATTCAGACAGCAGCTTGATTTCAGCTCCGACATTAAAAAACGCCGAGGCGGATCGAGCAAGCTGGAGCAGGACATGAAGCGCCTGAGTTACTGATGGCCGCCACGATGCTCTTCTTCACGGCCCTATTGCTGATCTGCTTTTGCCTCATCTGCTACTCGGATTTCCGGTGGTTCATCATTCCCAATTCGGTGAATCTGGCCGTATTACTTGCCGGGCTGCTGTACAGGGCTCAGCAAGGTCTCGGTGAGGTCGTTCCAGCTATTGCCTTCGGCTTGGTGATCGCGGCGTCGATGTGGGCCATCCGGTATGTTCATTTCAGGCTGACGGGTCGCCTGGGGCTGGGGCTCGGGGACGTCAAGTTGGCGGGTGCTGCGGCGGTCTGGTTCAGCCCCTTCATGTTCCCGATCTTTCTCTTCCTGGCGTCGGCTCTTGCCCTGGTTTTCGTGGCGGGGTCGAGCCTCAGGCAACGGTCCTCGTTCGTGGGCAAGCTCCCTTTCGGACCGTTCTTGGCCGCATCCCTTATCGTCACATGGAATATCGAACGCCTTTTCGGACCTTTGATTGGACCAGCGCTATGACCTCTTTCGAACAACGCTTCATTCCAAAAGTGCGCGGTCAGGCCGCCGTCGAAGGTTTTACCCTCGTCGAGTTGCTGGTCGTTCTGGCGATCATCGGCCTGATCGCGGCTCTCGCAACACCCCAGGTGCTGCGGTATCTGGACTCGGCGAAAGTCGATACGACCAAAGCCCAGATCAAGAATTTCGAAGGAGCCTTGGAGCTCTACTATATCGATACCGGTCGTTATCCGAGCACCGAAGAGGGTCTTGCGGTCCTTGCCTCTCGCCCTTCAAGCGGCGGGGCCTGGAATGGGCCGTATATAAAAAATGCCGGCACCTTCGTCGATGCCTGGAATACTCCCTACCAATACCGCAGCCCTGCAGATGATAAGCCCTTCCAAATCCTGTCGTTCGGCCGCGATCGAAAAATGGGCGGCTCCGGGCAGGACGCCGATCTCCTCAGCAACTGATCATCAGTCGGCGCGGATAAGAGCGGTCCGCTCGATTGCAATTTCCTGACCGGATCGCATCGCGAGGAGGTTGATCTTAATCGCGGTCGGCAGGTCTTCGCGGTCAGACCAGCTGTCCAACCATCGCGGCGACGTCGTATCGGTCATTTCCGAAAGATACTGAAACCTCACAGACTGCAAACCGGCAATGATGGTAAATTCCTCCCATTGCCTGTCCGAAGCCGTCCGCCGCGGCCCATTCCTCTGGACAAGTTCGATGCCGCTCTCTTTTTTGCGCGCGAGGATTTCGATATCCCGCAGCGACGTCCTCGAACTGCCGACCTGCACAATAGACACGAGCCGCAGACTGGAAGTATCTCCCGCAAGGGCGATCTTGCGATCGGGATCGTTTCCGATGAGCGCGAGCCGGCGTGCGTTCGAGAATATCTTGTGAAGATACGCCCCCGCGGCCGCGAGCTCCATGTCGCCCTCGCTCACTTCCGAGATCCTTTGCATCGGTCCTAGCTGCACGACGGCAACGGCCAAAAGGCTGGAAAGAAGCGCGGTGACGCAGAGCGCGACCAGCATTTCCACAATCGTGAACCCGTCGTCGGAAAGAGACGCGCGTTGGCCCGAGGCGGCCTTCTGTTCATTCGTCCCTTTCATTCAAGGCCGGCATCAAAAAAGAGAAACTTGTGCTCTCTGCCCGAAGAGGATGTGATAACGATCACGGAAAAGCCCGCTGGTTTTTCGTTAGCCTGCTGTGATCCCGTCGATACCCTTCGAGCTTTCCAATGCAGCACGCCGCTTTTTCCCTCCTCCATCTGTTGGCCGGGGAGCAAATGGGATAGGGTCTCAGCACGCAAGGCCTCCGCAAAGCGAGCAGCATCCCTCCGTTCGTCGGCAATCGAAATGCTTTTTGTCGCCAACGCAATGGTTTGCGCCGAGACCGCGAGCGCGCCAGACAAGATCAGGAACGCGATCAACATCTCCAGCAGAGTAAAGCCGTCACTCTCGTCAACGAATGTCATTTGCCGCCACCTTTGACAGGGCCGGAATGCCAGTCAGCCAGTTGATGGACAAGACCACCGCTGGCGATCCGGAAGCGGCGAAGCGCAGGATTCCACCTGTCGCGCTGCCGTCGGGATAAAACGTGATGCTGCCTTGCTTAAGCGTTGTCTTCTCATCGCGGCCAAAGGTAGCCGAAAAGGAAATAGCGGGCGGAATTTGGATACCCTCATCTTTTGCATCGGATCGGATAAATTTCGCTTCAGCATCCATGATCAGGCTTCTTGGTCTCCCCGCTTTCAATGCAGCCAAACGCGTCAGTTGCGCCTCATGAAGGACCTGCCGCGCGATGCTCGCCGGTGTGGGTTTTGTCAGGCTTCGAAACGATGGAACGGCAATCGAAAAGAGAAGCCCCAGCACGGCCAATACGACCAGCATTTCCATAAGGCTGAACCCTGCATTGCTTCCGGCCAGAGTTTCTCGGTTGAACCACATTACTGGACACTCAACTCGTTGATGCCGAGCAATGCGGTCATCACGGAGACGACCAGACCTCCTACGAGGAAACCCATGAATATGGTGATCGCAGGCGTCAGCATCGCCAACAGTCGGTCGATAAGCCGCTGCGCATCGGCGCGCAGAACCCCTGATGCATTGTCCAAAACAGCTGAAAGCCTGTTCACCTCGTCACCAATCGCCACGACGGACACGACTCCGCGAGGAAAGAGACCGCTCGCTGTAAAGGCGTCCGGCAATCTCTTCCCGGAGATCACGACCTCCCGCATCGATAACAGCCTTTCTCTGAACGAGCTTGCCGGGCAGGCGTGTGCCGCAAGTGTCAGAGCTTCCGGGAGAGGGACGGCGTTTTCCAGCATGAGCGACAAGCTCTGCAGATACCGGGCAAGCGCCGACTGACCAAGTGCCTTGCCGAGAAGGGGAAACCGCAGCAGGGCAGCGCCAAAGGATTTTTTTAACGAGGCGGGCCTGAGGACAGCAGCCACGGCGATAAGCAGTGAAACAGCGAAGACAAGGATGAGGACAAGCGGGTCGGTAAGCACCTTCCTCAAATGGGAGAGCACGGCCACAATCAAAGGGGCGTCGCGGCCGGAACTTTCGAAGATAGGTTCGAGTGTCGGAACCAGCACGAAAGTGACGACGCCAACGGCGAAGAACATCATCACCAACAGGAACAACGGGTAGACGCAAGCGTCGATGAGTTGTTTGCGCTGCGCATCGCGTCGCTCAAGGTCCGCCGCGATGACCTTCATGACATAGGCTAGGCGCGCGCTTCGCTCGCCGCTCGCGATCAAGGCCGCAACGTCCTCCGGCAGTCCCTTCATGACGGACAGAGCTGCGGAAGAAGTGACGCCGGACGAAAGCCGGTCAAGGATATCGCCGATGAGCTGCTTATCGGCGCTGCGCTCCGTGGCTTCACGCATGGCCCGCAAAGCCTGATCTATGCCGAGACCGGCATTCATCAGGACGGATAGGTCAGCGAAGAAACGAGTCTGATTGAAAGGCCGCGACGGCGATAACGTCAAAACGCGCTGTGCTCTGGCCGCCCCTGCTTCAAGAAGGTTCAAATCCGCGACCGAGAGACCGCTCGCCTTCAACTTCCGGCGGGCATCCGCCATGTCGAGCGCGTCGATCCGGCCCTTTTGTTGCCTCCCTTCCCCATTGAATGCCCTGTAGGAGAAGCTCTGCATCAGCGATCCTCCAATTCCACCACTCGCACGGCCTCGGCCAGAGTGGTGACACCTTCCGCCGCAAGGCGATAGACGTGATCCCGCATGGGAACCATGCCCTCTTCCCTGGCGATGGCCTCCATCGCCTCATGACTTTCCCCGCCGACGACCGCCCTGCGGATACGATCCGACATCTGCAGGATTTCGAAGGTTGTCTGCCTTCCTCTAAAGCCGGATCCCGAACAAACCGGGCATCCCGCCTTGTCATCCCGATCCCGGCATTCCTCGCAGCACCGCCGCACAAGCCGCTGCCCAATCACCCCCCGCATCGTCGCATCGATGAGAAAAGGTTCTATCCCCATGTCGCGCAACCGGCTGAACGAACCGATGGCGCTGTTCGTATGAAGGGTCGAAAGAACCAGATGACCGGTGAGTGCCGCCTGAATGGCGATTTCCGCTGTCTCACGATCCCGCACCTCGCCGACCAGAATGACGTCCGGATCCTGGCGGAGGACGGATCGCAAGGCCGATGCGAAGGTCAGTCCAATAGCGGGATCGATCTGTAGCTGCGTGATGCCTGTCATCCGGTATTCGACCGGATCCTCGACGGTGAAGATCTTGACTTCCGGCCGGTTGAGTTCCGCCAGAATGGAATAGAGCGTGGTCGTCTTGCCCGAACCCGTCGGGCCGGTGACCAGAACCATGCCGTTCGGTCTGCGGATGATCTGCCGGATTTTTTCAGCCGAAGCCGGATCGTAACCCAAGGCACCGAGTTCGAGGCGAACTGTTTCCCGATCGAGGATACGCAGCACGACGGCCTCTCCGTGTATCGTAGGAACGACAGACAGGCGAAAGTCGATCTCCTGTCCACGCACTGCAAGCCGAAGGCGCCCGTCCTGCGGCAGGCGTCGCTCCGCGATGTTGAGGCGTGCCAGGATTTTCAAACGACTGATGACGCCGGCATGGAGGCCATGCGAGGCATTCTCGACGCTGGTCAGCATGCCGTCGCGACGGAAGCGGACACGCATCGAGTCCGTTTCCGGCTCGATATGGATATCGGTGGCCTTTTCGTCGACCGCCTTCTGGATGATCCTCGAAACGAATTTGACCACCGGAGCATCACGCGCGATATCCTGCAGCCGCTCAAGGTCGAGATCGGCCACGGCTTCAAGCTCGACGGCGACGTCGGTGCGCTCCGCACTTTGCCGAACACTCCGCATGTATTCGTCGATCGCGCTTCGTGGCGCGATCTCGAGGCGCAGCGGCAATTCGAAAAAGTAGCGAACGGCTCTGATCGTATCGAGATCGAAGGGATTGGCGACGGTCAGCAAGAGATCGCCATTTTCGATCGCCCGCGGCACAAGCGCCTTGTCCGATGCGAAATCCAGGCCGAGCCGTTCGACAAGCTCGTGGTTTTCCGTCTCTCGCAAGGTCGCAACTGTGGAGACTTGGAGGAAGCGGGCCATCTCCGTGGCGATTGCCGTTTCCGGCAGGATGCCAAGTTCGCGAATGATGACATCGACCGGCTGTGCGGTCTGCCGTTCGACTGATTTGGCACGTTGCGCAGCCTCGGGTGAAATCCGCCCGGACTGTTCCAGAAAAGTCAGAAACTCCTGCGGCGATGTCGAATGCAAGGTCACGTCAACACCTCTGCCATCAGGCGGATGACATCCTGATCGAGAACCGCTTCACAACCTCTCGCCTGCTTAGGTCGTTCCGGTTTGACATCGAGCTCGATCGAGGCAATCCGCCGGCTCGGAGACATCCTGTTTCCTGTAAGAAATATGGCTGCATCTCCTCCCCAGGAATCTCCGTCGAAAAGAACCGTTTCGATCGTGTAATTCTGAGAAGGACCCGAACTCTCATTTGGTTTTTGCAGGATGGCCCGACCGGAATGGACGGAGAAGGTGCGGCCCAGCTTGGTCAAAGAAAACCCACGAAGGGCATCGAAATCGTGAAGTTCGGAAATGTCTTCGAAAGGGGCATGTTTCAGCCCCGCATTCACCCCGGCCGCTTCTCCGTCATCAATCATGCGGAGCGACCGAAACCGCATGACCTTGTTCGCAATGTTTTCCGCCTCTTGTCCGGTGAGTCCGATTTCTTCGAAACCCGCCCGCAACAGGGGCTCTTCGGCCGTATTCAGATTGATGAGGCGGGCATGCGGCACGATCGAGATCGTGATGACAGCGTCTCCGATCATGCAATGGAGCGATAGAAACTCTCCCTCTTCGGCGCGCAGTTTCCAGTGGGAATCATGGCCAAGACGCCAGGCCACATAGCCGTCGATCGCTTCGGCGGCGTATCCTAGCCGCGTTTGGTCGTATTCATAGGAAGACGTTAAGGCTTTTACGCGCGAGGATGCGGCAAACGGCATGAGGAACATCGCGAAGAGCAGCATGAAACCGAGCACAGCCAAGAGAGCAAAGCCGCCCTCTCCCCTGCTCTCATCTGCTTCAATTGGCGGCTTCACCGATCTCCGCCTTTCTTTCGTAAAGGGAAAAAGCCGCATTTTCGGAGCCGGAGCTCAGCTCCATGCTGTCTGCCGTAATGGAGACAATCGTCCAGCCAGCTATGTTTGCCCCCTCAGCGAACCAGTCGGCATTGTTTTCCGCGGTTGCGATCAACGCCGAGAATTTGCCATTCACTGCTCTCGTTCCTTGAAATCTGATGGATGGCGGAGAAAGCGTCGGCTCCGGCGAAGGTTGCTCCATCGCGACTTCTGCAGGTATCTCGACAGGTGACGCGGGAACGAAATCACGACGCGTGGGGCTGAAGACGGGACGCGCAAGCGTCTCGGGAAGCTCAATATCGTCAAAAAGCGGCGGTTGATCGCTGCCGGCCGACTTTACCGTCGAAGCGCCTGTTGAGGTCGAAACTGCCAATGGGGAAATATCGATGACCGTCCCGGAGATGAAGACATTGAGACCGACGAGGCAAAGAAAGGCCGCGACCATCGTCAGCAGCGCCTTCCATCGTCCGTCCAGCGATCTCAGCATCTCACGGCCGTCCGTTTTCGGGCCAGACGATCGCCGGATTGATCGCGCCATAGATCATGATCTGCCCGGCAAGCTGAAGCGGCTCCGACAGCGTGTCTTGCGACATCATGTTCGTGCTATGGATCGACGCCTGGCGGATGACCAGCGGCGGTTCGGACGTTTCCAGCTGGCGGATGACGTCGTGAAAGGCCTGCAAGCTGCCCTCGACATCGGCGCGCACGCCGACATAGGTCGCGCCGTCGATCTGGACCTGCGGCGTGCCGCTGATCGACGCGATCGTGGCACCCGTCGCACTCGCCACAACGTTGATCCGCTCCTGGAGATTGGCCTGAATGACGGGCAGGCTCTCGCCTTCGATGAAGAGGCCAGTGCCTCCAGTATCCACGCTTGAGGGTTGAACATCCGAAGGCTTACGAGCGACAATCTCGTTCAGCCGGAAGATCTCCGCGCGCATGTCCTCGATGTTGCCGGCCTTTGTGGAAAGAACCGAGGCGAGATAGCTGATCGTCACTACGATGATCGCGATGACGAAGGCAACCAGGCCAAGCGCCACCGAGCGCTGCACGGCGCGCGGCGCGTTCATCAGAGTGATCAGCAGCTCCGTCATGCCACACCCACACGCAGCCGGATTTCGAAGCGTTCGCCGGATTGACCAGGAATACGCAGGACGGGAGAAATGAAGCTCGGCTCGGAGAAGAGATCGGACCCGTCAAGCGTCGCGATCAAGCTGGCGGCGGATTGCGCGGCAAAGCCGGTGATCGTCATCGTATCTCCGTCGATCGTCACATCCGTGAGCCAGGCATCGTCCGGAAGGACCCGCGTCAGCTCCTCCCAGACACGCACGACCGGCACGGCTTGGCTCTTGCCCTTCCGCGCCGCCTCGACGGCTGCGATGCTTCTCTGCTGCCGGTCGAGAAGTTTTCGGACCTGCAAGGCTTCAGAACGTTTGGCCTCAATCGCTTCTGCAAGCTCCTGTTCCGCCGCCGAATATTTGAAGAAAGCATGCGCGTAGGTCGCGCCGCCTGTGACGAGCAGGATTGCGAATGCGGCGAGCAAGCCGTTTCGCCACTGGCGTATATGATGGAAGACGGGATGGAGGTTTTCGAGCGCGCGCGAGGGGAGCCAGTAGATTTCGTCCCCGTCGCGGATACCTAAGCGTCGAACTTTGGTCCCCGGGGGTCTGGGTTGGGTAAGGAGGGGCTCGATTGTAGTTTTTTTTATCACGTAGAAATAAGAGCCGGCACCTGTGGCAAACCGGGGAAAGATATATACATCCTGGACTGCAAAAGGCGTTTTCTCTTTGAGCATAGCAGAAGTCACAGCCAGTGACCTCGAATAAGGTAGTTGACGGCCTGCTGAAGGCAGTTTCAAAAACGGTCCTTCCAGGACAACACTTTCGTCCCGGAAAAATTTAAGCGGCCTTGGAAAACCCAGTTGCTCAGCATCTATCGGCGGAGTTCCTATCTCACTTCCGTCGCGCAGTCCGAGAGGCGTGCTCGCGTTTCTATTCGCTCCGTCCGACAACGATTTAATAAAGCCCGCAAGTTCCTTGCTCCACCAATCCAAGAAATCTCTCATTTTGGACCTGCCGATCGAGTCGTCGGGGTGACGCATTCTTGCTTGTTTAGTCGCGACGAGGATCCTCGTCCACTATAATGACGGCTCTACATATCTCTATAGAGATGCTGAATTGGCTTGATTTCAATCTCCAGGAAAACACCTCGCCCTTTCGTCCACAATCTCGTGACGTTTCAGGGCATCATCGACATCAACCATCGATTCGGGCGATGCGCAAAATAGTCACGCAATCTATCCTCAACGTGCTCGGCGCTCCAGACCGCCGCCGGTTCCATTTTACGCGCCTCGACGGGAGAAGGCTGCCTGCCTTCTTGTTGTCCTCTATCTATGTAGGAGGTCAACTTCCCACTGATCTTGTCCTGCGTGAAGAAGACAATGTGGTCATGAACAAGATCAGGATTATAGGTTCCAATTTTTATCCAACGTCCCGATTTTACAGCAGAATCCATCACGCAACAGCGAAAAGCAAAAGCAAGCTTGATAGTTTCGACGAGTGGCACGTCTTCTTGAAATAGATGGTCAAAAAAGCCATATAGCGGCTTTTTCAACGCGACTGCGTACGCCCAATTTTGATTATCAATTTTTATTTTATATGCGTCCCCGCGTGTAATGCGTTGCATTTCAATCTCCGACTCTCGTATCGTGAGCGCAACGAACACACCAATCCCGGAGGATTTCGTAGCTCTGACATATGATCGACTCATTCAAGCGATTCAATTTCTACACTAGGGAAGGAAGCTCGACTGCTCCTATCTTCAACAAAAGAGAATTCCTATATTGGGCTTACCGTCGAGCATGCCTGCCCTCTCAGCCATCGCCGCCGCTTTGCTAACAGCGAATTCTCTTATCGAAATTGATGGAAGTTCCGTATTACAATCTAATGAGTGCGTGATATTTGACCGACGCTTATATCGCCGCACTTGAAAGTGTCTTTGCCGACATTCACCAACAATACCGCATCCTCGTCCCATTCACCGAATTCTAGCCCATGAGGATCCTTAAGCGATCCACGTAGTCTCAATATATCGGCTAATGCGTTTCTCGCGGATAACCGGTGCGGATCACTGACATCACATAGAACCTTCACTAAATAGCAGCCCAGATCACGATCGTCATAAGCCTCGAAATACTCTTTCATAAGATGTATAGCAGTCATCCTTCGCGTACCACCTTCGTCAGGTGAACTCATGACTAGCTTGCGTAACAATGGACGATATTGGACAATTAGCCCCATGTATCTGCATAATGCCTTTAATGCAGCCTCAGCATAAATGTTATTCTCACCACCCCAAATAAATCCTTCCACGAGCTTAGCGTCTTCCTTGTTGCCAAGAAGTCCGACAACATGAAGAGCGGTATATATATCTCCGGAGCGCGTGCGAAGTATGTTCCTGGCGAACTCGATTTCTTCAGGACTAACGGCACCTGCAGCTACCCCTTTGGCACGATCCCCAATGCTACGGATATCGTGTTTCATGGATGATCCCTATCAGACTTTGAAGAAGAACCTGAGGATGATGAGCTATCATCGCCTCGTGTAGAACTTTTATCGTGCGTTGTTTGCGTTGTCTCCCCATTTAGTGCTTTTTTTGCGTCGTCTATTGATTTGCTCGCTTTGCTTAGGGCCTGCTCGATTGTTTCTTTAGCTGCAGGGTTTAGGCTTGGACTACCCAGAGCCGTCTGGAGGTTCTTTGCTGCAGTAATTTGCCCCACCATTGCCTCTCTTACCTCAGTGATATGATCGTAAGGGGCGCCATTTGGCTTGGTGGCAACCACCTTACCTTCCAACTCAGCACGCACCGCTTCATAATGCTTCTCATTGAGGGTGTTGGTTATTCGATTTTCGATTCCTTGAACTACGTCCCGTTGGGTAGAAGTAAGCGGATCTGCATCGGTCAAAGCGTCCAGTATAGCTAAACCGATTGCCAATCCGAGCATGGAGCCGGGTTTATCTAGGCTCAAAGCATCCGGTTTTATGGGATCGAAAATTTGGTCATTTACATCGATTTTGCCGTCACCATCCGGATCTAGTGGATCAAGTGGCGGACCACCATTGTGGCCGATACTCTGATGCCCATTCGGATCGGACTTATTGATCGGATCGTTCTGGGCATAGGCGTATCTGTTTGTTCCGACGCCTTCTAATGTCGGGTCCCAGTCGTCCGGCGAGAT
>NZ_JBLFFK010000046.1:0-11042 GCF_051400715.1 Neorhizobium descurainiae
TCGAAAGCCATCCGATCGCGAAGTCTGACCTTTCCCACAAGGGCATTTACCAGCCTCCAGAGCACCGATTTTGACTGATGGTCAGAATCGAAGATTCTGACCATCAGCAACGGAGGCCTATCTTCACACTGGCGGGCGGCGAGCCCTTCCCGCTGGCAAAATCCTTCCGGCTGCACGTACGGCGACATCGCAAACCCACAAGCTTCCGGCCGCCTAACCCCGCGTTGGGTCAGTTCCTAGCGGAAATCAACAGTCCGGTTCGAGAGCGTCGGTCACGCGAAACCGCCGTCAGATCGACACTGAAGTATTTCCTCTTTTGCCGCCGCGATAAGTTGCCGCTGTCCATCAGGTTGCCGGAAAAAACTCTCGTAGATATGAAACAAACCGAGAGGTTAGGCGTTAAATGGTGTTGCCGTTCGGCGTGAGGGAAGCCGTGGGGGGCCACCGCCCATGATTTCAGCGCTTTGTCCCACCCAATTTCCCGCCTCAATCGCGACGAGAGATCAAAGAGATAAACCGCCGATGTCGAATATCGAGGAATTCCCCCTCCCTTCCCGAAAACTGAGCGAGTACGATGCGCTTATCGCGGCGGCGCCGAGCGTGCTCGACGCTATCCCCGGCGCCGTCTATCTCTGCGATCACGACGGCTGGCTCGTCCGCTATAACAAGGAAGCCGCCGAATTCTGGGGAAGAACGCCGCCGCTCGAAGATAAGCGCGAACGTTTCTGCGGCTCACATGCGCTTTTCCTGCCGGACGGCAGGCCGTTGGCACACGAAGTCTGCCCGATGGCGACGGCTGTTTTCACTGGCAAGGAAACCCGCAACGCGGAGGTCGTCATTGAAAGACCGGATAGTTCGCGCTTCGTCGCTCTGGTGAACATCCGCCCGCTGAAAGACCACGATGGCAGGATTCAGGGAGCGATAAACTGCTTCCAGGACATCTCGGCGCATAAGGCCATCGAGGAAGAGGTCCACCGCAAGAACGCCGATCTTCAGGATTTCTTCGAGAACAGCGCGATAGGTCTTCACATTGTCGGTGGCGACGGCATCATCCAGCGCGCCAACAAGGCGGAGCTTGCTCTTCTAGGTTATACCGCCGAAGAATATGTCGGGCGGCATATCGCGGAGTTTCATGCGGATGCGCCGGTGATCGGCGATATTCTCCACAAATTGGCGTGCGGCGAGAAGCTGGACCGCTATCCCGCGCGCCTTCGCGCCAAGGACGGCTCGATCAAGCATGTGCTGATCACGTCCAACAGCCGGTTTGAGGATGGAGAGTTCATCAACACCCGCTGCTTCACGACCGACGTGACCGATCTTTACGAAGCCGAGAGCGCCCGTCGCGACAGCGAAGAACGCTTGGCGGCGACCTATGAAGCGGCGACGATCGGAATCGCAGAAGCTGACTCCGCCGGCCGCCTGTTGCGGGTAAACGACGCGCTGTGCCAGATGCTCGGACGTTCCCGCGAAGAGCTGCTCAGCATGACTTTCTTCGATTATACCGAGGATGGTGATCGAGAGGAGGATGCGGCGCTCTATGCGCGTCAGATTCTTGGAGAGATCGATAGCTACGTGCTGCGCAAACGAGCGAGCAGGCCAGATGGAACGACGGCCTATCTGGATGTCCATAGCTCGTCTGTAAGAGATGAGGCCGGCGGCTTCCGTTATGGCGTGCGGGTAATACAGGATGTCACCGCCGCCAAGCAGATGGAGGATCAGATCCGCGCAAGTGAACAGCACATGCGCGATTTGCTCGAAGCGCTACCGGCCGCAGTCTATACGACCGACGCGACGGGCCAGATTACCTTATACAACAAGGCAGCCATGGAGATGTCTGGGCGAACGCCGCAGGCGGGCGACATGTGGTGCGTCACGTGGCGTCTCTTCAACCCGGATGGCACGCCGCTGCCGCACGATCAATGTCCGATGGCGGTGGCACTGAAGGAAGAACGTCCGGTTCGGGGAGCGGAAGCCATCGCCGAACGGCCGGATGGCAGCCGAGTGCCGTTCATTCCCTATCCCACGCCGCTTCATGACGCCGAGGGGAATCTCGTCGGAGCCATAAACATGCTCGTCGACATCACCGAGCGCAAGCAGGCCGAGAGCAGACAGAAAGTTCTCATCGACGAGCTCAATCATCGGGTCAAGAACACCCTCGCCACAGTACAATCCTTGGCTGGACAAACGGCAAGGCATGCCGACGATCTGGACGACTTCTTGCGCCGATTCGAAGGCAGGCTGCTGGCGCTCGCGCGTGCCCATGATCTTCTGACCAAGCGGCATTGGGGGGATGCTCCGCTGGATTCGCTTGCCCGGGAAGTGCTGACGCCGCTCGCCGGTGAAGCGGCCAAGCGGATCAACATCGACGGTCCCCCTGTCGCTCTCAACCCCCGCGCCGCGCTCAGCTTGACGATGGCCCTTAGCGAGCTTGCCACGAATGCCGTCAAATATGGAGCGCTGTCGTCGGAGGTCGGCTCGCTTTCTGTCGCCTGGCAACTAGAGGGCGAGACCGAGGACAGCCCGAGGCTGATCCTCGAATGGTGCGAGCATGGAGGGCCGCCGGTCAAGCCGCCGACCCGACGTGGGTTCGGCACGCGGCTGATGGAACGCTGCATCGAGCGCGATCTCGGGGGTGAGCTGGATCTGGCCTTTGAGCCTGCCGGCGTATCGGCCCGCATCCTCATTCCGGTCGGGCTGCTTTACCCATGAGGGACTTTTCCGGCCTCAGGGTTCTCATTGTCGAGGACGAGGGTTTGGTGGCCCTCATGATCGAGGACATGCTCCAGGGTATCGGCTGCGAGGTTGTAGCTTCAGTGTCGCGACTTTCGGAGGGGAGAACGATCGCGACCACGGTGCAGGTCGATTTGGCGGTACTGGATGTCAATCTGGCTGGTCAGCCGAGCTTTCCGATTGCGGAGATCCTTCACAAACGTCAGATCCCGTTCATTTTCAGCACCGGATATGGAACAGACGGGCTGCCTCGGGAATTCGGCAGTCATCCCACAATCGGCAAACCTTTTTCCTCTAGCGATCTAAAGCAGGCAATCGCGGGTGCTATGAAGCTTTGACGATTGGCAGAAGAACGTAAGTCCCTATGTTCTTCTCCGTGGCTGAGGTGGCTCGCCCTACACTGGTCTTCCGAGGGTTGCGCGGATAGGCCGAGCCGATCCTCACGACGGGAGGACGAGCCGTGGCGGATTATAGAGAAGCTTTTGTCGGAATCGATGTTGCCACGCTGAAGAATGCAATTGCGATTGCTGAATCGGGCTGGAACGGAGAGAGCCGTTATGGCGGCGGGGTTGAGGCATCGGATGCCAGCATGCGCCGCATTATCCAGCATATAGCCGCAAAGTTTGAACAGGCATGGGGTTCCGGTGCCGATCGGCTAATATATAATCGTTATTGCATGGAGCGACCGGGGCCATTGTACGATGCTTATCCACACGTCGGCATCCTCATCGCTCTCTCCGGAACTCGACAGGCCGTAGCGTCCTGACGGGTTTGCCATCGTTTCTCATTTGGTCGGAGGGTGGCTAGAAACGACGAAACCGCCGTTGTTCAGTGGAGGCGGTTAGGCTTTTATGTATGAACTGGTTGCGGGGGCTTGCTTCGACAGCTGGCATAAGAGGGCGATGCGGATGGGTTTCCTCGGCCTTTGCGAGACCGAGAATGCCGAACAGCTCGCCGCGTAGCTCGGCATGAACCTCGCCCCGCCTGTCGCCGGGGAAGAGCACGATCTCGCCGATGAGGGAGCGTAGCGCCTCGGCCGCCTCCCGCCCGCCATCCGGATCGTTGAGAACCTCCGTCAGGCGTTCCACGCGCAGATGGTAGAGATTGGCGATGTTCGGATGAATGTCGGGGACATTGTCGGGCATGTCGGTGAGCCGGTTGGTGATCTCCGCCTTGTGCCGTTTGAGATCATCCATGCGCGCCTTCATCGACGGCTGGTACATGCCGTCTTCGATCGCCGAGATGATGCCGGCAATCGCATCGCCACCCTGAAACTGAACGGTCAGGCATGAGTGATGGCAGGCGGCGCGGCGACTTCACATATCGGAGCCCTGCCCACCATCGCACAGCTTGTCGCATAATCAATGCTACCATCGCTTGCAGGTTACTTTGTCTTTGCTCCCAAGTAGGCAGACAGTCCCATTATTCATTTGGGTAAATCTGCGAGAATCACGCTAAGTCTCAATGTAAGGAAGAAAATGGCATTACTGAATTGTTTCGCTACTGCCTACGCTGCGCTTAAAGTGTTACGCTACCGGCGGTAGAATGAGTCGAGAATCATTGGGGGGTGTATGGCGAGTGAAAGCGCAGGGATGGCATCCGTTTACAAGCACGAGACAGAGGCCGTTCAACGCCCAGATGTCGGTGTGGAAGCGCAGTTTTCAAATAAGAAGGCTCCAAGGACCTACCGTTACGATTCCAGCCTCGCCCCAGAGCTGGCATGGGACGAGAATGGGGAGCGCGCCTTTGCGGAGTGGTTGCTGGTGCTGATCGCCGACGCGGCCGACAAAGGAGAGGCCACCGTGTTCGCCCAGCCGCAGGTGTGGCAGGGAACAGAGGAACGCTTCACGTCCCTGTCGCAATGCGCGGCGAGGCTCCGCAGCCTGACCAAGCCATTCCTGAATTGGGCGGGCAAAGCCGAGCGCCAGCAGATCACGGTGCCGACACTCCCGCTCTTTGTCCACGAGCGCCATTCCACCCAAGCGATCCTCGATACTCTAAAATCTCACAAGGCCCCTGGCACCAACCTCGATCTGTTCGGCGACACTGACATGGACATTGCCGACAAGCTGGACGCCTACGAACATAAGGGGCCGTGGACGAACCGCCTGATCCTTGGCGATTCCCTACAGGTGATGAACTCCCTCCTCGAATACGAGGGGATGGGCGGTCAGGTGCAGATGATCTATTTCGACCCGCCGTATGGCGTCAAATTCGGGTCGAACTTCCAGCCCTTCGTTCGCAAGAACAAGGTCGATCACGGCAAAGACGACGAGATGATCCGCGAACCCGAGATGGTGAAAGCCTATCGGGATACGTGGGAGCTGGGGCTTCACTCATACCTGACATATCTGCGCGACAGGCTGACGTTCGCACGCGAGCTGCTGACGCCTTCGGGGTCGATGTTCGTCCAGATTTCCGATGACAATGTACATCTAGTTCGCACGATCATGGACGAGATTTTCGGCAAGGAAAATTTCGTATCGCAAATTGCCTTCAAGAAAACCGGCGGGTTCTCGGGAAATTTCATTTCCTCCAACCATGACTTCATCATCTGGTATGGAAAGGACAAGGCGAACCTCGAATACACGCCGCTATACGTCCCACAACCGGAGCCTGACCCGGACGACCCCAATTATGTTTGGCTCGAGTTTCCCGATGGCGAAATTCGGAGGATGACGCCGGAAGAACGACGACGTGAGATGCCATTACCGACCGAAGCGAGAATATTTCGCTATGGCCCCCTAACCTCCGATGGCGCGGCGAAAGAACCACAGCCTTTCAGATTCAATGGTCAGACCTACTATCCGGGAGCGAATAGCCATTGGAAAACAACGATCGACGGCATGAATACACTGGCCGAGAAGGGCATGTTAATCAAGTCGGGCCCAAAGGGGTTGGCCTGGAAAATGTATTGGGACAATTTCCCGGCCACTGCGCTGGATAACGTCTGGCCTGATACCCAGTCCGGTGGCTTTAATGAAGCGAAGCTCTACGTGGTGCAAACCACTAACAAGACGATTGGCCGTTGCATGTTAATGTCAACGAAGCCGGGCGATCTCGTTCTCGATATTACCTGCGGGTCCGGCACAACGGCAACAGTCGCCGAACAGTGGGGCCGTCGATGGATCACCGTCGATACGTCGCGAGTGCCGATTGCGTTGGCGCGGCAGCGCCTGCTAACCAGCACGTTCCCGTGGTATAAACTTAAACAGCCGGTCAAGGGTCCGGCGGGCGGTTTTGTGTATGAGCGAAAAAAGAACCGAAAGGGCGAGGAAGCTGGCGGACTGATACCGCGTGTCACGCTGAAAACCTTTGCCAAGGACGAAGATCCCCAAGTCGTGACATTGGTAGATCACCCTGAAATCGCCAAAGACATCACCCGCGTTTGCGGCCCCTTCACGGTCGAAGCCACCATTCAGGCGGCGATGAATATGGAGGAAGACCCCGCCACGCCGTCGCCTCAACCGACAACTAGCAGCCCACGCGCCTATCTTGACCGTATGATCGAGGTATTGCGTCAGAGTAAGACCCTTCGCCTACCCGGCAATGTCACCCTTGAACTGGAAACCGTCAGCCCGCTTGCCGACCGCGAATATCTACACGCCGAAGGCGTCGCACGCAACGGAACGGAGAAGCGTATCGCCATTGTGTTCGGTCCCGAAGACGGCGCTGTCGGCTCCGAATATGTGTTCAACGCCCATACCGAGGCGCTGCAGCAGGGCTACCAGTCTCTTTTCCTATTCGGCTTCGCCATCGACGCCAAGGCGCGGGAAATGCTCGCCAAGCTGAAGCTCGCCACTACTTACGTCGCCGTCACACCGGACGTAGTGATGTCCGATCTACTCAAAACCAGCAAATCTAGCGAGATTTTCTCGATCACCGGCCTACCGGATGTGAGGCTGGAAGAAGCTGGCAAGGAGGAAGACGGACCCCTACTCTACCGCGTAGTCATCAAGGGACTCGACATCTTCCGCCCTGACACGATGGAAACCGAGGAGGTGAAGGCGGAAAACCTGCCGTGCTGGATGCTCGATACCAACTATAACGGCATGGCGTTCTTCGCCTCGCAGGTATTTTTCCCGAAAACGAGCGCGTGGGATAACCTGCAAAAATCCCTAAAGGGACAATTTTCTGACAGCGTGTGGGAGCATCTGGCCGGGACGGTGAGCGAGCCTTTCACGCTGGGCGACAAGAAGCGCATCGCGGTGAAAGCCATCGACGAACGCGGTAACGAGCTGATGGTCGTCAAGGCTGCGGGAGGCGATAGCTGATGCACACCACGCAGAAGCAGGAGCTGCCGGTCACGGTCGCAGAGGTCGAATCCCCGATCATCAATTCGCCCTTTATCGAGCCGCAATGCCATTGGCAGATCGAGCGCGGCACGCCGCCGGCGAAGGCCGAAGGGCGGCGGCGGGCCAGCTACTTCTACCGCGTTCCCGAACATTCGGGCCGTGGCCGCCGCAAGAGCGCACAGGCTGAAATGTTCGAGAGCGAGCGCGGCGAGGAAGTCGAACTTGAGATCGTCAATCTCTTTCGTGAGCGCGTAAAGGAATGGCGCGAAGGCGCACGTTCTGGCGGTATCGCCTATGATGGCGCATCGCCGGTGACGAAGGAGTTATTGGACCTATGGCGCAGCGACGAGCGGATGCAGCGCCTGTTCTTCGCGCAGATCGAGGCGGCCGAGACCATCATCTTTCTGGTCGAAGCCGCCGACATCTACCGAAAGGGCATCCCGGAAATCCCGAAGGACGAACCGGGCCTGACGGCGAAGGCGGACGGCGTTCGCGCCTTCCTCCGCTATGCCTGCAAGATGGCGACCGGTTCCGGTAAAACCACGGTCATGGGGATGCTCACTTCATGGTCCATCCTCAACCGTGTTGGCAGCCCACGCGATGACCGCTTTTCCGATACCGTCCTAATCGTCTGCCCCAATGTTACCATCCGGGAGCGACTACAGGAACTGGACCCGTCCTTGGGCGATCTTAGCCTCTATCGCACCCGCCAGCTTGTGCCGCCGCACAGGATGGAAGAATTGCGGCGCGGTGAGGTGATGATCGCCAACTGGCACCGCCTCGCCAAGAAGGAGACCAACACCGTCAACGGCGATTCCGCCAAGGTGGTGAAGGCGGGCGAGCCGGTTGAGGTGGTGAAGAACGCTGGCAAGGCCAACGAGACTGTCGAGACTAAATATTTTGAATCCGACACCGCGTGGTTCAAGCGCATTCGCCGAGAGCTCGGCAGCGGCAAGGGCCGCAGCCCCCATTGGCTCATTTTCAATGACGAAGCCCACCACGCCTACCGGCGCGGGGACGTGGCCGAGGACGAGGAGCAAGCACTGGACGAGGATAAAGACCTCGCCAAGAAGAATGCGCGTGAGGCGACCATCTGGATCGAAGGTCTCGACCGTATCCATAGGCTGGCGGGCGGCAGCCGCCGACGCGGCATCAATCTTTGCGTCGATTTGTCCGCCACACCGTTCTACATTCAGGGCTCTGGAAACGAGGTTGGGAAGCCTTTCCCTTGGATCGTGTCCGATTTCGGGTTGCTGGACGCTATCGAGTCCGGCCTTGTGAAGATTCCGCAACTGCCCTCCCGCGACGTGAGCGGCGCGGAGGAAGCCGCCTATTTCAATATCTGGCGCTGGGTGCAGGCCAAGGCGAAGGAAGATGGCTTCGGCACCAACGTCACGCCCCAAATCGTGATGAATTACGCTAGCGCGCCCATCAATCTTCTGGCGACCGAATGGCATCAGCGGTTTGTCGAATGGGAGCAGTTCGCGAAGGCGCAGCACAAGCATCCAGTGCCGCCAGTGTTCATCGTCGTCTGCCGGGATACCGCCCTCGCGCGCGAGGGGCATCGCTGGCTGGCGAATGACGAAGGCGGCTATGGAGAGGCTCCCCAGTGGTTCCGCAACGCACCTGGCCAGGAGTTCACTGTGCGGATCGACTCCAAGGTGATCGAGGACATTGAGGAGGGCGGCACCAAGGAAGAAACCCGCCGCCTACGCTTCATTCTCGACACCATCGGCAAAGCCGAGTGGCCGGGCGGCAAAGTGCCCGACGAGTGGGCCGAGCTTGTCCGCAAGCACAACGACAAGGCGGCGAGTGATGATAATGATGGCTCACTTAAGTGGATTGATGAGCGGATTCCGCCGGGCCGTGACGTGCGCTGCATCGTGTCGGTCGCTATGCTGGCCGAAGGCTGGGATGCCAATACCGTCACGCACATCGTCGGTTTGCGGCCGTTCGGTTCGCAGCTCCTTTGCGAGCAGGTGGTCGGGCGTGCGTTGCGGCGTAAGAGCTACGCGTTGAACGAAGAAACGCAGATGTTCGCGGAGGAAACCGCAAAAGTTTTCGGCGTGCCGTTCGAGCTGATTCCATTCAAGGTCTCGCCATCTGGTGAGACCCCGCCGCAACTCGATCCCAACCATATCTATTCCGTGCCGGAGAAGGCCGAGTTCGAGATCACCTTCCCAGTCGTCAGGGGCTACCACAAGTCCGGCCAGTTCGACGTTTTCGTCGATTGGGAACAGGTGGCGAAAGTCACCATCGACCCGATGAAAATTCCGCAGACCGTGGAACTAACGCCGCTTACCACGCCGGACGGGGCGCTTGCCGCCTACGGCCCCGGCGAAAAGCCAGTGTTGTCTCTGAAGGAGTGGCGGGCAATGTTCCGCGAGCAGCAGGTCGCATTTCGGCTGGCGAAAGAGATTTGTATCCGCTGGACAGCCGACAACGGCGCGGCAGCGGTGCCAATGCAAGTGCTGTTCCCCAAAGTCGCATTCGCTGCCAAACGTTTCCTTGCCGAAAAGCTCGCCCGCAAGGGCGACAGCCAGCCATGCGACGTTCTCTTGGTTGGTGAATATATGCAAGCCGCCGTTGGTTCGTTGTTGGAGGCGATCAAGAAAGGAGCTTCGACATCGGATGGGGAGGTGGCTGTTGTTCCCCAAGGCGCTGCCGGGTGCGGAAGCACGCTTTACGTAGACTTCCATACGACCAAGCCGATCTATCCGGTAACTCGGTGCCATCTCAACGCAATGGTCGCGGATACCAAGAAATGGGAGCAGAGTGCCGCCTTCTTGCTCGACAGCCATCCCGGCGTTGACCGCTGGGTTAAAAACGATCGGTTGGGTTTGTGCATTCCCTACCGCAATCGCGGCGTTCCAACCCGATACATTCCCGACTTCATCGTCGTGACGGACAAGCATTTGAACGTCATCGTCGAAATCAAAGGTCAAGTCACGGACAGCGCCGACGCTAAAGCAAAAGCGGCTGTCCGCTGGATTAACGGTGTGAACCGGCTCGGCACCTACGGGGAGTGGGCATACCTTTTTGTGACCGATCCAGGGCGCGTTGCCGAAGAGCTAAATGCATACACCATAAAGAAAAGTACGGACGCTCCTTTTGAGCCGACGGTCTAATGGAGGCGGATGAACTGTCGCACCGGCGGCAACCGAAGCGGGGCTTAATGGTTGCGCGGAACAAGGAGAGAGCGTTGACCGACGTCAAAGCTCTCCTCGCCAAGGGTGGCGCAATCAAGACATTCAGGCTTTCGTGAACATTGGGCATGAAGGAAACCACCAACAGCGCGCGGATCACGGGGTAAAGGACGCGCTTGCCGTCCTTGCTCTCACGACAACCAAAGGCATAATTCTTCCACGCTTAGCCAACCGCTGAATCGGCGTGGACAACTTGCAGGCTGCAGGGCGATCTCTGATGAAAAAAGGGTGCCAGAGGGGCTGCCATGCAGGGTGGTTGTAATGGCCGCGGTGCTCTGGTCGATAGTCTCTGGTATTCCGAAACGACTTTCGCAAGCCCGCCTCATACCAATTTACCGCGCCGCCTGCGGCGTCACATCCATGAATTTGCCAACCAAACGGGCCGACATGAGGCCCCCAACACCATCATTAGCTCGATAGCTCCGGCGTATCCTGGATCGCGGTGCGTGCTGCTGGCCTTCACTGTCTTGACGATGAGCGTGCCGTAGATGAGGGCTTCGTGATAGCCGGTGAGATAATCGGCCGCGGCAAATAACGAGTCGCGAAAATTCTTGGATCGGTTTGGTTGCGGACCTCGCATGGTGAGCTTGAGCAGTCTTGAGGCAGGAGTGCGGTGCGCACGCCGTGGTCTGCGGGCCTGCATGCTTTGCGTGGTGCCTAAACGCCAAAACCCCGTTGGTTAGACGGGGATAGCGATTGATTTATATTGGAACTGGTTGCGGGGGGCTTGCTTCGTAAGCGGTGTTTTGCACCCACCTTCCGGATCACGGCGTGATTGACGATGTTGAGCCCGAATGAGGGCTTGGACATA
>NZ_JBLFFK010000047.1:0-10639 GCF_051400715.1 Neorhizobium descurainiae
CGCAATCTACAATCCCCGTCACCCATCCCCGCAACCCTCAAAAATCAGGGTCACAACAATTATTTGTTCGCGCCGGGGACGAGCGAGGTACCTAAAGACCGCGCTGCCAAACCCGCCCAACTCTTGTACTTGTCTTCGGCGATTTCCACTCAGCTACGTGCCGGCCTACTGCCTCGACCGTGATTGTATGCTGCCAATTATCGCCGAAGTCATAGGTGTAGTGGAACGGAGCGGACTACATGGCCACAGTACCGCATATCTCAAGTATTTTTTCGTTCCCCCACGACCGCCTACGAAACCTGAAATAATCTTGTTGCCGCCAGACCAAATGTGCCTTTCTTGATTGTCCCCGTCGCCATCCGAGCCTTTCCCGGATGGCCGGAAACGGGGATGACATGCCTGCACACTCTCATAATCGGGACGCCATCTCACGCGGGATGCGGATGCTGCGGACGGCCTTGGGGCCAGCTATTGCGCGCCATCTCGAAGACCCCACCATTGTTGAGATCATGCTCAACCCGGACGGCCGGCTGTGGGTAGACCGGCTAAAGGAAGGTCTCGCCGACACCGGCGATATGCTGCTGCCCGCCGATGGCGAACGCATCGTGCGGTTGGTCGCTCATCATGTCGGTGCTGAAATCCATTCTGGCAATCCACGCGTCTCTGCCGAATTCCCCGAAACCGGCGAACGGTTTGAGGGCCTGCTGCCCCCCGTCGTCGCAGCCCCAGCCTTCGCGATCCGCAAGCCGGCGGCGGCTGTTTTCACGCTTTCCGACTATGTCGCCGCCGGCATCATGGTGCAGGCGCAAGCCGATGTGCTGCAGGTCGCCGTCGAGAGGCGAAAGAATATCCTGGTCGCCGGCGGCACATCTACCGGCAAGACGACGCTGACGAACGCGCTGCTCGCTGAAGTCGCCAAGAGTTCCGACCGCGTGGTGCTGATCGAGGATACGCGTGAGTTGCAATGCGCGGCACCCAATCTTGTCGTCATGCGGACCAAGGATGGCGTTGCTTCGCTTTCAGACCTGGTCAAGTCGTCGCTGCGCCTGCGCCCAGATCGCATTCCAATCGGCGAGGTGCGCGGGGCGGAAGCCCTCGATCTCCTGAAGGCCTGGGCCACCGGACATCCCGGCGGCATCGGCACCATCCATGCCAATACGGCTATCGGCGCCCTGCGAAGGCTGGAGCAACTTGTGCAGGAAGCCGTCGTGACGGTTCCGCGCGCGCTCATCGCCGACACGATCGAGATCATTGCGGTTCTCTCCGGCCGCGGCTCTGCCCGTCGACTTGCGGAGATTGCATTGGTCGATGGGCTGGATCCGGCCACCGGCGATTACCGAACCCTGAATGCTCAACTCCCCTCCCATACGCCACCGCTCTCGAAAGGAGACCAGTCGTGACTGTGCGTATACCGCCTGTCTTGCCCGTTTCGCGGGCACCCTCCGTCCTACGTGGCGCCCGTGTCCGTCTGGTCAGTTCGACGGCGCTCACGACCATCATGCTGATGGCGGCGGCCGCGCCGGCACGCGCCTCTGGCTCCTCCATGCCATGGGAGGAGCCGCTGGAACAGATCCTGGAAAGCGTCGAAGGTCCGGTCGCCAAGATCATCGCCGTCATCATCATTATCTCGACCGGTTTGGCGCTGGCATTCGGCGATACGGCGGGCGGCTTCCGTCGTTTAATCCAGATCGTCTTCGGCCTGTCTATCGCCTTCGCCGCATCGAGCTTCTTCCTGTCCTTCTTCTCCTTCGGCGGTGGAGCGCTGATCGCATGAGGATCTCGCTCGAACAGGAAGAGGTTCGTGGCTTTCTCGCGCCGGTCCACCGGGCGCTGACAGAACACATCCTGCTCGGCGGCGCACCGCGCGCCGTCGCAATCGCCAACGGCACACTGGCCGGCGCGATCGGCCTAGGTCTGCGCCTTTGGCTTGCCGGCCTGGTGATCTGGATGATCGGCCACTTTGCTGCGGTGTGGGCCGCGCGGCGCGACGCGCAATTCGTCGATGTCGGCCGGCGGCACCTTCGCTACCCGACCTATCTCCGCGTGTGAGGCCCAGCCATGTTGAACCTCGCTGAATATAGTAAGAAGAACGCCAGTCTTGCCGACTTCCTGCCGTGGGCGGCGCTCATCGCGCAAGGCATTGTGCTCAACAAGGACGGCAGCTTCCAGCGGACCGCGCGGTTTCGTGGTCCCGACCTCGACAGCGCGACGCCGTCCGAATTGGTCGGCACCACGGCGCGGCTCAATAGCGCGCTACGCCGTCTGGGTTCCGGCTGGGCGATCTTTGTCGAGGCGCAGCGAAATCCCGCCACCGACTATCCGAAAAGTCTGTTTGCGGATTCCGCATCGGCCCTGTTGGATATGGAGCGCCGGGAACAGTTTGAAGAATCCGGCTTGCTCTATGAGAGCAGATATTTCCTCACCTTCGTCTGGCTGCCACCGGCGGAGGAAGCATCGCGCATGGAGGGCTGGCTCTACGAGGGCCGCGAGCGATCCGGTGTCGATCCGTGGGAACTGCTCAAAGGGTTCGTGGATCGTACTGACAGGGTGCTGCACCTGGTCGAAGGTTTCGTGCCGGAAGCGGCATGGCTCGATGACGCCGATACGCTCACCTATCTGCACTCGACCATTTCCGCGAAGCGCCATCGCGTCCGAGTTCCGGAAACGCCGATGTATCTCGACGCGTTGCTCGCCGACCAGCCGCTTGCCGGAGGACTGGAGCCGAGGTTGGGCGATGCACATCTGCGCACGCTGACCGTGATCGGCTTCCCGACCGTCACCTTCCCCGGCATCCTCGATGACCTCAACCGGCTCGCCTTCATGTATCGCTGGTCGACGCGGGCGATCATGCTCGACAAGACCGATGCAACCAAACTCGTTACCCGCATTCGCCGGCAATGGTTCGCCAAGCGCAAGTCCATCGCCGCCATCCTCAAGGAAGTGCTGACCAACGAGCAATCCGTGCTGCTGGATTCGGATGCGGCCAACAAGGCGGCCGATGCTGATGCGGCACTTCAGGACCTCGGTTCCGATCAGATCGGCGAAGCCTATGTGACCGCGACCGTCACGGTCTGGGACGCCGACCCGCGCATTGCCGACGAAAAGCTCCGTCTCGCCGAAAAGGTCATCCAGTCCCATGACTTCACCTGCATCGTGGAAACGGTGAACGCCATCGAAGCCTGGCTCGGCAGCATTCCCGGCCATGTCTATGCCAATGTCCGGCAGCCGCCGATCTCGACATTGAACCTGGCGCACATAATGCCGCTCTCGGCGGTCTGGGCCGGGCCGGAGAAGGACGAGCATCTCGACGCGCCGCCGCTCTTTTATGCCAGGACGGAAGGGGCGACGCCGTTTCGTTTCGCGCTGCATGTCGGTGATGTGGGGCATACGATGGTCGTCGGCCCGACCGGCGCCGGCAAGAGTGTGCTGCTTGCCCTGATGGCTCTGCAGTTCCGGCGCTATCAAAGAAGTCAGGTGTTCGCCTTTGACTTTGGCGGCTCGATCCGCACTGCCACGCTGGCCATGGGCGGCGACTGGCAGGATCTCGGCGGCTCGCTCACCGACGACACTTCGCTGCTCAATACCGTATCGCTGCAGCCGCTCGCGGGCATCCACGACATGCCGGAACGCGCCTGGACCGCCGATTGGCTGGTCGACATTCTCATTCGCGAAGGCATCACAATCACGCCAGAGGTCAAGGAACATCTGTGGACGTCGCTGACCTCGCTGGCCTCGGCGCCGGTCGTGGAACGCACCATCACCGGCCTGACGGTGCTGCTGCAATCCTCGGCCCTGAAGCAGGCCTTGCGCCCGTACTGCATCGGCGGTCCCTATGGTCGGCTGCTCGACGCGGAAATGGAATGGCTGGGAGAAGCGTCGGTTCAGATTTTCGAGACCGAAGGGCTGATCGGAACCGGAGCCGCACCCGCCGTGCTCTCCTATCTCTTCCACCGCATCGAATCCCGCTTCGACGGTTGCCCGTCGCTTCTCATCATCGACGAGGGCTGGCGGGCGCTGGACGACGGTGGTTTCGCGGCAAAGATCAAGGAGTGGCTGAAGACGCTGCGCAAGAAGAATGTCTCGGTTGTCTTCTCCTCGCAGTCGCTTGCCGACATTGAAGCCTCACCGATCGCGCCGGTTATCGTCGAGAGCTGCCCGACGCGCATCTTCCTGGCCAATGAACGCGCCATCGAACCGCAGATCGCCGCGGTCTACCGCCAGTTCGGCCTTAACGACCGGCAGATCGAGATCGTCGCCCGTGCCGCGCCGAAACGGGACTACTACTGCCAGTCGCGGCGCGGCAATCGTCTGTTCGAGCTTGGCCTTGGCCAAATCGCCCTGGCCCTTTGCGCCGCCTCCGACAAGGCGGCCCATGCCCTGATCGACGAACTGCTGCGTCACGGTGCCCGGCCTCATTTCCTCGAAGCCTGGCTCGAGGCCAACGGTCTCCGGTGGGCCGCCGACCTCGTTCCCGACCTCACCAACGTCATCGACCAGTCGGCCGCCAACGACGGCGGACCGGTATCCGCTTTCCCATCACCCGAAGAGGAGATTTCGTCATGAAGAGCACTGCCATCCGTGCCACACGCGCCAGCTTGCTCGGCTGCACGGTCAGGGCGTCCATCCTCTTGCTTCCGGCGGTTCTACCGCTTGCCACGGTTCCGCTCATTCCCCGGCCGGCCTTTGCGCTGATCGTCTTCGACCCTAGGAACTATGGCGAAAACCTGCTGTCGGCAGCTCGTGCCTTGGAGCAGATCAACAATCAGGTGACATCGCTCGCCAACGAGGCGCAGATGCTGATCAACCAGGCGAAGAACCTGACCAGCCTGCCGACTTCCATGCTATCCGAGATCGAGGGGAATTTTTCCGAGATGAAAAGCCTGCTCGGAGAGGCCCAACAGCTCGGCTACAATGTCCAGAATATCGAGCAGCAGTTCAACGCCGCCTATCGCGACTTTGCTTCCGGCGATCGATCTTCAGCACAGCTCATCTCGTCCGCACGCCTGCGCTGGCAACAATCGGTCTCCGCCTTCGAGCACGCGCTGAAAGCAGGGGCAGTGGCCGTCGGCAATGTTGAGGGAACACGACAGCAGACCGGCGAACTGCTCGATGCCAGCCAGTCGGCGGTCGGCATGCTGCAGGCGACCCAGGCCGGCAACCAGTTGCTCGCCGTGCAGGCCAGGCAGATTTCGGACCTGACGGCAATGCTGGCCGCGCAGGGCCGAGCCGATGCGCTCGAACAGGCAAGGCGGGCCGCGGCCGAGGAGCAGGCCCGTGAACAGTTCAGCCGCTTCATGGCCGGCTCCGCCTACAATCCGTCCAGTGTCCGCATGTTCCACGATTGAGGGCAGACCCATGGACCTGAAGATCGCCGCCCGGATGATCGCCGTTGTCGCCATCGGTGCGGGGCTGACCGCCGCAATTTCAGCCCTGCATAATAACGATGGTCCGGAGGATGCCCCCTCTCTCCGCCTCCGCGATCCGGGCGGCGACCCTACCATCACAAGACTAGCCCGCTGCCGGGACATGGGAGTTGCCGCTCTGGATGATCCTACATGTCGCAAGGTATGGGACGAAACTCGCCGCCGCTTTTTCGGCGCCGGCAACCCCGAGCCATCGGTCCTTCCGAAGCCTGGTGTCGATAAGGCGCCGCTGCCATGAACGATACCGGCATCATCGACCGCTTCCTCGAGACCTTTACTTCGTATATCGATTCCGGCTTCGGCCTGCTCGGTGGCGAGATCGCCTTCCTTACGTCGGCCCTGATCACCATCGACATCGTGCTCGCCGGCGTGTTCTGGGCCTGGGGCGCCGACGAGGACGTGCTGCAGCGGCTCGTGAAGAAGACGCTCTATATCGGCTTCTTCGCTTTCGTCATCGGCAACTTCAACAACCTGGCCCGCATCATCTTCGAAAGCTTCAGCGGGCTTGGCCTCAAGGCCGGGGGATCGTCGCTCTCCGGCGCCGAGCTTCTACAGCCCGGCCGCGTGGCGCAGGTCGGTATCGATGCCGGCAATCCGATCCTTGAGGCCGCCGGCGATCTGATGGGCTACATCAGCTTCTTCGAGAATTTCGTACAGATCTTCGTGCTGATGGTCGCCTGGGTAATCGTGCTGATCGCCTTCTTCGTCCTCGCCATCCAGATCTTCGTCACCCTCATCGAGTTTAAGCTGACAACGCTTGCGGGCTTCGTGCTGATCCCCTTCGCGCTCTTCAACAAGACTGCCTTCCTGGCCGAAAAGGTGCTCGGCAATATCGTTGCCTCCGGCATCAAGATTCTGGTGCTGGCGGTCATCGTCGGCATCGGCTCCGGCCTGTTCAGTGAGTTCACTGCCGGCTTTTCCGAGCAGCCGACGATCACCGAGGCCTTATCCCTGGTACTCGGTGCGCTCGCCCTGATGGGACTGTCGATCTTCGGTCCCGGCATCGCCACTGGGCTCGTCTCGGGCGCACCGCAACTGGGGGCAGGTGCCGCAGTTGGAACGGGTCTTGCCGCCGCCGGCCTCGGAGCAGCCGGTTACATGGGAGCACGCGCCGGTCTCGGTGCAGCCGCCGGCGCCATCGGCGGTACGGCGCGGGGAGGGGCAGCACTCGCCGGTGGTGCCCGGACTGCCTACGGCCTTGCCGACGCTTCCGTGGGCAATACCGGAACGGGCGGTGGTGCTGCCGGCTTTGCCGGTGTGGCCCAGGCGGGTGCCGGCCTCGTCATGAACAAGGGCAGGGAGGTAGCCTCTCGTGCCACGGAAGCCATGCGCGCCAGCTATCGCGCCGGGCGGTCGGGCGCATGGAAGGCGACAGGCGGCGGGAACGAACTCAATCCCGGCGGCGCTGCAGCCGCCAATGATCCATCCTCTCCGGGACAAGCATCTGCCGGTCTCGGTGGTGGGGTCGCACCGTCCTCGCCGCCCGAATGGGCGCAGCGGATGAAGCGTGACAGCACCGTCCATCACGGGGTTAGCACTGCCGCCCACACGGTACGCTCCGGCGACCATGGCGGCGGCTCCATGTCCGTCTCCCTTAATCAGGATGATCGCCGATGAACATCTTCAAACGACCTTCAGTGCGTTACGCTCGCACCCCGGAGCCTGAAACCCCATACCAAAGGGCCGCACAGGCTTGGGATGAGCGGATCGGATCGGCCAGGGTGCAGGCGAAGAACTGGCGGCTGATGGCCTTCGGTTCGCTCCTGCTTGCCGGTGGCTTTGCTTCAGCGCTGGTTTGGCAATCGACACGCGGCACGGTCGTTCCCTGGGTGGTGCAGATCGACAAACTCGGAGAAGCGCAGGCTATTGCTCCCGCCGTCGCGGATTACAGACCCACTGATCCGCAGATCGCCTGGCACCTCGCCCGCTTTATCGAGCAAGTCCGGAGCATTCCGGCGGATGCCGTTATCGTCCGTCAGAATTGGCTGCGTGCTTACGAGTTCACCACCGACCGCGGCGCCGTCGCACTCAACGACTATGCCCGCGCTAACGACCCGTTCACCGAGGTCGGCAAGACGCAAATTTCCGTCGAGATCTCCAGCGTCATTCGGGCCTCGCCCGACAGCTTTCGCGTTGCCTGGATCGAACGGCATTTCGAGAACGGCCAGCTTTCGGCCACCGAGCGATGGACGGCCATCCTGACCGTCGTGATCCAACAGCCGAACACGGCCGACAGGCTGCGTGCCAATCCGCTCGGCGTCTACGTCAACGCAATCAACTGGTCGAAGGAGATGGGATCGTGAACAGGGCACACAGCAAAAGAACGATGATTCTGGCGGCTACGCTGATGTCGGCGACCGTGGTCGCCGGCTGCGCGAAAAAATACATCCCGCCGGAAATCGACTATGACGATGCCGCACCAGCCGTGCTGAAAGCTGATCCCGTCGCGCCGGTGAAAGTTGTGGAGATACCGAAGACGCTGCCTTTGCCCGGCCAGTTGAAGCCGGTCGACGGCGGCAAGGCGAAACCCGAACCGGCCGATCCGAAAGCGCGCATCAGCGCCGCCAACGAGGCCGCCCGCATGCAGCCGGTCCGTGACGGCTTCATTAATGCTGTGCAGGTCTATCCGTTCGCCATCGGCGTGCTCTATCAGGTCTATGCCGCGCCCGGCCAGGTGACGGACATCGCGTTGCAGCCGGGCGAACAGCTTGTCGGCTCCGGTCCCGTCGCCGCCGGCGACACGGTGCGCTGGATCATCGGCGATACCGAAAGCGGAACAGGGGAGGGCAGGCAGGTCCATATCCTGGTCAAGCCGACCCGGCCGGATCTTCAGACCAACCTTGTCGTCAATACCGACCGGCGGACCTATCATATGGAGCTCCGCTCGACGGAGAAGACCTACATGGCCTCCGTCTCCTGGCAATACCCGGCCGACCAGTTGATTGCGCTGCGGCGGCAGAATGCGCGGGCGGCAGAGCTTCAACCTGTCGCGAGCGGCGTCGACATCTCGAAGCTGAATTTCCGCTATCGTATTGAGGGCGATGGAGCGCCCTGGCGGCCGCTACGGGCCTTCGATGACGGCTCAAAGGTTTACATCGAATTCCCCTCCGGCATCGGTCAGGGCGAGATGCCGCCGCTCTTCGTGATCGGCCCCTCCGGCAATTCTGAACTGGTGAATTATCGCGCCCGTCAGAACTATTATGTCGTCGATCGGCTTTTCGCCGCCGCGGAATTGCGCCTTGGCGATAAGGATTCACAGCGCCGCGTCCGTATCGTCCGCACCGACGGGCGGCCTGCGGCCGTGAAGCGTGCTGGGCTGTTCTCGCGAGGAAGCGACCGATGACGGATGCTCATGATCTCAAGGCACAATTCCGATTGCGTTCTGACCCGCCGCGTGTCACTCGGCTTTCCCGAAAAGTCCTGATCGGCCTCGGCGGCGTGGCGAGCCTCGCCGTGGCCGGCGCATTGTTCTGGGCGCTCGACACGGGTCGCCGCGGCAACCGGTCCCCATCGGAACTCTACAATACCGAAAACCGGATGCCGGCCGACGGGCTAGCCGGCCTGCCGAAGGACTATACGAATATCCCGAAGCTGGGGCCTGCGCTGCCGGGCGATCTCGGCCGGCCGATCCTGCGGGCGCAGGAAGAGGGCAAGCCGGTCGTGCCGCCGGCGATCCAGACGCCGCGTGTCGATCCTGAAGAACAAAGGCGTCTGGCCGAAATCGAAGCCGCCCGCCTTGCGAAACTGTTTACCGACAGTCGCGGTGTGCGGACCAACAACAGCCAGGCCGGCTCAACGAGGACCGGCAATACCGACACCACCGGCCAGAACTTGCCGGCTGAGACACCGCCGCTCGATCCGGGTTCCGCGCAAAACATGCAGGATCGCAAGCTTGCCTTCGTCAACGCTGAAGCCGATAGGCGTACTGTCAGTCCCGACCGAGTTCAGGGGAAAGCCTCGCCATATGTGGTGCAAGCCGGCACCGTCGTCCCGGCGGCCCTCATCACCGGCATTAAATCGGACCTGCCCGGCCAGATCACCGCGCAGGTGACGGAGCACGTTTACGACACGCCGACCGGGACGCATCTGCTCATTCCACAGGGCTCGCGTCTGATCGGGCAGTATGACAGCCAGGTCGCTTTCGGCCAGTCGCGGATTCTGCTGATCTGGAACCGGCTCATCATGCCGGACGGGACGTCCACCGTCCTCGAACGCTTACAAGGCACGGATCCGCAAGGATTTGCCGGCTTGGAGGATGAAGTTGATCGCCATTGGGGACAGCTCTTCCGGGTGGCCGCTCTTTCGACACTGCTCGGCATCGGCACCGAGCTTTCCACGGACGACGAAAGCGAGATCGCCAATGCAATCCGTGAAAGCGCGCAGGACGGCGCTTCCAATATCGGTCAGCAGATTGTGCGCAGACAGCTCAACATCCAGCCTACGCTCAGGATCCGGCCAGGCTTCCCGGTTCGAGTCGCCGTCAACCGTGATCTCATTATGCAGCCTTACGGGGCCGTGAAGGAGCCGTCATGACCAAGTTAAAACTCTTCGCCATTCCCGATGACCGGCCGATTAAAGTTACCGTCGAACTGCCCGCAGCAGTGTTTCGGGATTTGCAGGCTTATGCGGCGATCCTTGCCACGACCGCCGGTGAGGCCGAACCGCCGCAGCCGGCAAAGCTGATTGCGCCGATGCTCCAGAGGTTCATGGCGGCCGACAAAGGGTTCAGAACGGCAAGAAATCGACTGCAAGAACCTGGTGGATAGGCGCATTCTGCATTCCAGCGGTTCAGCTTGATCAGGGCAATTGTGGAAGAGTAAGTTGAGGCTGAGATTGGTGCGGTCCACGCTCCGAGGCTCTTGATCGCATCAGCCGCGACCAGGCCGATGTCGCCACCCTCTACAAGCATTTGAAGTTCGCAGGCGTCACCATCGTCACCCTGGCCGAGGGAGAAATCTCCGAACTGCATGTCGGCCTGAAGGGAACGATGAATGCGCTGTTCATGAAGGACCTTGCCATGAAGACGCATCGCGGCCTGCGGGGCAGGGTGGAGAAGGGCAAGGCCGGCGGCGGCCTCTGCTACGGCTATCGGGTACTGAAGAAGCTCGATGCCAATCTTATGCCAGCTGTCGAAGCAAGGTAAGCGATGTTCTCAGACCCCGGCCTTGATGATCGGCTTCTCGGCATAAGCCCAGGGCATAAGGTCATCGATCCGG
>NZ_JBLFFK010000048.1:0-9778 GCF_051400715.1 Neorhizobium descurainiae
TCAGAAAGTTGCACCGAAATTGCGGAAGAGCCCACTAATGCACTAATGGGGAAAATTCACGCGGCATTGACAAGGCCCATGGGCGTTGGTCCCGGACATAGGTCCAGAGCCTGCCCTTCTTCACCCCTTTCCCCAACCCCTTGTCGCGCAGAGAACGATCCAGAACCCGGATCGGCGTGTCGTCGGCATGGAGAAGATCGCTGCTCATGATTGCCGCCTCGATCAACTCGATCAGCGGCAGGAGTACCTGCATGGCGCGGCCACACCAATCGACCAGCGTGCTGTCGGGGATATCAGCGCCCATGCGGGCGAAGATTTCGTTCAGGCGATAGAGCGGCAGGTGGTCATCAAATTTCGAGACCAGGATGTAGGCGAGCAGTCCAGCGCCCGCCATGCTGCCCGGTATCGGCCGGTTGGGCGCGGGCAACTGCACCATCTTCGCAGCAGCGGCAGGACTTCTTCAACCGGGCGATCTCGATGACCTTCATCTGCGCGGCGATCATGTCGAGGATTTTGCTGACGTCTTCGCCGACAAGCCGCAGTTCGCCACCACGTACCGGGATCGAGTTCCCTGCGCTCATGAACGGCATTGTCCGACACGCGCGGACGGCGGCGCATGGTCTTTTCCGGCATGATTGCCTCAGACCCGGCAGGCACCGCTTCCTCGACCTCATCGAGCGGCTCGGTGCTGCTTTCCGAGGCGGCAATCATCAAGTCCTCCAGCGCTAGTTCCAACTGCTGGATTTCTTGTGGAACGCCATCGCCGCATTGTCGCTTTGATATCGATGCCCAATCTACTTTGCTGCCGCTGAATATGATATAATTTGATTGATTTCTCTAATCGGCATGCAGATTATTGCGATCTCGATGTGGCTCCGCAGAGTCGATGGAAATGAACGTAAAATGAGAGCAACATGGAAGTTGACGCGGTCATTGATAACTTGAAAGCTACCAAGGGCCCATCACGCAAACTGGACTCCGAGATTGCGCAGGTTTTAGGTTGGAGGCTTAAGACCGAGACGTTTGTAGACGCAGCTACCGGAGAGACAAAACAACGTCATCTGTGGTTGGTACCAAAAACGGATGAGCTCGGAAAGATACCCTTCTATACCCTTGATCTTGAAGCAGCGTATCGCTTGACGCAAGACGTCGCCCCTAGCGAGGCTGCGGGATGCATGTGGGAAGATGGTATAGCAAGTGCGAGGATCGGTGACGGCCCGACGGTTGAGGCCGCGAATGCAGCCATAGCTCTTTGTATTGCCGCGCTTGTTGCCTCAAAAAATCGCCCCCAGAGGCCGTAAGGCACGCATAAAGCGATTGCCGACGGGCGAGGTCTATGGAACTTATGGCGCAGTTGAAGGCGTATCAATTGCGTTTCGGTAATACATCGACGTGGACCGACGAGACGCTTGCGTTGTCAATGAACCACTGCCGTAAGCAGCTCAATAGATCTTGTGGACGAAAATATTTTCCGATATCGATTATGCTAGCTGACCGATGCTTATTGATCCGATCCTCGACCTTTTTGAATTTCGACGTAGACTGGCTACGACCGATTTGTATTTCATTAACCCGCTAAAAGCGTTGGGTTTTGATTTGCGAGGAGTCGTCCCAATCGGACGTCACATCTACAAGGTTGGATCCGTTGTAGTTATCAGTCGATATGCGGCACGCGATGAACTTGAAGCGCTAAGACGTCGCCAAACATGCTGCATTGTGTACCTGGCAGACGACGATTTTGCTGCTGGGGCTCAGGATGACAGATTACCTGCAAGCTACCGCCAGAAGTTGACTACTTTCGTCGCCGGTACATGGCAGATAATAAAAAGCATGGCAGACTTCGTTCTGGTGCCCTCTCCTGTGCTGCTCGAAAATTACGGAAACGCCGCTCGATACGTCCACCCGCTTTGGCATGTCCCTCCCGCCACTATTGATCACTTTTCTGCGCCCAAAGAGATCAAACTCGCATATTTGGGCACACGATCACACTTGAAAGATTTCGCGCTTATATCCCCTACCTTATCGGCTTTGTTGCGCGAACGCAGGGATATTACATTGACAACGTGGCTCGGCGACTTCATGCCTCCAGAACTTCTCGACACCGGGCGAGTACATGCCATCCGCCCCATGCGCTGGTGGCGCTACAAACAAGAGATTGTTAGATGCCGATTTCATCTTGCATTCTATCCGTTACAGGCGACTAAATTCAATTCAGCAAGGTCCACCAACAAGCTTTTTGAGCACTCAGTAACCGGAGCAGCAAGCTTATTCTCCCCCTTCCCGGCACTTAATAGTATATCAACGCCAGCAATTTCCTCGTCTACCGTTCTTGGCGCGGAAAGCGAATGGCGGCAGAGGATTTATGCCGAAATCGACAATCTTAATTCTTTGAAATCCAATGCAGAGCAACTCCAAGCAGACATATTGCTCCACTATTCGAACAATGCACTTCTAAAATTCTGGAACAATCTCTTATCGTAGGCATTTGCAGAGGCGCGAAAGTTTGGCGACAAGCGGCTGGATGTTCTTCATCATTCAGCCAAAACCCGCCGGAGGAGATATCTACCATATGGGCTGTTACCATACCCGCCAGCGAGTGCCTCTAGTTGCGACGCCGATATAAACCCTTGTCGATAGGCAATCTCCTCTGGGCAGCAAATCTTAAAGCCCTGTCGACGTTCGAGCGTGGCAACGAACTCACTTGCGTCTAGGAGGCTATCTGGAGTGCCTGTATCTAGCCACGCATAACCTCGCCCCATTAATTCAACGTAAAGCTGTCCTCGCTCCAAATACGTCTTATTGATATCGGTAATTTCCAGCTCACCGCGAGCTGACGGCCTTAAGTCTGCTGCTATGTTCACCACTTCCGCGTCGTAGAAGTATAACCCTGTCACAGCCCAATTGGATCGAGGAGTAACAGGTTTTTCCTCCAGCGCAATTGGCCGCATAGAACGATCGAACTCAACCACACCATATCTCTCAGGATCATTGACATGATATGCAAAAATGGTGGCACCGAAGGAGCGTTCCGCTGCGTTGGCGAAGAGCTCCGAAATACCGTGCCCATAAAAGACATTGTCACCGAGAATCAAACATGATGGTGACTGGCCAACAAAGTCGGCTCCGATAATGTATGCTTGAGCCAAACCATCGGGTGACGGCTGCTCGGCGTAACTAATCTCCAGCCCTAATCGGGAACCATCTCCGAGTAATGCACGGAAGCTAGGGAGGTCGCGAGGTGTCGAAATGATCAAAATTTCTCTAATGCCCGCCAACATCAACGCCGATAGCGGGTAATATATCATAGGCTTGTCGTAGATGGGCATCAGTTGCTTCGAAAGAACCGACGTCATCGGATGAAGACGGGAGCCGCTCCCCCCCGCTAAAATGATGCCTTTCATTTCAATCCTCCATTCCGAACTAGCTCACTCTCCGAAACGAGACGTTCAACGACTCGTACAGTGGATGCTGGCCATGCCGGCAACTTGAGGCCGTGAACTCGCTCTAGCTTCGATGAGTCCAGGCGAGAGTTGGAAGGTCGCAAGGCTGCCGTTGGATATTCCCGAGACGATATCGGGGAGACTGCGGCAAAAGGACCGCCACGACATTTAGATATTTTGTAGATCTCAGCCGCGAATTCTGCCCATGTTGCACTTCCCTGGGCTGCCATGTGGAAGGTGCCCCGCAAAGATTGCGCCGAGTTACTGATAAGATTAAGTGCCACTGCTAGCACACCATCTGCAACATCAAGAGCAGAGGTTGGGTTGCCAAGTTGATCATTCACGACCGATACGGCATTCCGTTTGCCAGCCAATTCCAACATAGTCTTCAAGAAGTTTCGGCCATGGGGGCTGTAGAGCCAAGCCACACGAAGGATCGCATAGTTGTCTGTTGCAGCCGCTAACGCGATCTCTCCCATTAGCTTGGAGCGACCATATACGCCAAGAGGAGACGTCGGATCAGTTTCGACGTACGGCTCGTTTTTGCTGCCATCGAACACATAGTCCGTCGAAATATGAACAATTGGAATGCCGATCTGTGATGCCACCGCTCCCAAAATTCCAGGCGCCTCCCCATTGATGATCATGGCAAGCTGGCTTTCGCTCTCCGCTTGGTCCACTGCTGTATATGCTGCCGCTGATATGATCGCGTCTGGACCCACCTCCAGAATTGAAGCTGCGATCCCGTCACTCACAGCTAAGTCCAATGTTGGACGACCTAGCGCGATAACATCTATGTTCGGAAACTTTTTCCCTCTTTCCAGGAGGGCGCTCACCAATTGCCCACGGACACCAGTGACAGCAATCCGGCGACGTGTCATTAGATTGTCTCCTCGATCGAGTTCAGAAGGCCAAGCCTGCGGCCGCTGTCTCGGCACCGAAGCGGTTGCCACCACCAGCGGTTCTCCAAGTACCAACGCACGGTCTTCTCGATCCCTGTTTCAAAGTTTTCCTCCGCCCTCCAGCCTAGCTCCGCCTCAAGTTTGCTGGCATCGATCGCATACCGAGCATCGTGACCGGGCCTATCGGCTACAAACCGAATCAGCTTGCCGTGCGCTTCGGCCGAGGGGGAATATTTGTCCATCAGGTTGCAAATACTTCTCACCACATCAATATTTCGGCGTTCATTACGTCCGCCAATATTATAGGTCTCTCCGATCCGACCGCGCTCAACGACCAAATCCAACGCTCGCGCATGATCTTCGACATACAGCCAATCTCGGATATTCATGCCGTCTCCGTACACCGGCAAAGGCTTACCTTCTAATGCGTTAAGTATCATCAACGGGATAAGCTTTTCGGGAAAGTGGAACGGGCCGTAATTGTTCGAGCAATTTGTGACTATTACAGGCAAGCCGTAGGTCCTTGCCCACGCTTTCGCAAGGTGGTCGGACGCCGCCTTTGAAGCAGAATATGGAGAGCTAGGATCATAAGGAGTGTCTTCGCGAAACAAACCGTCCTCACCGAGAGTTCCATAGACTTCGTCGGTCGAGACATGCAAAAAGCGAAATACATCCTTTTCAGATTGCGACAATGAAGCAAAGTAAAGTCGGGCGCACTCCAACATAGTGAACGTGCCAATTATGTTGGTGTCGATGAAGTCTTGAGGGCCTGTAATGGACCGGTCAACATGGCTCTCCGCGGCAAGATGCATGATACGCTGCGGCCGAAAGCTGGAAATCGCCTCGTTTATTTTAGCGCGATCGCAGATATCGGCTCGAAGAAACCGGTAGCGTTGATCATTCTCGACGGCCGTGAGCGAGGTCAACGATCCCGCATATGTCAACTTGTCGACAACGAGCACATCGTATCGCTTAACTTTAACAAGGTGACGCACCACCGCGGAGCCGATGAAGCCAGCACCTCCTGTTACCAATACACGCATATCTTTCTATCCATTGATTCCGCAGGAAATTTGTTCTTCAACATTCTTAGGCAAAGGGCGCACCCGCAACGGAAAGGCGCGGGTGTTGCTTATCCTTCATCGACAGGATTGCCTCGTCCAAGTTCACGGGCCAGGCAATGTCAAGATCAGGATCGTCGAATGCAATTCCGCGGTCATGCTCCGCGCTATAGTACTCTGTAACCTTGTAACAGACTTCTGCATTTGGAACCATTGTGCAAAAACCATGGGCAAAGCCAGGGGGTACCCATAACTGTTGCCCATTTTCTGCAGACAGCTCAACCGACACATGTTGTCGGAAGGTCCTGGAAGAGGCTCTCATGTCAACAACGACATCCCAAATGGCTCCGGCGACGCAACGCACGAGCTTCCCCTGCGCTCGCGGCTCGACCTGAAAATGTAGTCCTCTAATGGTGCTTTGTTGCGCCGACAGAGAATGGTTTTCCTGAACGAATTGGATAGGAGCTATAGCCGTTTCAAACAGATCCTGTCGAAAGGTCTCCATGAAGAAGCCTCGTGCATCCTGTATCCTGTGCGGAGAAATCACCACAACATCGGGGATGCTCAATTTTTGGAACTTCATCAGACCTCACCTCAATTTCAAGTTGCAATTATGACCGAGTAAACGATTCTGAAGGCGATCGGTCCCAATGCTCGCTTTATAATCAACTTCGCTACCCCCTGCTACCCATCTCAGCCTCGTATCGGAGACGCGGCGACCCGCCTGAAAAGGCGGGCACAGGATGAGGAACGCTGTCACGATAGCACCATCACATCACTTCATTTCGTGATCGGCGAACTTTGCCCAATATTCCCCTCGCAATTTTTCCGACACAATGTCCAATCTCAAATCATTGAAATAAGTGGCTGACGAATCCAGAAAATAAGGCCGCCATTTCTCCTCATCCCGAATGCTATCAGCCGAAAGCGACCCGTCACATAATACATATGAACCAGAGGCAAGACCGACGTGATAGTAAAATTCGCGGTCGCTCGTCGACGAACATAGCGCAGTCACTAAAGACTCCGCATCAAGAAGATAGCGCCGTATTCTCGCGCGGACACTTTCGATGAACTCTTTTTCTTTATGCAACTTACCATTTCTAATGACAGCTCTGCGGGTCAGATAGGAATCCCACACCCTGACCTGTTCAAACCCCTGAATAAGGCCAGCATACTCTGCAAACGCTTCTTCAACACTATTCGCGATCACAGTAGCGATGCGAGGATTACAAGTCCTATGTCTGCCAACGCTGAACACTCTCCATAGACGTTCATCTAACCCCCGCTTCTGAAACGGAACGTCATCTTGCTCCTCCAGGAGAAGCGACGGCAAATCTGCGATCGTAGCTTCCCTTCCATTCACTTCAAATGAAGTGAGTCCATTTACCTCCTCATGGAACAATCCAAGCTGACTGAGCTTTCGTGCAGGTAGTCTCGGCATGATGTGGTTCATCAAAAGCCACTCGACACTTTTCCAATCGCACCCCCGCTTTATGACAAGCCTATCTTGCGAATCCCGGTCGTTCACCTGCCCCTTAAATCGAAAGATGAGTGAGGCAATTACATGGTCGATCGACGCCGCCTGGGCTTCCATGGAGACGAATCCGCCAGCGTCTGGCGAAACGTGCTCACGCTTCCATTGCTTGAGTACCGTCAGGGCTTCACCTGAAGTGATACAAGAACGATAACTTGCACCCTCAAGATATTCATCGCCTCGAACTTTGTCGCTAAGGACCCGAGCGCCGCATCCAATAGCATCGGACACGCGGTTCGCGACAATTCCAAACAGCCTCATTGAGCGCCAGTGCTCAGAGAGAACAATGTCGGTCGCCCCATAAACAGTCGGCAGCTCCGGGTACTGAACCCATGGAGCCTGAATTTTTGAGTGATCGATATACTTCTCCCACCCATCTCCGATTACCCGCGCTTCTTCGACACCTTGTACGAGGTCAACCACAAATCTACGATCAACATTCTTGGTGCGCCCGACGAAAAGGACGCCAGAGCGCTCCTCTTTCAGCAAGCCTCGGAAAAGCTCCGGGTCAGACCCCTGAAGAAGAGTTGATATTTTCCTCACGCCTTCGAGCCTAAGCAAGCCCTCCAAATACGCGGACGCGGCGAACACATAATCATACTCAAGGCACTCTTCTGCGGAGACTGTCTCCGGATGGCTAATAATCCAGAGTATGTTCAGCTGATGATTTTTATGCTTTTCTCTACGCCGTCCCCGTATAACAATATTTACGTCGAACTTTTGTCTGACGGGGTCAGGTGTATCCGAGTACACCAAGTCCGCCGCATACCCCAATTTGATTAAGTACTTTTGGAGAGACCTTGCATAATAATAATCACCCCAGTTCGCACGCTCAGTGGAGGGAGCCGAAATTACTATCGCAACAGCAAGTCGGGCTAGCCGCAATAAATCAAGCTCATCTGACGAGTAGAAGTGGTTCTTGGCCCGCACGACTTTTGTATACAAAGAGAATGCTGAAAGCGTCAGCCGGGAATTGTCAGCAGCATCGGAATAAATGCACTGATCGAAGTAAGCGAACTTGCAGCCGTTCGCATTGCATACGCGTACGATGTAGTCCCAGTCGACAGCTCGCCGGAGCCGATTGTCGAATTCTATACGCTTGTTGGGGCGTAGTTTGTGGAAAAACACATTCAGATCGATGAAATTTCGGTCCCACAGTGAAGCCGGATCGAATTTTGCCGCTCTGTATGCCTTCACTGCTCCCTTTCCATCTACAATCGTAAGAATGCTATAGATACAATCTGCGTCGAATTTCTTAGCATATTTTATAGAATACTCGAGATATTTTGGGCGCCATTGGTTGTCCGAATCAATATACGCAACGTATTCACCGGTAGCTGCTCGAAGTCCGGTATTGCGCGCGGCGCTGACGCCCTGATTCTCTTGCCATATGTATATAATCCGAGAATCGTTAAAACCTTCAACGACCGATCGAGTGTCATCGCGACTACCATCATCAACGATAATCAATTGAAAATTTCGATACGTTTGCGACAGAACCGATTTTATAGCCCCCGATATCAACTCTCCGCGGTTATATGTGGGCATGACAATGGAAACGACAGGATTAACGTTCGCCGGAAGTGCGAAACGTTCTAAATCGTCCCTTGTAATTTTCAGTTGCTTAGTATCCAGCTTTGGCTGCCTCGGTGGACTTAGAGGCTTGTGTGAGGATTTCTTGGGAAAAATTGGTAGAAGATACTGGCGGACAAGTTTTTTGAACGGTTTTAGCATCAACAAAGGTCTCTATGGATCGGCGCGATTGCGTTCACGGCTTGCATCAGAAAAGCCAGCCTCGCCTTTCTACAAACGTTGGTCGGCGCAATCAACACATGACATCTTCAATCGAAAAATTAGAGAGTATCAGCGTTGAGAAGCAAGCGCAGGGATGTGAGTCTTGTGGAGGACAGCCTAAGGGCCCGACCGAAAAAGAGTTGAGTGAAATTAGCCAGTTGTGATTCTGTTCGCTTGGGACGAATGGAGACCACGATGAGCTGGACTGATTTCACTCGCCGGGACGATGCGCGACGTTGTGGCCGCTCTGCAAGTGACCTGACGGATCGGAAGTGGAGATTGATTTCGGATTTTCTTCCCGCGCCACGTCGATTGGGCCGGCCCTGCAAGACCGGCCTTCGCGAGGTCGTCAACGCGCTGCTCTATCTGGCATCGACCGGCTGCCAATGGCGGATGCTGCCCAAGGATTTCCCGCCGTTCAGACGGTGCAAGCCTATTTCTACGGTAAGCGCTTAGCTGATGGCGTCAGGCCTGAAGTTCCAAGGCATCAGCGCCTCGAGCTCGGATACTGGCCAGCCTTGAGCGATGCGGCTTAAGGTCTGGGAGAGCCAATGGAGCGGGTCGACGTTGTTCATCTTGGCCGTCTGAAGAAGCGTGGCCAGCGCCGCTCAGGTACGCCCCCCTCTGGTGCCGGGTCTCGCCTTTGGAACGCAGCGAACACGCAAGGGTTAGGTGATGCTGCGGCTTGACGTGGTCGATGATTGCTGCTTCCTCTTGCCATCGCGAAGAGGGAGCAAAAGATGTGGATGAATCTTACCCTAGCGAACGGCATGCAAACCTGCGTCGATCTTTCGAAGGTCGTTTTCGTGAACGAGCACAAGAGCGGTGGAACCCAACTCTTCTTCTCGTTCGAGGTGACCGTGAACGAAAGCCGAGTTCAAAAGGAAATCATCGTTCAGGAACGGTTCGAAGCCATAGCGAGAAAGTTGAAGGCTATCTCTGTGACGTAAATGCTCGCTTGGGCTTTCCTATTGTCCTGTCCCGCAAATAGCTTTACAAATGATCGAAACGGGCAGAAGATTCGTTCACTGCAAGGAGAACGGA
>NZ_JBLFFK010000049.1:0-9542 GCF_051400715.1 Neorhizobium descurainiae
GAAAATTAACATATTATGATAATTTGGAAGACGCCATCGCCGTCCACGAGCGCAACATGACGAGGCAGTAGACGTGAGCGCAGGCTCGGAGCGGGAGAGCTGGCGAGACTGCCGTTTTGTCCCATCTTGCGGCCAGACAATCAATTGCCGGCCCAGGGACCTGGAACCGCGCAAGGTCTCCTCGATATACCTGTCCGCTAAAGCCATGGGGTCGATCAGGGCCCGTCAGCAAACGCAAAAGGTGCGCCGCATGGAGGCCGACCTGCGCGTTCATGCCGCGGGCGGGGGAAAGCTGTTGCAATACCCTCGGAGGGAATGCGCCCCGCGTTTCCACTGCATGCACCACAAAGCCGACGCGGATCAACGCGCTCATCACCCGAACTGAGCACACGGCCTACTCAGAAGCTGTTGCGTCGAAGGATATCCCAACGGCGTTCACGATATCCCCGACACCGCTATGATCGGTGGCGTCTCAAGTTGATCCGCGATCACCGCCCAATGATCGGCAAACCGACCATAGGCTGTCTTGATATCGCATCCGAGCGGAAGTTCGGGGCATTCGTTCTCACCGTTGGTTCCCCAATTGACCCACCCGGATTGACGGCGCTGTACGATCTGGAAGGCCCCAGACGCGGCCGAGGTCCACCAGACCATCGCCCGTCCCGACGGTTCATGATATTCGACCGTCTTCGTCGCCGGACCGGGAAAGATCGTCGCGTGCGGCACAGCCGAGACATCGACCGCTTCTTCCGTCAGTATCCAGGGCCGATCATTGAGATCCGCCTTGACATGTGAGGCCGCCCTCACGCGCGCCAGGCGCTCACGGATTTCATGCTCCGGCAGTACGTTTTCCCAGGCACAGAACAGCCGCCAATAGAGATCCCAATGCGCCGACTCGATATCGGAAAGCTGAGAACGGAACTCCTCGAGCTTTCCGCCCGTGCTCGTGGAATTGGCGACGGTCTCGGCAACCATCGCCACCAGCTCGCCGGCATAGGGGTCGCCGGCCCGATACCGGGTGCCGCCATAGGCCGCGAACCGGTCGAACACGAGCTCGCCGGGACCGCCTTCGAATTCGTCGCCAACCGTTATCCTGTTGGTGACGGAGCGGCCGTTGATGACGGTCGAGAAATCGTCGACCAGATAGCGCCGCTGAAAAAACGGGCTTCCATAGATAAAATGCCAATCGATCGAGAATGCCTTGCCTTTCAGTTCGTCCAGCAGGCCGTCGGGGATCGTTCCACGCATCCGATAGTGATGGAGGATGGGCCCTTGCTCGATGGTCTCGATCCGCACGGTGGTATGCTCGGGTGGATTGATCAGCCCGTTTTCCGGCGTGAAGAAGGGCCCATAGAAGCCCCCGATCGCGTTATTTCCAGACGGCAGCAGCTCGAACCCGTCCGCCTTCGATCGAAAATGACGAATTCCCCATTTCGACGAACCAAGCCCCTTCGCGGTTCCCGAGCATAGCTCCAGATCGAAGGCACCGGTATCCAGCCTGACGAAGCAATCCTCTTCACGGCCTTCGAGGACGACGATGCCCTTCACGTCACGCGCCTGCGGCGCGGAGACCGGTTCCTTCAGCGTCAGCCGGGTGGAGCCGCTGAAGCTCACGCTCGCTACGAAACTCGTCCGGCCGCCGCCGGAAGCCGATGCCAGCCTCTGGCACACGACCGGCTCCCCGTTTTCGTTTATCGCCCACCAGAGGCCTTCCTGCAGATCGGCATCGACCTGGAAGACGACCGGTTCGTGGATTCTGGGCGCAGCCAGCGGGTCTTTGATATCAATGATGAAAGACATGAATCGAACTCCTTGGGCAGCATCGGCCGTTGCCGGATCTGCCTCTTTTGTGGGGAGGCCTGGGCCTGGTCCCTACCGTTTGAAAATGCGCGAGAAGATGAACTGGCGCCGCTTGAGGCTATCGATTGCGACCGCGAGGATGATGACAATCCCCTTGATCAGAAGCTGCGTGAAGAAGGGCACGTTCATCAAAATGAGACCCGTGCTCAAGACCCCAAGGATGACGGAACCGATCAGCGTGCCGACGATACGGCCCCGGCCGCCGGCCAGACTGGTGCCGCCTAACACGACGGCCGCGATCGCGTCGAGCTCGTAACCGGTGCCGGCCGTCGGCTGCGCCGAGATCACGCGCGCGGCGAAGATCACGCCCGCAAGGCCGGCGCAGGCGCCCGCGATAACATAGACAGACGTGATGACGCGCTTGACCCTGACGCCGGCGAGTTGTGCTGCTTCCGCATTGCCGCCGACGGCGTAGACATGGCGGCCGTAGCGGGTCCGCTCCAGGACGAACCAGATCACGGCATACACGATCAGCATGACGATGACCGGAACCGGGACGCCCGCAAGATAGCCGTTGCCAAGCGCCTTGAAGTTAAGATCGCTGGCAACGATCGGCTGGCCTGCCGTCATAGTATAGGCAAGTCCTCTCAGGAACGTCATGGTTCCAAGCGTCACGATGAAAGAAGCAAGGGCCAGATAGGCCGTCAGGGCGCCGTTGACGAGGCCGCACAGGGCGCCCGCCGCCATCCCGGCCATGATCGCAGCCGGCGCAGGAACGCCCGCCATTGCGGCCAGAACGGAAACCACGCCCGAGACGGCGACGATGGACCCGACGGAAAGATCGATACCCGCCGTCAGGATGACCAGGGTGAGCCCCGCGGCGAGGATCGCGTTGACGGAAATGGCGCGCGCGATGTTCAGAAAATTATCCACGCGCGCAAAGTTCGGCGCGATGATCGCCATCAGGGCGACGAGCGCCAGGAGAACGACGAGGATACCGACCCGGTCCCACCATTTCGCGAAGTCGAACGGTTCCTTCTCGAGCGTATCCGGCCGCAAAGCGGTCTCAGAGGTTTTTTCGGGGTTCATTGCCTCGCTCCCTCATTTCTGGTCTTGATGACGCGCCGGTGGCATGCAGCATCACTTCCTCTTCCGACGCCTCAGCCGAGGGGAGTTCATGAACGATGCGCCCCTCCCGCATCACAATAATGCGGTCGCTGATCCCGATGGCTTCCGGCAGGTCGGAAGAAATGACGAGGATCGCCTTGCCGGCCCGGGCCAGCTCATCGATCAGCTCGTAGATTTCGCGTTTCGCACCGATATCGACGCCGCGCGTGGGCTCGTCGAGAATGAGGACTTCGGAATCACGCAAGAGCCAGCGCGCCAGCGCCGCCTTCTGTTGATTGCCACCCGAGAGCGCCTTCACCGGCAGCTCGAGCGCATTGAGACGCAGTCTCAGCCGCTTCATCTGTTCGAGTGCCGCTCTTCTCGCTTCGCCGCGGCGGACAACACCTGCATTCGTAAAGTGATCGAGCGAGCTGATGGCGATGTTGCTTTCGACAGAGTGGTCGAGGAAGAGCCCCTGCTCCTTGCGGTTTTCCGGCACCATGCCGATACCGTCGGCGATGGCCTCGAAGGGATCGGAGGGGCGGCTCTCCCGCCCGGCGACACGGACAGTGCCGGCGCTTCGCCGGTCGGCCCCGAAAATGAGCCGGCCGACCTCGGTGCGTCCCGATCCGATCAGGCCGGCCATCGAAACGACCTCACCAGCTCGCACGCTGAAGTCAACTGGTCCGATCGCTCCGCCGGCCAGGCCCGCGACGTCGAGAACGATCTCGCCCGGCGTGCGAGTGGAGTGATCGTAGAGATCGGCGACCGGCCGCCCCACCATCATGCGTACCACGTCCTGCGGCGCGAGCTTGTCCATCTCACCGGTTCCAACGAAGGTGCCGTCACGAAAGACGGTGACGCGGTCGGCAAGCTGCCAGACCTCCTCCATGCGATGCGATATGTAGATGAGACCGACGCCGGCCGACCGCATCTGCCGGATGATTTCGTAGAGCTGCTGCGCCTCGCCGCGAGACAATGCGGCGGTCGGTTCATCGAGCACGAGAACACGCGCGTCCTCGCTGACGGCGCGGGCGATCTCGACCATCTGCTGCATTCCGACGCTCAACGATGCGAGAGGACACCGAGGATCGATATGGGCGCCGATCCGTGCCAGTTTGCTGCGCGCGTCCGCAAGGGCGCGACGCCTGTCGAGCATACCGAACCGCGTCCGCGGCTCGTTGCCGAGCGACAGGTTTTCCGCAACCGTCATGGCCGGAACGGTATTCAATTCCTGGTGGATGATCGCGATGCCGAGGGACTTTGCGTCCCGGGGCGACCGAATCTCCACCTCCTGACCGTCCAGCACGATCCTCCCGCCGTCGCGCTGGATATTGCCGGCGAGGATCTTCATCAGCGTCGATTTGCCCGCTCCGTTCTCGCCCATCAGCGCGTGCACCTCTCCGGCGCGAAGCTCGAACTGAACGTTGTTGAGGGCCTGCGTCGCGCCGAAGCGCTTGCTGACACCCTCGAGCCTCAGCAAAGGCTGCTTGGAGTTCGTCGTCATCTTTGACGCCTCTTGACATGCGAGAGGGATGACTGTCCCTCCCGCACCTTTGATGCTGTCGATGTTTCTGATTTACCAGCCGGGATACTGGTTCACGTTGTCCCGGGTGACGAGCACGCTCGGGATGAGGATGGTCTTCTCCGCTGGCGGCTTTCCGTTCAACATATCCTGGGCGATCTTGACGGCCTGCTCGACCATGGCGCCGGGGTTCTGGGTGGCCGTGCCGATGAACGGCGAACCCTCGCGCTTGAGCTCGGCCACGCCTTCCGGGCTGCCGTCGACACCCGTCACGACAATCTCGCTCGCCTTGCCGGCCTGTTCGACCGCGAGCACGGCGCCGAGCGCCGACGGGTCGTTCATCCCAAAAATCCCCTTGACGTCGGGGTTGGCGGTCAGCATGTCGGTCGTCACCATGAGGCCGGACGCCCGGTCATTCTTGGAAGCCTGCTGGCCGACGATCTTGATGCCGGGATATTTCTTGGCGATGTTCTTGCAGCCGTTGATCCTGTCGATAATGGTCTGGATCGGCGTGCCATCGACCAGGAGCACATTGCCCTCGCCTCCGAGCTTGGTGAAGAGATAGTCGCAAGACTTCTCTCCAGCCTGAACGGCATCCGTCATCACCACGGCATCGGCGCCTTTTGCCGGCGTATCAACCGCAATCACGACAATGCCGGCTTCCTTCGCGCGAGCGATGGCAGGCTCGATACCCACCTCATCGACGGCCGAAATGACGATCAGATTGACACCCTGCTGAATGAAGGCGTCGATCTGCGTATTCTGATTGGCAAGATCAAGCTGGGCGTCCTGGGTGTTGACCTTCGCGCCGATCGCCTCGGCCGCGCGCTTTGCGCCGCGATCCATCGCCGAAAAGAACGGATTGGACATGTCCTGGACCATCAGCCCGATGCTTTCGATCTTCTTCGGCGACTGGGCGCCCGCCGGGAGGCACAGTCCCAAAACCATGGACGCCGCGATCGCGACGGAATTCAGATGACGCGGATATTTGAGAGATACCATTGCATTCTCCTCCTTATGCCGAGTACCGCCGTGAGGTGACGCCACCGTTCTTCTGATTGATCCGCGACCTCACCGCGGTCTTCTCGACAGCCCATCCGCAACGCCTTCCCTATCGAGAGGTCTCCTTGGCGACGAATGGGTGGGGTCCGCCACCGCAGCCACAGGAGCGGCGTACGATGAGAGCAGCGGGGACCTGCTGGCGATATTCCGGCAGATACTGCGGATTGGCCGACTCGCCGCCCGCTTCCGCTTCGGCCTGACGTCTGATGATCGCCGCAAGCGTGCGCGCCGCGACGCGGCCGATCTCTTCGCTGCGCTCGTTCAGCACGGTGACCGGCGGATCGATGAGCGGCGCCCAGGCGAACTCGTCGAAACCGATCAGAGCCATGTCGGCGGGAATGCGGATCGCTCTTTCCCGGATGAGGGTCATGGCGCCGAGAAGCAAAGGCGTGTTACCGGTGATCAGCACGTCCGGCAGACGCCCCTGCGTCGCCAGGTAGTTCGCGAAAGCTGCCGCGGCAGACGCCGGGTCGTTCTCGCTTTCGATGACGTCGACATGGGCGCCATGGATGCGCCCCGCATCGCGGATCCCGCGTTCGCGATCGAAGCGGCTCGTCCATTTCGACGGATAGACGAGGAAGAGCCATCGCTTATGCCCGTGACCGGCAAGATGCTCTCCAACCATCAGGCTGGCGTTGTAGTTGTCGGTGGTGACGCTCGGCAGCGACGGCTTGTCTTCCGGCGGCGAGGAGTCGACGAAGACCAGCGGCACGCCCCAGCGCTCAAGCAGCTGGGTGTTGTCGGAACTCAACCGAAGTGTCGAGATTACTCCTGCGGTGCGCGACTCGATCAACCTGCGGATCATCCGGTCTTCAAGCGCCGGATCATACGCCCCGTTGACCGCCACATCGCCCACGACGACGGTCCAGTCGGACGGCTGAAGCATCTGCTGGATACCCGCCATCAGATCCAGGTAATAGGAGTTGGAGGTGCTCGCCGTGACCACCGCGATGGAATCCCGGCTTGCCTTGCGCAATTCCTGAGCGGCACGGTTCGGAATATAGCCAAGCTCCCTTGCGGCCCTCAGAACCTGCTCGCGGCTGAGCTCGGAAACGCCCTCGCCCCCGTTCAGGGCTTTTGACACCGTGAATATCGATAGGCCGGTGGCGCGGCTCACGTCACGCAAGGTCGATTTACGCACCCGATTTCCTCCTAAGCGTTTAGGCAGGCTTCTTCCATCACCTAAACGTTTATTATTTTGCCTAAACGTTTAGGACAAGTCAAGTTCGATTAGGAGTCGCGAAGACGCTTCTGCTGCCACGAGCCGTCCTCATCGCCGGCTTCCGCCTTACCGGCATTGCCGCACACTTTCCGGTTCACAGGTGATCAACCGCGTCGAGACATAATCGAGAGGTGCTGGCTGCTGAGTTCAGCCCCCCTACATCGTGGATATGGTACCTCTCCCGCATAAAGAGCCCAGAGGCGGAAAAATGAAAGAGTCCGCAGGTGCGAGGCTGCTTTCCTGGCATACCGCTGGACTTCCTCTGTAACGGCCCGATTGCTACCGCGGAGAATATGCCTTGACGCGCGCGACGATCTCTTCGTCGAGGACGAAGCAATCGAAGAACTCCTGCCATTTTTCGGCAGACCTACGCGTCGCTGAGCATCTGCCTGATTTCGTCAATGCCATCGTCTGTCAAAGCTGGCGTACTCTCGTCGTCTCCGGTCACGACGCTGATGATATTGCCATAGGTCAGGTTGTCATCATTGCTGATGATCTCCCGGAGGAGGTCGACATCCTCATCGAGGATTTCTGCCACATAGTCGATGGTGAAGACGAAGCGGACCGTTGCCATCAGGCGGCCTCGGCGCAGATGACTGCCGCCGTCGGCACCCAGTTCCATATGTGGACGGCTCCCACTTGCAAGTGTTTTTTGCAGATATTTTTGATCGGATCGCTTGCTTCCATATGTGCGGCCTTTGTGTGTGGTCGCACATGACCACTGGCCAAGATGGTTTCCGTAACGCGTGTTCCTAACAGGGAATCGGCCTTGAATGGCCAATGGAACTGACGGAGTGTCACGCGTCTTGGATCGATCGATCGCACCATCTGCTTTTCTCTTGCAAGTTCACAGCATCAGCTCAACACGGTTGCATTCATATCATGCTCGCCGTGATGGCCAATCTCCTATACTGCCAGTGTTTGTCCTTCCGGTCGCCGGTATGTGTCGCCGCTCACCATGAGCTTCCAGGCAATACGAGCGATCTTGTTGGCGAGCGCCACCGCAACCAGCTTCGGCTTCTTCCTTTGCAAAAGCTCGATCAGCCATCGGGAAGTATGTCTGCTTCGACCTGCTCTGACATGCTGAAGAAGAGCAGTGCGCCAACCACCAATATGCTCCTGAGCATTTCGTCGCCGGCTCGGGTGATCACACCAAGCCTGACCTTGCCTGCGGTCGAATGGTCCTTAGGCGTAAGCCCTATCCAGGCGGCAAAATCGCGACCCGACTTAAACATTCGGGGATCTGGGGTCTTCATCATCAAAAGCGATGCACCGACCGGTCCGACACCTGGAATGTCGGCCAGACGCTTGCTGCACTCATCGGAACGATGCAAGGCCATCAGTTTCTCCTCGATCGTTTTCGTTTCGGCAAGCAGGTCGCGATATTCCTCACCGTGCATGGCGAAGAGCTCGTGCGCCAATTCCGGCAGAGATTGATCAGCCGCAATGCGCTCCAGCAACGGTTCGATCCGGCACATGCCTTTGGCTGCGACGATGCCGAACTCCATGGCAAAACCGCGGATGGCATTAGCAAGCTGCGTTCGATTGCGGATGAGCCTCTCGCGCACACCGACTAGCATCAGGGCTGCCTGCTGGTCAGCGGTCTTCACCGGCACGAAGCGCGTGGTGGGTCGGCTCATCGCCTCACACAAAGCTTCCGCATCCGCTGCGTCGTTCTTGCCGCGTTTGACATAAGGCTTTGCCAGCTGAGGTGCGATCAATTTCACTTCGTGGCCCAATGAAGCTAACAACCTTGCCCAATGATGAGAGCCACCGCAGGCTTCGAGTGCGATGGTGGTCGGTGGCGCCTTCTCGAAGAATTTCACCATCTCTCTACGCGAAAGCTTCTTGCGCAGGATTGGTTGCTCGGCTGCGGTTACGCCATGCAATTGGAAAACACTTTTTGACGTGTCCATCCCAATTCGGATAATCTGTTCCACGGACGGTCTCCCTCGATTGAGCTTTCAACGAACTCATTCTGGCACATTGCGATGCCGTTGGGAGCCGTCCACCCCAACAGGGAAGCAGTTCGGCGAGGCGATTGATCTTGTGACCCTGAATGCGGTCGAGCACGTTAGCCAGATAGGCCTGTGGATCAAGGCCATTCATCTTGGCCGTCTCAATGATCGTCATGGCCCGCGCCAGAGTCTCTGCTCCAGTGTCCGCCCCTGCGAAGAGCCAGTTGCGTCTTCCAACTCCTATCGGACGCAACGCCCGCTCGGCAGCATTGTTATCGATTGCGACACGGCCGTCTTCCAGGAACAGGCAGAATGAGGACCACCTGCTCAAGCCGTACCGGAAAGCGCCCGCCAGATCGCTCTTGCCGGGGATACGGGTCAGTTGAGCTTCGGCCCAGACACGGAATGCTTCGACCTTCGCCTTGCTGTGCTTCTGGCGCACGGCAAGGCGAACATCGGCAGCCTGGCCTGCAATGTCGCGCTCGATGTCGTAAAGCGCGCCGATGCGGTCGAGAGCCTCGCGCGCGATCTCGGATTTGTTCGAGGTCCAGATATCATGGAAGTCGCCCCGCCAATGCGCCCAGCATGAAGCCTCCCGGAAGCGGCGTTTCCCGTCCGTTGCGGGCTCATATAACTTCGCATAGCCTTTGTAGCCGTCGGCCTGAAGGATGCCACTCGCCTTCTTGAGGTGGCGATGAACGTGCTCTTCCTTCCAGTCGGGAGCAAAGTAGTAGACCGCACCGGGCGGAGCTATACCCGCCTGTCATTGCCGGAGCAATACTCCCCAGAAGTGGGCTCTTCCGCAATTTCGGTGCAGCTCATGTTCCGATGATCCGGGAGCGAAGGAGATCAATGCCGGCACGTCCGT
>NZ_JBLFFK010000050.1:0-8038 GCF_051400715.1 Neorhizobium descurainiae
GACCATCGGTCCAGACGAGTGCACCAATTATCTTGTCAATGCCGGATACGCTTCAAATAAAACATGAAACGCTCTAGCCCGGCCGCCGGCAGGAGAGAATGAAGCGGCGGTAAAGCAGCGTGCGCAGTCGGTTCCTCAGGTCGGCGGTCTGCCGCTGGGCCGCGGCGATCGGCCGGTGGGAGGCGATCCCGATGTCCTCGAAGCCGGTCGCTTCGATCAATGGCACGAGCCTTTCCACCGTGAGGCCTTCTCCGAACGGCAGCCGCGCCATGATGCTCCGGTGGCGGTCGCTCATCGCGCCGTCGTAATGCGGATCGGCGCCGCTCAGCCGGTCGATCAGGCGGATGGCGCAGGATGCGAGTTTTCCCAAGGGTGTCGGCCTTGCCCAGTCGCCGTCGAAAACCAGCAGCTTGCCGCCCGGCTTCAGGACCCGATGCCAGTCTGCAAGAGCCTGTTCCGGCTCCGTCAGCGTCCAGACGAGATGGCGGCAGACGACGGTATCGTAACTTGCATCCGGCTCCATCGTCCGTTCCGCATCGGCAAGGATAAAGCGCACCCCCTCCCGCGCCGCATGCTTGCGGCGGGCGACGCCCAGCATCGCCTCGGAGAAATCGAGCGCCGTGACCTCGTGCCCGAGGGAAAGCAGCACGTTCGTCACTTCGCCGGTGCCGCAGGCCAGTTCGAGAACCTTGAGCGGTTCGCCGCCGAGGCTGCGCCTGACCGCGGCTGCCCAGGCCTGCAGTTCCGGTCCGGGCGGAATGCGATGGCCGAAGGCGAGATCGAAGGTTTCCGACCGCTTCGACCAATATTCGCGGATGTCCTCCTTGAGGTGATGGTTGCGTCCGTCCATGTTCACGATACCCCACCTGCGACCGTTTCAAGCCGTGCGCCGTTCCCGCGCCGCGACGCCGGACGGGGCTGCCCGGCAGCCCGGTAGCGGATGAAGCAGTTACCGTCGCTTTGGTGGTCGATCTCCGCCTCCACGCCGAAGACGTCGCGGATGCGCTCAGTCGTCAGCACCTCGCGCGGCGCGCCGAGCGCCACCAGCCGCCCGCCCTGCATGACCGCGAGGCGGTCGCAGAACATCGCCGCATGGTTGAGGTCGTGGAGGGCCGCCGCCACCGTCAAATCCTGCCGGCGCACCAGATCGAGCAGGCCGATCTGATGGCCGATGTCGAGATGGTTTGTCGGCTCGTCGAGGAGCAATATCTTCGGCTGCTGCGCGAGCGCGCGGCCGATATGCAGGCGCTGGCGTTCGCCGCCGGAAAGCGTGTGCCAAAGCCGGCCGGACAGGTGGGCCATGTCGACGTTCCGAAGCGCCGCCTCGACGATCACGTCGTCCTCAGACGACCAGGGCGACAGAGGTCCGAGATAGGGCGTGCGCCCAAGCTCCACCGCCTGCCGGGCGGTGATCCTCTCGCCGGTTTCCGCCTGCTGCTCCACTAGCGCCAGCCGGCGGGAAACCTCGCGCCGCCCGAGCGCGGTAATCGGCACGCCGTCCAGCAGGACTTCGCCGGACTTCGGCTTACGGATGCCGGCAAGCAGCGCCATGAGGCTCGTCTTTCCCGAACCGTTCGGGCCGATGATGCCGAGAAACTCGCCGGTGCGCACGTCGAGCGAGACATCGCGCAGGATTTCGGCGCCGCCGGCGGTCCATGAAACATTCCTGGCCGAAAGCGTCATGCGCGGCCCCTCCTCTGTCCGAGAATCAAGGCGAAGGCCGGCGCCCCGACGAGCGCGGTGATCACGCCGATCGGCAGGACCTGGCCGGGTATCAAGATGCGCGACAGGATATCCGCCACGATCATGAAGACGGCGCCGATCAGCGCCGCCGCCGGCAGGAGCACGCCGTGGCGGACGCCGACCAGCATGCGCGCCGCATGCGGGATGACCAGCCCGACGAAGCCGATCGATCCGACGATGGACACCATGACCGCCGTCATCATGGCGGAGATGCCGACCAGCACGAGATAGATGCGGCGGACCGAAATGCCGAGCGAGGCGGCCTGCTCCGCGCCGAAGGTGAAGGCATCGAGCGACCGGGCGTGCCAGAGGCAGACCGCAAGCCCCGACAGGGCCGCAGGTATGGCAAGCCAGGCATCCGGCCAGCGGACGCCGGAAAGATTGCCGAGCAGCCAGAACATGATGCCGCGCGCCTGTTCAGCGGTCGCCGCCTTGGTGACGATGAAGGAGGTGAGCGCATTGAAAAGTTGCGAGCCTGCGACGCCGGCGAGGATGATGGCCGCCGTTCCCCTGCCCGCCTTGACGGCCAGCAGGCTGACGAGCGCGAAGGCGACGAGCGCCCCGAAAAAGGCGCCCATCGGCAGCGTCAGGAGACCTCCGCCGAAGCCGAGGATCGCGACGCCCACGGCGCCGGTGGAGGCCCCCGCCGAAATGCCGAGAATATAGGGATCGGCCAGGGGATTGCGCAGCAGCGACTGCAGCACGACGCCGGAGAGGGCAAGCGAGGCGCCGCAGCAGGCCGCTACGACCGCGCGGCTCAACCTGTAGCTCCAGACGATGCCCTCATCGATCGGCTCCAGCGGATAGCCCGCATCCCAGAGCCGGTTGGCGACCGTCTTGGCAACGACCTCGAACGGGATCGCGGTCTCGCCGATCGCCGCGCCCAGCCAGAGCGCGGCGACGAGGACGGCGAGCGCGAGCGAAACCGCACCCGTCCGGCCGATCGAGGACATGGCCCGGCTCATTCGGCGAGGCCGGCGGCTGCGATGGCGTCCGCAAGCACCTCGATCCCTTCGATCGTGCGGATCGTCGGGTTCATCGCCTGCGCGTCCATGTCGAAGACATGGCCGTTCTTCGCGGCCGGCATCAGGCTTGCGACCGGGTCGGTCTCAAGGAACCTGTGCTTGGCCTCGATGCTGTCCAGCGGATAGCGGCGGCGCTCCATGGCGCCCGCGACGATCATGGTCGGATCGGCCTTGGCGATGGTTTCCCAGCCGACCGTCGGCCATTCGTCGTCCGTCTCGATGATGTTGCGGATGCCAAGCGCCGACATGATATAGCCCGGCGCGCCGTTCCTGCCGGCGACATAGGGATCGGCGCCCGCGGCGCTCGAGAACCAGAAGACGGCGGAAAGCTTGCCTTGCGCAGACGCGACCTTGGCACGGGCGGCGGCCTCACGCTGCTTCAGATCGGCCACGACCTCCTCGCCCTTGTCCTGCACGTCGTAGATCTTGGCGAGCTCGCGGATTTCCCGGTAAACGAGGTCCATGGTGAAGACCTGGTGGCGGACGCCGTCGCTCGCGGCGGAATTTTCCTTGCCGGTGCAATCGGACGGCGACGTGTAGACCGGTATGCCGAGTTCTGCGAACTGTTCCGGCTTGCCGACCACGCCTTCGGGTCCGACCTGCCACTGGAACTGCACGGCGACGATATCCGGCCTTTTGCCGAGCACGCTTTCGAAGCTCGGCTCGTTATCGGCGAGCCGGTCGATTTTGGCGTTCACCTCCTCATATTCCTTGAGGACCGGTCCGACCCAGAGCGCGGTGCCGACGACCTTGTCCGCCAGGCCTAAGAGATAGAGGATTTCGGTGCTGCTCTGGCCGATCGACACGGTACGCGACGGCGCCTTTTCGAAAGTCACCTGCCGGCCGCAGTTCTCAAGAGTGAGCGGATAGGCGGTTTCCGCCGCCACGGCACCGTGGAACAGGCCGGAGGCGATCAAGGAGATGGCGCCGAGGCCGGCGCGGAACGGCCGTTTCAGAAAGATATTCATCGTGTTTCCCCGAATGTGACGTGAATGCCGCCGGCAAATCCATGTGCCGGGCAGTAGTGAAGCTCAGAATGCCCTTGAGGCAGCCCGATTGGCCGAACGATCGTCGAGATTTGGGGAATGCGAAGCGCCAGGGCGCCCTGCGGCGCGGATGGTGATCATGTCCTGCTCCTGTTCCGGGCATCCCCGCCCGTGCGATGGATCGATGTTCGACGGCAGGTCTCCTGGCTCGCGGATATCCGCCGTCCATCTGCCTTCCCGCGCCGCATGGACGCAGTGGCATGGCGCCTTCCGGCGCCACGAGGATGGACAGCAATCCGCTTACAGTTGCGGGGGCAGCCACGGCATTGGCCCCTTTCGGGCGTCCGCACCGTGTTCCCTTTTCATCCCCTCCGAGTCACCGTCGGGGAACCGTCGCGTTCAGTTATGCCGAGCGCGGCGATCGCGTCAAGCCGCGAGAGACGAGTGCCGTCAATGGACGGCGCCGGAGCCTCCGATGGCGACGATGCTGAAGGGCTGCCCCTCGACCGCAATGGTGCGAGCCTCCTTCAGGGTCCCGATGTCGATCATCCGCACAAGGCCGTGGCGGGGATCGGTGATGGCGATCTCATCGCCGGCCACTGCAAGGCGCGGGCGCGGATCGCGCCAATGGCCGTCCTTGCTGTAGGGCTCGGTGACGGTTGCCGATGCGGCGATTTCGCCACGCAGCACGTCGACGACGTGCAATTGCCCGTCTTCGGTCAGCACATAGGCATTCTTGACGCGCGCAGGGTCAAGCGCGAAATCGATGCGCCGGGTCGGCAGGTCCACCAGGCGGTAGGGCTCGGCGCTTTCCGGATCGATCAGGGCGATCCTGTCCTCGCCATAATTGCCGAGAAAGAACTGCATGACCTTGCTGCCGAGCAGGGTCGTCACCTTTCCCTTCGGTAGCGCTTCGCCGTATTCCAGCATTTCGAGCTCGACGCCGCCCTGCTTGCCGGGACGCGCGACCAGGACGCCCTCTGCGCAACCGAAGGCGGCCAGCCTCGCCGAAAAGGCCTCTCCGTGCAGGGCCGTGCAAGGTTCGACCTCGCCGACCTGTCCGCCGCTCGCGTCGAGGACGCGCAGGCCGAGGCGCGGCGGCAGTTCGTCCGGCTTCGTCTCAACCTTCGTATCGGGAACGGAAACAAGCATCGCCTCCCCCATGGGAACGGCGACCCCGTGATGCGGCGCCGTCGCATCGACGGTCCTTTCAGATATCTTGCCCTCGAGCAGTCCCTCTTCGGAAAGAAGCTTCGCCTTGCCTTCCCTGTCGTAGAACAGCACTACGTCGTCGCCGTGCATGACGGCATGGACCGGCCGTTTTCCGTCGAACGCGACCGGCAGCATTTCGGGGTCGGACGTTTCGAGATCGCGATGCTCGCCGTGGTCGGACAGCGTCACGCCGGATTTGATCGCCTGGACCGTATCGGCCTCGCTCTGGACGGCGAAGACGGTGCGGCCGGAACTGCTGGCGGCCAGTGCGGCGTAACCCTTCAGGGCGAACTCGCCGATCTCCTTTCCCGTCGCCGCGTCGAAGGACCGGGCCACGGGAGCCGTGTGATCGGCGACGAACAGCCGCCATGTCTGCTTCTCCTCCTCGGCCTGGGCCGAACCCATCAAAATGCCTGCCGCGGCAAAACCCCCGACCATCGTCGATCTGGACATCATTGGAAATCTCTCCTTGGTATGTAATAACATTACATCACGTATCGGAGTTTCCGGAAGCTGTCCAGCCTGTTCGATGCGAGCCGAGAAACTTCCGGTCGCGGCCAGGACGAGACGGGCGGCTGGGCAATATCGTCCGGCGCCGGTTCCAGGAGGGTTTCGAGGAGGACGCGGAGGAAATGGGCGAAAAAGAAAAAGCCCGCTTCGGCGGTAGCCTAACAAAAACGCGAAATGCCAGATGTCGCAGAAACCGGCCGCACATTCGAAGTCATGCGACTGATTTTGCGGCAGAATTCCTTTTCAGGATTCACTCTGAGCGGGTGGGGTCGCAGGACCTGGATTTCCGCGACAATACATCACGCTAAACAGTTCGGTTCGCCCGCGCCAAGCCATGTGCGACCAGGCGGTCAATGATCTCGGGGTAGCTGACGCCGCTTGCCGCCATCACCTTGGAATACATGCTGATGTCGGTGAAACCCGGGATCGTGTTGAGTTCGTTGACGAGGATCCGCATATCCGGCGTGACGAAGAAGTCCGCGCGCGCCATGCCGTCACAACCGAGCGCGCGAAATGCTTTCGACGCAAGGGCTCGGATTTCATCCTCGACCTCTTCGGGCAATTCGGCTGGCACCTTCAGCGCGGCACCATCCTGATCGATATACTTGGCGTCATAGGTGTAGAAGCCGTGGCTTTCTGCCGGGATGATTTCTCCGGTTCGCGACACGAACAGGACGCCATCGTCACCCTCCAAAACCGCGCATTCGATCTCGCGGCCCCGAATGAACTCCTCGGCCAGAAGCTTGCCGTCATGGCGGAAGCCTTCCGACAGCGCCATCTCATAGTCCGCTCCGGTCGAAACCTTGCTGACCCCGACCGAGGAGCCCTGGCGGGCGGGCTTGATGAAGACGGGCAGACCGAGCGCCCGTTCAAGTTCATCAAGGGCCGGCGCGGCGCCCCGATGGATCGTGATCGACCGCGCCGCCGGTACCCCGGCCTCATTGAACAGCCGTTTGGCGATATCCTTGTCGAGTGCGTTGGCGGAGCCGAGAATGCCGCACCCTGCAAGCGGTATGCACGCCACTTCGGCCAACCCCTGCACTGCGCCGTCTTCGCCATGAAGACCATGCAGAACGGGAAAAATGATGTCGATCCTCGGCAATTCGTATGGAGCGTCATCTACGGGAAGCGCGATTACCCGCCCATGTCCCCCCGGCACGAAACACAGTTCCGTGCCGCCCGACGGCTTTGCAAGCGTGCCGTTCTCAAAGGCGCTCAACAGCCATCGCCCCTCGCGGGTGACAAAGATCGGGACGGCGTCGTATTTTTCCGGAGCCAGCGCGTTCATGACGTTGGTTGCCGAAAGCACCGAAACGTCATGCTCGGCCGATCGTCCCCCGAATAATACGCCAATCCGTCGCTTGTTCAAAGTATCGGCCATAAGCACCCTTTTCCATCCAACTGCCGCAAAGCTCACGACGAAAGCGACGGTTTTGCGGCTGAACTTTACGATGTCGAGAAAACGGGCATTCTGCTACGGTTTGGATGTGCTGAATGCTTCAGGGAAATACTTCCGGCAAGGAAACCCGCCCACAACGTCCGGGTTGCAAGCGGTTCAACATCGTTATCTACCTGAATTCCGCATCTCGGGCTGCGCTTCGGCGGGCTTATCGGCTGGTCGGAGTGGAGTGATTCGAACACTCGACCCCCACGTCCCGAACGTGGTGCGCTACCAGACTGCGCTACACTCCGTGACCAGCGGCGCCTCTATAGACCAGCATTTTCCATTCCACAAGCGCCGTCATGAAAAATTTGCGACAGAGTGCGGTCCTTGGGAACGGTGCCGCAGACGGCATTGAAAACCGAGGCGTTGCAAAAAAGCGGCGCATGAGAAATTTGACATCGGCGACCGCCGGCCGCCTCGCGAAGCCTGCACAAAATCTGTTAGGTGCGATCTCGAAAACATGCCTTCAAAATCATGCCTCCCGGGGCGCCACAGACAATACAAGGATTCTTTCGAGATCATGAGCCGCCGCGTTCTCGCATCGCCCACCCTTTTCACCCCTGCCCTTCTCGCCCTTGCCCTTTCGGCCTGCACCACCGTAGGCATCGCCAGCAATCCCATCGAAGCCCGCTGGGTGGGCCGCTCGGCCGGCGAATTCTTCGCGAAATTCAGCCCGCCGCTCAGCGACAGCAGCGAAGGCTCCAGCACGGTCTACAACTGGCGCGGCGGCTACAACCGCATCAAGCAGCAGAACGGCCGCACCGCGCGCGTCAGTTGCTCCGCGAAGATCACGGTTTCCGAGAATTACGTCATCCGCGACGTCGCGATCGTCTCCGATCCCCCCGGCGCCAACGGACCGAGCTACTGCACGGAACTCCTCGCGGCGAACTGAGCGGCGTCTGATGGAGCGAATTGACACTCGATCCCGGTAGCTGCGACGCGCGTCCAAACGTCGGAATCCTGCTGTCAGCCCCTCGCTCCCACCGGGCGGCGTTCCAAAATGCGCCGTCCGGGCGAACTTATTTCTGGCATCATCCTGCAAAACAGCATATTTTCGACACGATAGCCGGCCAAGGGACCGCACTTACAGGGTCGATGCCGGTCTTACGAGGTCGCTT
>NZ_JBLFFK010000051.1:0-2500 GCF_051400715.1 Neorhizobium descurainiae
TGGTTGCGGGGGCAGGATTTGAACCTGCGGCCTTCAGGTTATGAGCCTGACGAGCTACCGGGCTGCTCCACCCCGCGTTATTGAGGTAAACCGGGTAGCGGTTTATCCGGTCGGTGCAACACCGGAGGGTGTTGTCACGGTGGGTAAACTGCGTATCGGTTCATGCTTTTGCCGAGCCAATTGCCGAAGGCGCTTTGTCTCGGGTGAGGGACGCACCGGAGTTTTGTCCCGCATTTCATTTCAGCCCTGCAAACGGCGAAGGGCCGCTTGAGCGGCCCAATGAAGGTATCGGCATGGGCCGTTCGGTTTCGTGACGAGAAGATTTTGTTGTTGCGTTTGGCAGACCTGGCAGCGACCTACTCTCCCGCGTCTTGAGACGAAGTACCATTGGCGCAGGGGTGTTTCACGGCCGTGTTCGGAATGGGAACGGGTGCAGCCACCCCGCAATGACCACCAGGTCGGCGAAGCGCAACATTTGAGAAGCTGGTTCACTCAAGTGAGTGATTGGTGACTAGTCGGTAGTGATTAGTCTTTTCGAACACGTCAATGGAGCCCCTGTTCACTGCGGATGCTTGAGGCACCCGTACAGGCCAGAGGCCGTCGCGCCTTGTGGCGCGGGCCGTCCGCAGCGTAGTGGCCAAGGGCCACGACAGCGTCAGGACAAAACAAATCTCGTTGTTCATTTCATCTTCGATGAACATGGTCAATGAGAACGATCAAGCCGATCGGGCGATTAGTACCGGTAAGCTTCATGCATTGCTGCACGTCCACACCCGGCCTATCAACGTGGTCGTCTTCCACGGCCCTGATAGGGAACACTCGTTTTCAGGGGGGTTTCCCGCTTAGATGCCTTCAGCGGTTATCCCGTCCATATATAGCTACCCTGCTATGCCCTTGGCAGGACAACAGGTCCACCAGAGATATGTCCATCCCGGTCCTCTCGTACTAGGGACAGATCCTGTCAATATTCCTACACCCACGGCAGATAGGGACCGAACTGTCTCACGACGTTCTGAACCCAGCTCACGTACCGCTTTAATTGGCGAACAGCCAAACCCTTGGGACCTGCTCCAGCCCCAGGATGCGATGAGCCGACATCGAGGTGCCAAACAACCCCGTCGATATGGACTCTTGGGGGTCATCAGCCTGTTATCCCCGGCGTACCTTTTATCCGTTGAGCGATGGCCCTTCCACGCGGGACCACCGGATCACTATGACCGACTTTCGTCTCTGCTCGACTTGTCAGTCTCGCAGTCAGGCGGGCTTATGCCATTGCACTCGACGACCGATTTCCGACCGGTCTGAGCCCACCATCGCGCGCCTCCGTTACTCTTTCGGAGGCGACCGCCCCAGTCAAACTACCCACCATACACTGTCCCGGACCCGGATGACGGGCCGCGGTTAGACATCCATGACGATAAGGGTGGTATTTCAAGGATGGCTCCACGAGAACTGGCGTCCCCGCTTCAAAGCCTACCACCTATCCTACACATGCCGACACGAATGCCAGTGTAAAGCTATAGTAAAGGTGCACGGGGTCTTTCCGTCTAACCGCAGGAACCCCGCATCTTCACGGGGAATTCAATTTCACTGAGTCTATGTTGGAGACAGCGGGGAAGTCGTTACGCCATTCGTGCAGGTCGGAACTTACCCGACAAGGAATTTCGCTACCTTAGGACCGTTATAGTTACGGCCGCCGTTTACTGGGGCTTCGATTCAGAGCTTGCACCCCTCCTCTTAACCTTCCAGCACCGGGCAGGCGTCAGACCCTATACGTCGTCTTTCGACTTCGCAGAGCCCTGTGTTTTTGATAAACAGTCGCTACCCCCTGGTCTGTGCCACCCCAAAATGGTTGCCCAATCTGGGGTCACGCTTCTTCCGAAGTTACGCGTGCAATTTGCCGAGTTCCTTCAACATAGTTCTCTCAAGCGCCTTGGTATGCTCTACCTGACCACCTGTGTCGGTTTCGGGTACGGTCTATAAGGTGGAGCTATTTCCTGGAACCGCCCCGCCGCCCATTCAATCCAATAAGAATGAACAACTTACGCGATCCGTCACTACCACCAGGCCCACGAATATTAACGTGGTTCCCATCGACTACGCATGTCTGCCTCGTCTTAGGGGCCGGCTAACCCTGCTCAGATTAACTTTAAGCAGGAACCCTTGGTCTTTCGGCGAGAGGGTCTCTCACCCTCTTTATCGTTACTCATGTCAACATTCGCACTTCCGATATCTCCAGCAGCCCTCACGGGTCCGCCTTCACAGACTTACGGAACGCTCCGCTACCCCTGCATCATCGTTAGATGTGCAAGCCTCAGCTTCGGTGCATGGCTTCAGCCCCGTTACATTTTCGGCGCAAAGACCCTTGATTAGACCAGTGAGCTGTTACGCTTTCTTTAAATGATGGCTGCTTCTAAGCCAACATCCTGGTTGTTTTGGGATCCTCACATCCTTTCCCACTTAGCCATGACTTGGGGACCTTAGCTGGAGGTCAGGGTTG
>NZ_JBLFFK010000052.1:0-6446 GCF_051400715.1 Neorhizobium descurainiae
CCTCTCAGCCTGCATCTTGAATCACATTCGACATCAAAAGGGAATCCGCGATTCAAACAAAATCATAAACGCTCTAGTCTGAAGATTTTTCATACCCCGTGGATTAGTCGTTCGATGTCATCAATGGTGAAGGCCCGATGTGCGACGAAGGCCTGGAACTTCCGACCACGCCGGGCCGATCCCACGTCCGCCGCTTGAATACTTTCTCGATCTTGCGGCCGATGAAGTAGCCTTTCGGCAAGCCGCAAAACTTCAAAGTGCAGATATGGGACGACGGAGACATCCATGTTTTCATGGGAACCTCCTCCTTGGCGACATTGTGGCACATGGTGACACTCGCCAGTCTCCGCTTGGCACCGCAGCCCGCGATAACAACAGCTCAGGATCGCCAGAACACGTTTCTCTACGAAACCGTTTGCGAATGCACAAAAGAGCAAGTTCTCCGGAGCGCCGACATAGGCTGCAGATCCGTCAGCGATTACCTGTCAGCGCGGCTCGCTCACGAGGCCGGGTTCTCACGTATCTCTCCGTGGAGTGAAGATTGGGGGCAACCCTATACATGCCCGGGTCAGTGTCGCGAACGTGAGTGCCTCTCGGAAGAGCTCTCGGGGGAATCGGATCCTGACGGATGGCCTGGTAGTCCTCGAGGCTGCGCCATGCGGCATGCATCGTCACTTTGATCATCACCGGTCGCCGGAAAACCCTGCTCGAAGAAATAGCGGCGGCACGTCCAGGCATGGCCGGATACGTTCTGGATGTGGACTCGCCGGAGGAGATTCGGAGCTTCGCCACCAAGGTGAGCGCAGATCATCCGGATCTAAACGTCCTGTTGAATAACGCCGAGATCATCAAGGCTGAGGAACTTACCCGCGAGACCATCGATGTCGCCGTTACCGAAGCGACAATCACGACCAATTTCCTTGCCCCTATTCGCTTGACCGCAGCACTTCTCCCGCACCTCCGGAAACAGCTGCACTCGACGATCATCGATGTTTCGTCAATGCCGTTGGCAGACCTCATTGATGAGACGATGGAGGTTCTTCGTCACCAGCCCACCCCTAGCGAAATCAAGGTGAAGCGTCCTGCGCGATGCGGAAGCAGCGTCAGCGCGGCCGCAAGATCTACAGCCTTCACGCTGACGAAGTCGAATGCATCGGCAAAGGCAAGGCACACAAGCCCTACGAGTTTGGCGTCAAAGTCTCGGTGGCCACGACACTGAACCGCTCCAAGGGCGGCCAATTTGCCCTCCATGCAATGGCACTGCCTGACAACCCCTACGACGGCCACACCCTCGCGGCCATCATCCCCGCCATGGAAGAGACGATTGGCAACGAACTCTCCCGCATCCTGGCTGATGCCGGATATCGCGGCCACAATGCACCTGAGAGCCACAAGCTCAGGGTCTTCACCAGTGGTCAAAAGCGCCGCGTGACGCCGGCCATCAAACGACAGATGCGACGACGGTCAGCCGTCGAGCCCGTCATCGGCCACATCAAGAACGAGCACCGGATGGATCGCAATTATCTCGCCGGACAGCAGGGTGATGCCGTCAACGCCGTTCTGGCTGCCGTTGGCTACAACTTCACGCTCCTGCTCAGGTGGTTCAGGGACATTTTATGCCTACTGGCTGCCATGCTCAGGGCGTCTCTGCCGCGATCCCCGCAGGTTTCCGCATCACACCCGTCCTGAAGATCTCAATGCAAAAACCGTGGCGGCGGACAATCCTGCCCGCCGGGACAAAAACAGCGTTCTTCACGGTCGACTCGACACGCTCAACGGAGCTCACTGACTCGGAACATGAACGAAGAGTTTAGTCATTTGATTGACTGTGACAGAGGGCTTGGCTACGTTTTGCGTGCACATACGTGCTCTGAGTATCTTCCTGAAACAAACGAATGGGGAGTTAAGTGCAGGGTATCCAAGAACTTTCGGAAACCGAAATCGAACAGGTAGCTGGCGGCCGCGCGGTCACTGGCCCGGTTCGCAATGTCATCGATGGAGCCGCCGCGCTGGCGGGCGGCGGCGCCTTGGGTTATGCGGCCGCTATCGGCGCTGGCGTCGGGCTCTCGGCATTTGGTGTCGGCGCTCTCGCCGTCGGTGCCGTGGCCGTTGGTGGATATGGGCTCTACAGGCTCTCTCGAGCCTTCGCGTAGCCGACAATTCGACTCTTCGCCGGCGGCGAAGAGTCCCTATCTCCGCCTTTGAGAAAAATATGATCAGCTCCGCATGAGCCTGTTTCGACGAGAGGCGATCGAACAGCAGTCCCAGCGGTTGACGGGATCTGTATCGATGGCCGTGCCGCTCGGCTGGCATCTGACTGGTTATCTGATGGCCGGTGCGCTTCTTGTTGCTCTGGCCTTTCTATCCTTCGCGAGCTACGCCCGGATTGTGACCGCAACGGGCGTCATTATGCCGGACAAAGGCGTTGCCGCAATCGTGCCGCCTCGTGCCGGCGTGGTGATGAACCTGTTGGTGAACGATGGGGACGAAGTAGAGGAAGGCCAAGAACTGGTTGCGGTGCGGTCAGAAGATTTCCTTGTCTCGGGCGAATCCGCCTCTGAAAAAGTCGCGCAGATGCTCGAACGGCAGAAGGATAGCCTCGATGCTCAGATGATCGAAGTAGAAAATGATGAAGCCGCTCAGGTAGCACAATTCGACGCTCAGGTCGCCGGCTTTCGGGTGCAGATAGACAAGCTGCAGAGCCAGATCGCTTTGCAAGCAGAGTTGATCAAGTCGAACGAACGGGATTTGGCTCGAATTGAGGATCTGGCAGACAAAGGCATCGTTCCCAAGCGGGACGTGATTCTTCGGGAAGACGCACTCACGGAGCGGCGCCAGCAGTTGGCCGCCCTCGAAGGTATGCTGACGGAACGGCGGTCCAATCTTTCTGACGCTCAGCAGATGCTCGAGCAGATAAAGGCCAAGGCCAGCGAGAGAAAGGCGGCGCTTCGGTCGCAGCGTGAAGATATCAACCGCAGTATCGCGACGAATGAGCAGTCCCGCGCCTATGTCATCAGAGCGCCCGTTGCTGGAACGGTATCGGCGCTTACCGCAAAGATCGGCGAACCGTTGAACACGCAGCAGGTGCTGATGAGCATCGTGCCTCGCGACACCATACTCCACGCGCAATTGGACGTGCCGAACCGAGCCGTCGGCTTCGTTGACATCGGGCAGGAGGTTCGCCTGGCGGTTGACGCCTTTCCATACGAGAGCTTCGGCACCATCTCCGGGCGCGTCAAAAGCCTTTCCAAAAGTCCGGTCGGCCGGACGAATGGCGATAGCGTCAATCTCAACTATCTCGTGACCGTGGACCTGGAACGCCAGAGTATCATCGCTTTTGGAAAATCCCAGGCGCTGTTCCCGGGGATGACTCTATCGGCGCGTATCGCCACCGCACGTCAGTCTCTCCTTGAATGGCTCTTCGAGCCTCTGTTCGCTCTGCAGCGGAGATAGATGATGTCGGCGTCTCTTCAGACTGGCTTCTTGTCGACCTCCCGTGTTCGACTGGTGCGCCAGAACGAGGTAAGCGAGTGCGGGCTCGCCTGCCTGACAATGATCGCCGGCTTCCATGGCCTGGATGTCGATCTTTCGACCATGCGCCGACGCTTCACGCCGTCGATAAGAGGCGCTCCGCTGGGTAGTCTCATGAAGGTGGCGGATCAGATCGGCCTGACACCGCGTGCGGTGAAACTGCCGCTGGACGAGATTTCGAATCTGGCTCTGCCTGCAATCCTGCATTGGGACATGAACCACTATGTCGTGGTCGAGCGGATCGCAAACGGCAAGGCACTGATTCACGATCCCCTGGGCCGAAGCAACTGGTTCAATATGTCGTCGCTTTCTGCGCACTTCACCGGCGTCGCCCTGGAGCTTCGGCCTAACGAGACCTTCGAGAGGAAAACGGAGTCCACAATACTACGCTGGTCGCAACTGTGGAGCCGCATAAATGGGCTCGGCAGCTCCTTCGCTCAGGTTGTCGTTCTTAGCGTCGTCCTGCAGGTCTACGTCCTTGCATTGCCCTATTACCTTCAGGTTGGCATTGACACCGCGCTGCCCGCGTTCGACAGAGATCTTCTGGTGGTTCTAGCATTGGGGTTCGGGCTCTTTACCGTTTTCAACGCCTGCGCCTCGTTCCTCCGCTCCTTCGTAATCCTGGCAGCCGGCTCCGCCCTCGGCTTCGGCATCGCTTCCAATATCGCCAGGAAACTGTTCCGATTGCCTCTCGACTGGTTCCACAAGCGTGAGGTCGGCGATATCCTATCGCGATTTCAATCGGTCGTGCCCATTCAGAGACTGTTGACGGAAGGCGTAGCCGCCACGCTGGTGGACGGAGTTCTCGCTCTGACCACACTGGTGATCATGTTCTTCTATAGCGCCACGCTGGCTCTGATCGCGCTGACTGCGTTCTTCCTCTATTTTATCGTTCGCGTCGTATCCTTTTCGCTGGAGCGACGCGCCCAAGAGGGAAGCATCATCGCGCAAGGCAAGGAACAGACCACCCTCATCGAAACGATTAGGGGCATTCAGACGTTTCGCCTTTATAATCGTGAGACGATGCGGCATGCCATGTGGCAGACACTGCTGACGGATGCGGTCAATGCGAACATCCGCCTCTCCCGTGTCGGCATCTGGCAGAGCGCCGGCAATGCCCTGATCTTCGGGCTGGAGAACGTCGTGACGATCTGGTTGGCGATCGGCTTCATAATGAAAGGTGGGTTCAGCATTGGCATGGTATTCGCCTATCTTGCCTACAAAGGACAGTTCCTCGAAAAGACGGGCAATCTCGTGGATCAGGGAATGGCGTTCCTGATGCTTCGACTGCATCTGGAACGACTGTCCGACATTGCCCTCGAAGAGGATGATAGGAGCTTTGGCCCCAGCGCCAACACGGTTACCGAACTCAAGGGCCAGATCGAAATCAAAGGTGTCTCCTACCGATATTCCCCGACCGACCCCCTCGTGCTGAACAATGTCGATCTCGCAATCCAAGCCGGTGAGCACGTTGCAATCACAGGGCCGTCCGGCGTCGGCAAGTCGACACTGTTGAAGCTTCTCGTCGGACTTCTGGAACCTCACACCGGGGACGTGCTGATCGACGGCATCCCCATGCGGCAATTTGGTTACAAGACCTTCCATGACCAGATCGCCGCCGTGTTGCAGGACGACAATTTGTTTGCCGGCTCGATTGCCGACAATATCGCGATGTTCGATGAACGTCCCGATCCGGCCGCGATTATCGAGGCTGCGAAGGCCGCCGCCATCCATGACGACATCATGCATATGCCGATGCAATATGAGACTTTGGTCGGCGATATGGGCTCAAGTCTCTCGGGTGGTCAAAAGCAGCGCGTGCTTTTGGCACGCGCGCTCTATCGCAAGCCGAAAATGTTGTTTCTCGACGAGGGCACCTCGCATATGGACGTCGCCAATGAGGAGCGGGTCAATCAATCCATTCGTGCGTTGGGTATTACCCGCATCGTTGTTGCTCACAGACTCGAAACCATCGCGGCTGCAGACAAGATTCTGCATCTCGACGAGGAGGGGCTTCGTCTTGGCGGTGGCCCTAAACGTGAGCTTCAGGTCGTTTCGGAAAGTTGATTCGGGACCCCAACTAGTGAGGGTGTGATCAGAACCGCTCCTCGGTGCTCTGGGTGGTGTCCATCCACCACGACGCCATGGAGCCCCCGCACCACCGCCCGTGGCCTGCCGGTCGCCAGTCGCAGCGACAACGGGTACCCCCTTGCCCAACGGCCTCTACAATTCTCGAAGCTATCCGTCTGATGGCTGCCCTCGGCATCCCGCTCGAGCCCATCAGCCCGGTCACCCGCAAGACAATGGCCGGCACCAGAGCATGCATGACTTTTGCTTGCAAGAAAGAGGTGATTAGGCAGCCTCGGAAACCATCCTCGAGCAGCAGGCCCGGTCGATGCTTTCGTCAGCGAGTTCAATATCGAACGGCCGCGTGGGGCCCTGGCGACGAAGAGGTCGATCTATACGCGCGATCGGTCCGTCCACAGGGGCTGCGGGAGATCGACTATCCTTTCCGCGACCGTGATGCGCTCATGGCCAATTGCGACTGCAGTTGCATGCACCAAGAAAATCAATATCGCCACCGTCATAGACAGGACAGACTGGCATCAGGGAAATCGACGACGGTATTTGGCTTGTCAACTTCATGCATTATGATCTCGGATATATCGATCGGGAGCAGAGAACCTTGCAGACCATCGACAATCCGTTCGGCACGAGATTGTCACCCATGTCTTAGGTACGTTCTGTTATCTATGTCTCCAGTATGGACAGGCGATGGATCGCGGAGAGGAAGGGATTCGAACCTTCGATACGCTTTTGACGTATACTCCCTAGCAGGGCAGGGCTATCGCATATGGGCGATAGCGGCGATGAGGTAGTCATCGTTCCAGGCGCATTTTCTGATGCGATGGCTG
>NZ_JBLFFK010000053.1:0-6275 GCF_051400715.1 Neorhizobium descurainiae
ACGACGGCGGCCTCGCGCACCCCGGCATGACCAAGCAGGGCCGCCTGGATCTCGCCGAGCTCGATGCGGTGGCCGCGAATCTTCACCTGGAAGTCGTTGCGGCCGATATACTCAAGATCGCCGTCCTCGCGCCAGCGCGCCAGATCACCAGTGCGATACAGACGCTCCCCTGCCCGCCGCGGATGCGGAACGAAGACGGCCGCTGTCTGTCCAGGCTTGCCGAGATAGCCGCGGGTCACCCCGCTTCCGCCGACGAACAATTCGCCGATGACGCCCACGCCACTCGGATTGCCGAAGCCATCGAGGACATAGAGATCCGTATTGGCGATCGGACGCCCGATCGGAATCGGGCCGCTATGTGCGGATTTGCCGTCGACTTCGTGGACGGCACAGCCGACGACTGTTTCCGTCGGGCCGTACTCGTTGATCAGGCGCGTGCCCGGAGAAAAGCGCCGCCAGAATTCGACCGTCTCGGCAATCAGGTTTTCGCCGCCGATCACATAGGCTCCGGTCTGGCTTTGAAGATTGTGACGCGCAAGCAGATGTTTCAGCCCATCGAGATGCGACGGGGTCGCCTTCACAAGACTGAAGCCGCGGCCCGCGTTCAGCGTGTCCGCCAAACCTTCCAAGCCCGCGTCCTCCCCGAGGATATGGACGGTCGCGCCTGAGACGAGCGGAACAAGCGTACTGGTGACGGTCGCGTCGAAGCCGATCGACGTGCTGACGGGAGCGCCGCCGCCTGCGGCGACCGCATAATGGCTGGAGGCAAAGGTCAGGTAATTGATGACGCCGCTGTGCGGCACCATTACGCCTTTGGGCATGCCGGAGGAACCCGACGTATAGATGACATAGGCAAGCGACTGGGACGTCGCGTCGCTTTCGACCGGATCGTCGGGCTGGTCGACGAAGAGCGCCTGTTCCTGATCGAGGAGCAGCACCTGCGCATGGTTCGGGACGCTGGACGCGTGCGAACGCTTGGTCAGGACCAACCTGGCTGAGGCGTCGGAAATCAGATGCCCAACACGTGCCTCGGGAAGATCGAGGGTCAGCGGAAGATAGGCGGAGCCGGCCTTCAGGATGCCGAGCATGCCGACGAACATCTCGAACGACTGGTCAAGATAGAGGCCGATGACGTCGTCGGGCCGGCACCCCTTCGCCTGAAGATGGCGCGCGAGCCGGTTCGACAGTCTGTCAAGCTCGCCGTAGGTCATCACCTTCTCGTTGGCACGCAGGGCGATCGCGTCAGGTGCGGCTGCGACCTGGCTTGCGAAGAGATCGTGGATCAGTTGGCCGTCCTGTGTGGCAGGTGTCGGACTGCTCTCGCCGAACTCGAAGACGGCGGCGGCCTCCTCATCGGAAATGACCGAAATATCGCCGAGAGAGGGACCGCCTCCGTCCGTAATCGCGGTGATCGCCGTTACCAGGTGCCGTAGCAGCCGGGCCGCGGTCGCCGGCGAAACGGCCTTCCCGTCCGCCACCAGTTGCAGGATCAGGCGCTGCTGTTCCGGCACGGCGACGACCGTCACGGGATAATGGGTGCGATTGTGGGATTGTGTCGACGAGACGTCGAGGACATCGTTCCCACCCGCCGTGTCCCCGGACAGATAGTTTTCGAAGACGAGCAGAGTGTCGAAGAGCGGCTCGTGCCGGCGGCCCGATTGCTGCTGCAGTTCAAGGAGCGACACGTGCTCATGCTCCCGGAGCGCAACGTTTTCCTGCTGCAATCGACGGAGCCAGGATCCGACGTCCATACCTTCGGGAAGATGAACCGCAAGCGGCAGGCTGTTGATAAGCGGACCGACGATACGGTCCGCGCCCTCGAGATCAACGGGTCGACCGGAAACGGTCACACCGAAAACGATGCTCTCCGAGGAGGTGTAATGAGAGACGACCAGTGCCCAGGCCGCCTGGACGACGGTGTTGAGCGTGATCGCATGGTTCTTTGCGAAGGCACGGATCTTGTCCGTTTCCGTCATGTCGAATTCGTGACGGATATCCGTATCGGCCTGCGGGGTTGCCACGCCCGGAAGCATCGGCAGAAGCCTGGATGCCGCCTCGATGGTCTTCAGGCGATCGGCCCACCAGCCCGGCTCTTCCTGAGGATGGCTTGCGAGCCAGTCGATATAGCGGCGGAAGGAAACGGCTGGCGCGTGGCGGGCGGCGTCTCCGTCCATGCGCGCGCGGTATTCGAGCAAGACTTCTTTCAGGATGATTGCGGTGCTCCACCCGTCGGTGACCGCATGATGATAGGTCCAGACGAGATCGACGCGATCATCGGGCCCACGCAAGGCGGTGATCCGTGAAAGCGGCGCCTCGCCGGCATTTATGCCGACTGCAAGATCCTGCAAACGCCAGGTCTCGAACGCCCGCTTATAATCTGCCTGATCGAGATGGCGCCAATCGTGCTCGGCATAGGCGAGCTTGGCCGTCTTGCGCACGACCTGCAGGGCCGGACCGTCCGGGCGTTCAATGAACTGGGTCCTCAGGATGTCGTGGCGATCGATGATCGCCTGCCAGGCGTTGCGGAGCAGCGGCCGGTTCACATCTCCCTTGAGGATCGCTCTCAACTGGTTGACGTAGACGGCGGATTCGCGCTCGAGTTGGCTGTGGAAGAGCAGGCCCTCCTGGAGCGGGGTCGCCGGATAGACGTCCTGAACATCTTCGATCACGATGCCGCTTGCCGCGAGCGCTTCCTTCGACGGCCCGCTCAGCGGAAACTTCGAAGACACCGACTTGTCCGCTTCTGCCTTTCCCACTGCTGCACCAAGCGAAGGCTCCGTCATCGTCGCCACGGCCGCGATCTGGCGGATCGAAGGGCCGGCGAAGAATTGCTTCGGCGTCAGTTTGATGCCGGCCTTCTTGGCGCGTGCGATGACCTGCAAGGTCAGGATCGAATCCCCGCCGAGAGAGAAGAAATCCTGCGCAACATCGATGTCGTCGCGCTTGAGAATATCGCGCCAGATCGACAGCAATATCGACTCGACGGGAGAGATCGGGGGCTTATCCGCCGCCTTGGCGGCGGGAGGGACCGCCTTACCGTTTGCGGTGACCTCCAGGCGGTCGCCAAGCAGAAATTCGTTGGGGATCATATAGTTCGGCAGATGTTCGGAAAGATAATGCCTCAGTTCGTCGTTGGAAAGGGATTGGTCGTCGGTTGCGACCTGCGCCATCAGAACTGTCCTGCCGTCAGCCTCGGCCGCCGAGAGGATTGCCGCGTTGACGGACGGATGCCGCAGGAGCGTCTGACGGATTTCGTCGAGTTCGACGCGAAAACCACGGACCTTGACCTGATTGTCGAGACGGCCGAGAAATTCGATCCGGCCATCGGACAGCCGTCTTGCCTTGTCGCCGGTTCGATAGAGCCTTTGTCCATGTGCGCCCGGAACGAAGCGGTCGGCCGTCAAAGCCGGCTTATTGAGATATCCGAGCGCGAGCGCCCGGCCGCCGATGCAAAGCTCTCCCGCCTCTCCGTCGGAAAGCTCGGCGCCCGCTTCATCCAGAATGGTGATCGTGCTGTGCGACAGTGGTTCTCCAAGCAGCATAGGCCCGGATGCGGATGGGTTGAGATCGCCGGCAATCACACCGACCGTCGTCTCCGTCGGACCATAGTGGTTGACGACAGAAAGATCCGGCGCCAGTCTTCCGATCGCTTGCAGCAGGCGCTGCGACGTCGGCTCGCCTCCGAGCACCAGGCAGCGTCTTGGCAGAACAGCCGCCGGCTCGGCGGCATTCAACAATGCGGCGAGATGCGAAGGCGTGATCTTCAGAAGATCCGGCCGCTCATTGCGCATGGCATCTGCAAAGCCATCGGGATCGAAAGCATGTTCGCTGCCGATCATATGCAATGTCATGCCGCGCCAAAGCGCACCGAACAGCGAGGTGTGACCAAGATCGGCGGCCGGAGAACTGACATAGGCCGCGCTTGCCAGATCGCCCGGCAGCCGTTCATAGACCGAATCCAAATAATCACGGAGGCTTTCGTGCGTGACGAGGACGCCTTTCGGCTCGCCGGCGGAGCCGGACGTGTAGACCACGTAAGCCGGGCCAATGCAGGGTGATGCTGCAAGCTGATCGGCCGAGCCCTTCGCATTCACATCGATCGCTTCGATGGCGGCCTCGAGCCACTCAGGCTTTTGGTCGATAACAAGATGTCGGGCACTAAGGTCCCGAAGCTGCCACTGCAATCTTTTTGGCGGTGCTGAAAGATCGAGCGGCGCATAGACCGCTCCGACCCGCCATATGCCGAGGATGGCGACAACGAGCTCGGTCGAACGCTCGAGCAATACGGCGACCGGATTCCCAGGCTCTACCCCGCGCCGGCGAAGATCTGCCGAAAGGATACCGGCGCGCTCCCAGAGTTCGCGCCAGGAGAGCCTTGCGTGTTCCGTGATGACGGCAGGTTCGTGAGGGCGAAGGCGGGCGAAGTCGGCGACGCGTTCAATGATGGTGGGCAATGGGGTCATTGAAGCGCTCCGGCTACGACGGGAAGATTGCAGGATGACAATGGAATCGAGCTTATGGCTGCCGTCCTTGACGGCGTGGGCGATCAGTCGTTTGTAATTTTCGGCCAGTGCCTCGATGTCGCTGCGAGCAAAGCGCGCGGGATCGTAGGAAACGCTGATCTCCAGGCGGTCATGATAATCCAGCACATTGAAGTTCAGATCGAAGCGATGTCCCGGATCTGGCAGGTCCATCGACGTCCAGCGAAGAGCCGCGTCGGGTCGCGTTTCGTATCCGAGATCGTGCAGGAGGAACTTGACGCCGGTAAACGGCGTGGACCCGGCCCGCCCTGCAGGCGCCAGGGACTTGACCAGTTTCTCGAACGGCAGGTTCCGATGGTCGAACGCCTCTTCGACGGTCTCGATCGTCTGCTTCAGAAAAGCGTCAAACCGGATCGACGGCGAGGCCTTCGACCGGATGACGAGAAGATTCAGGAACGGACCGATCAGCGGCTCGAACTCCTCGCGCTGTCGAGCCGAAATCGGCACTGCAACGCTCAAATCGTCGTGCGCCGAGTAGCGATGCAGCAGCCAGGTAAAGCAGCCCAAAAGCAGAGAGAAGAGCGTCGTGTTCGACCGCACGGCAAGCGCCCTCAACTCACGGACAAGATGCGGAGGAAGCGGTTGCCTGACCGGCCAACCATCTTCCGGCTGCCCGTCCTGATGAGATCGCTGTTCCACGGCGGTGCTCGGAAGGGTGAAATGAAAGGCTTCAGGGACCGCGTGCAGTTTTCGCGTCCAGTAATCCAGATCTCTGTCGAACCTGTCGGAACGCTCCTGGCGCTTCAGCCACAGCGCGACGTCGGCAAATTGGACTGGAAGATCGGGAAGTGTGCTTGCATGAGCCCGGCTCCGGTTTTCGTAGAGACTGCTGACTTCGTTGACCAGGATGGTCAATGACGGGCCATCCATGAGGATGTGGTGAAGGGCGAGCACCAGGAGGTGGGTTTGCTTGCCAAGCCGGATCAGGGAAAGGCGTAAGGGCGGCGCTGCCTCCAGGTCGAACGGTGTCCGGATCAACTCTTCTATGAGTGCCCTTGCCTTCGTTTCCTGATCGATGATCGGATATTCGGCAAGATCCGCCGCATTCCAGTGAAGATCCGCATCGGGCTCCACCGACTGGAAGGGAATGCCGTCATCTTCTCCGAATTTCGTCCGAAGAATTTCGTGTCTTCGCACGACCTCGGCAAAGGCGTGCCGCAAAGCCTCGATGTCGATTTCGCCGTCCAGCCTGACTGCCCCGGCGATCGTATAGGCGGCGCTGTCCGGGTCGAGCCGCCACAGGAACCAAAGCCGCTCCTGCGCCGGCGACAGCGGAATGCGATCGAGGCCGGCCGGCCGACGCGGGATGGCGTCCTGCCCGGCAGCCGCCTCCTGCCCGTCGATCAGCGCCGCAAGGCCGGCCACCGTTGGATGATCGAAGAGCGCCCTGAGCGACACCTCGTGGCCGAGCCGCTGTCGCAGCCGCGCCGTCAGCCGCACGGCGGTGAGCGAATGACCGCCGATCTCGAAGAAGTTGTCGTTGACGCCGACGGTGTCGAGACCGAGGACGTCCTGCCAGATGGCGGCGAGCGCGGCTTCCGTCTCGGTGCGGGGGGCGACATAGGCGTGGGCGGAGACAAGCTCCGGGTCGGGCAGCGCCCGGCGGTCGAGCTTGCCGTTGACGGTGAGCGGCATGGCGTCGAGGAAGGTGACGGCCGCCGGCACCATGTAGGATGGCAGCCGTCCGGCCAGGTGAGCCCGCAGCTCCTCGGCGGTGACGGCGTCCTTGTCGGC
>NZ_JBLFFK010000054.1:0-5019 GCF_051400715.1 Neorhizobium descurainiae
TCTGGACCGCAACAAGCCAAATCATCCTCGAAAAGGTCGAGCGCTTATGCAAAGCTATTTGCGGGACAGAACACTAGGTCAGGGTGACAAAAGGGATTGAACTATGCCGCTACCGCGGCGAATGGGGCTGACTTTGATCGAGCCTCCTGACTGATTGGATGGTGGTGTTGCAATCTCCTTCAGACAGGAGGTCCAGATGGCTGAGCTTAGCCCTCTTCGCCCCCGGATGATCGAGGACATCACGGTCCGCAATCTATCTCCGGCAACCCAACGATCCTACATCAACGTCGTTCAGAAGTTCAGCGTAAGACCGTATGTCCGTCTTCGCGCGTGAGGTGGCTCGCCCTACACTGGTCTTCCGAGGGTTGCTCGGACAGGCCGAGCCGATCCTCATCACAGGAGGACGAGCCTTGGCAGATTATAGAGAAGCTTTTGTTGGAATCGACGTCGCCAAATTAAAGAATGCGATTGCTGTCGCTGAATCCGGCCGGGAGGGAGAGGTTCGCTTTTGGGGGGGTGAGGTTGACGCGTCTGATACCAGCATGCGCCGCATCATCCAGCGGATAGCAGCAAAGTTTGATCGCGTTCATTTCTGCTACGAGGCGGGTCCGACTGGATACGGCCTGCATCGGCTGATCCGATCACTTGGCCATGAATGTGTGGTCGTCTCGCCTTCCTTGATTCCCAGAAAACCAGGCGACAGAGTCAAGACCAACCATCGAGATGCACTCGCGCTCGCCCGGCTATTGAGGGCCGGCGAGCTCACAGCGGCGTGGGTTCGCGACGAGGGCCAGGTGGCGATGCGAGACCTCGTTCGCGCCCGGTCTTCTGCAGTCGAGACGTTGCGGGTTCACCGACGCCAGATCAGCGCCTTCATGCTCAAGCATAGCCGCATCTATCCACGCAAGAAGGGCTGGACGATGCGATATTTGCGCTGGCTGCAGGAGCAACAGTTCGATCATCCGGCGCATCAAATCGCCTTGCAGGAGATGGCCGAGGCAGTGCGCGTCTCGAAAGAGCGGGTGGAACGATTGGAGAAGGTCATCGAGGAATTCGTCCCGAATTGGTCTCTCGCGCCCGTCATTCGAGCTCTACAGACGTTACGAGGGGTCGATTTGATCGTTGCCGTCACCTTCGCAACAGAGGTCGGCGAAGTCAGCCGATTTGAAAGCCCCCCGCCAACTGATGGGATATCTCGGCCTGGTGCCTGGTGAACGATCAACGGGCGAGACAGTCAGACGGGGCTCGATCACCAAGGCAGGCAACGGGCGAGTTCGGCACATGTTGGTCGAGAGCGCCTGGACTTATCGCCATCCGCCGAAGGTCGGCGCGAGGAAGCTGTACCGTCTGGAGCAAGCGCCGCCGAAGGTTCGGGAGATAGCATGGAAGGCTCAGAGCCGGTTGACGGCTCGTTATCGAGTGGTGACCGGACGCGGAAAGCGAACGACGGTGGTTTGTACGGCCATTGCCCGTGAGCTGACCGGCTTCATTTGGGCTGTTGCAAGGGAGGCGCAGGCGGGCAGATCGTAGGCCGCCGCATCGAACTTGCACCCTCGCGCATGGGCGGGGCGGAACAACGGCAGGGGAACACCCGTCAGACGCTTTGTGGCCGGCACTTGACCGACGCCCGTAGTAAGATCGGAACAGCCCCGGACGCACAATCGGGAATGCGGTAGCCAATCCGCGCATCAGGGCTTGATCACCGACGTCCTTCAGTTCCGCCTCCACCCATATGAGCCAGGCGTGACGGTCTGCGCTGTCGCTCGGAGTCACGGATTGACCCCGCAGCAATTGTTCACCTGGCGTCGGCTTACCCGCAAGCCGCTCGAAGTTGTGCCTGATGTCGAGGACGTTCGATGTATGCGCCAGCGGTCCTGGCCGTGCCTACGAAGCCGGTACGCCAGCCAGATTGCTATTGGCTCTCGCTCATGCTTTCTTGGCTGATCTGGTAAGGAGCATGAAATGGAATCAACCTTAGATACAGCCCAAGTAGCGAGCCATTGGGCTAAGACGAAATCCACTTCAAACTGGTGGACCAATCGGCTCGCAAGGAGGATGTACAATTTTCACGTGTGCGGGAAGCTCCTGCCGGACCCTGCGGCCGGCATTCGAGATCTCATTAGGCAGACGGTGACGACGCCACTTCGCAAAGGTATTTCCGTTGGGTGCGGGACCGGTGTCAAAGAAATCGAGCTGATCAAGTCAGGCGTAGTCGATCTCATAGAAGGATATGATCTTGCGCCGGGTCGAATTAAGATAGCTAAGCAAAAAGCTGTTGACGCTGGCGTCGCCGATAAGGCGGTTTTCCATTGCGCGAATGCATTCGACATTCACACCAACCCGACGTTCGACCTTGTTTACTGGGACAATGCGCTCCACCATATGCCCGATGTGAAGGCGGCCGTGCAATGGAGCCATTCAGTCCTAAACGACGGCGGCGTCTTCGCCATGGATGAATACGTAGGCCCCAACCGCTTCCTGATCGAGGATGCTGAGTTGGAATACGTCAACCGAGTCCGCGCTACCGTACCAGATCGACATTTCCTCAAACCAAATGCAAGCGGCGAAAGCTACTCAAAAAAGGTGACGCGTGAATCGCTTGCCAAGACAATCGAGAAGGACCCTTCTGAAGCCGTTGATGCCGGCGCCACCCTGCCAGCTATCAGAGAGATTTTCCCTGACGCGGTGATTAAACCAACTGGTGGGATGATCTTCTTCATCGCTCTCAATGGATTGTACAGCAGCTTTCGCACTGATGAAGATATGCATCTTCTCAGAGTTCTCTTGATGCTTGACCATGAAGCGACGCTCAGCGGGACGCTCCAAACATTATATGGCGCCGCGGTCGCCATCAAGAAATGACGAAGCATCATGGATATCGAGAGCGTTATTCGCAATTTGCGCAATGAGCCCACACCGTCGCGCTACAGGGATGCCGAGATCGCGGCATTGCTTGGATGGACGAAGGACAGTGGCGAGTTCGCTGATCCGAGCGGAGGAAAACGGCTCCGGGCGTTTTGGAGGAATCCTTCTGGTGAACCTGAGAAAGTTCCCCTCTACACATCACATCTCGGCATGGCTCAACGGCTGGCGCTTGACGTAGCCCCGGGCCAAACGAGCGGTTGCAGTTGGGAAGCCGGAACGGCCAGCGCCAAGATCGGCAATGGCCCATACGTCGAGTCAACTACGCCGGCGATTGCCCTGTGCATCGCCGCACTCATACACATCCAGTATCACCAGCCCCACTTGCCACGATAGATTACCTTGTGCTTAACCTACCCGCCCCCGATGGAAAACGGAGAGAATGAATGGCAGCGGTACTAACCGAAGAAGAAGTAAACGCCCAAAACAACATCAAGCTTCGCCCGGAAAAGGTCGCGCTTGCCGTTGACGCGATGCGGAAGCATGACGTGAAGTCATTCGCCGACATCGGAGGTTGCTGGGGCGTCCACGCCGGTTACACACGTGCCGCACTAGAAGCGGTTAAAATCCAAAAAGCCTATGTTATCGATCAGTTTGTCACTGGCGCCTCGAAGAAACTTGGCGCCAGATATAAGCAGCTAGAGTTCAAGACTGCACTCTTTAATCAGCCCGGGTTCATTAAGGACTTTCCTCAGGTTGACGCCCTCATCATGTACGACATTCTGCTCCACCAGGTGAACATCAATTGGGACGAGTTCATCGAGCGATGGGCGCCGAAGGCACGTGTCCTGATCATTTTCAACCAAATGTGGAAGGTCGGAGATAAGACCACTCGCTTTCTTGATAACGGACCGGATTGGTACAAGAAATGGGTATTTTATGGCGATGAAAAACGAATAGACGAGTGGCTGAATACTCTCGACGATATTGATCCTGAGACTGGACGAAAGCGACGTGATCTTCACAGTTTCTGGCAGTGGGGCATTACTACCCACGATCTGATCAAGAAATGCGAAGATCAAGGGTTCCATCTCGATCACTTTCACAACCACGGTCCCTTCCACAATAAAAAGCGTCCCTGGATTCAGGATGAAGCATTTATCTTCGTTCGAAACGAAGAGCATTCTGACTGGCCCAAGCCGGTCTGATCTTTAGCAGCCGCACTTTAGGGGGTATTTGCAGTGCAGCAGCTTGAAACAGACGATCCGGAACAGATCGCCGACTACATAAGCAACTATCTCGGCCATTGCGAGAAATGGTTCGGACCTGCTGTTAACCTCAAAGACAAGCGGGTCCTCATTCTTGGCTCCGGGTGGGGAACTGAGGCCTTGTGGGCTCTCTCCAAGGGAGCCAGCGAAGTCGTCGGCATTGACCCGGAATTACGGGACAGGGAACCGCTTGATATAGCCTTGAAGAACCGCGGCATGGAGGAACTTATGCCGCGAGTTTCCCTTTTGCAGCACACATCCTTCGATGCTCCCGATCTTGGCCAGTTCGATTACGTTCTGTCGAACAACGTCGTGGAACACATCACGGGTTTGTCTGCCACGCTTTATTCGCTTCGGAGATTTATGCCCAAGGATCGAAGAAGTCGTATCGTTATTTTTACCGATCCGCTTTTCTTTTCGTCCTCTGGCGCCCACTTCTATCTCAGGAAATGGGAGCATCTGACGATGGGGTCTGCTCGGCTCAAGACCAGAGTGTCGGAGGTCAAGTGGGACAATTACCGAAACACGCTCAACGGAATGACTATCACCGACATGCTTGGTGCGGTCAGAGAAGCGGGGCTTATCATCCTGGATCTCAAGATCATCGCAGACCGGCACCTGTCGGAGTTTAACAAGATCGCGCCGTTCATACCCTCCGGGATAAAGCCAATGGATTTATGCCTTGAGGGATTATTCTTGAAGCTCTCTTTCCCAGAGAACCTTTAAACCGGAGCAAACAATGGCAAAATGCGACTGTCAATCGGCTCGGAATATTCCACGCCGGAACGTAAGCATCCGGCCAGGGCTGCAGTCTGAGAGCCCGTCCGAGAATAGGGTTGAGTGATCGGGCTGATGATGATTCCAAGAAGGTGTCTGAAGCCTGAATGGA
>NZ_JBLFFK010000055.1:0-4766 GCF_051400715.1 Neorhizobium descurainiae
CTTCCTTTATGCCGCATCCATCATGACCCTCGTCAGACGGATCGCACGCCGCTCATGAATTCTCGGACGGACTCTGAAGGGCTTTTAGGTTTCTCGGCGTGACTTGCGGGCCCACTTTGCCGCCAGATCATCGACGGCTTTGTTGAGCTCGGCGAAGTTGGTTTTGTGCGGATCGTATTCTGTGCTGCCCCACCATTCGACGAGCTCGGCATGGCGCTCGTGGATCAGGTCGGCGAGAGCCTCGCGGAACTCCTGATAGCCTCTCGGTCCGCCGATGTCCTCGGGAGGGCAGCGGCCGGTTGCTTCGAGGAGCATGGGCTCCGCAAGGCCGATGACGGGAAAGGTGCGCTCGATCTTGATGCTGTGCGTCCGTACCTCTCCGGTGACGCTTTCAATTACCCACATCGTCTTCCGGTAAGCGCGAATTTCTCTGCACCTTCTGATCTTGAGTGAGCTTTGGCATGTGGTGTCCACTTAAAAGAGGTGGACACCAAGTTATGGATGAAAGTCAAAAGCTCGCGGTACGGCTGGTCGGTCGGAATGGAAGACGCCGCTTCGATCACGGGTCGAAAGATCGTCTTGTTGCAGCCTGCCTTGAGCCCGGCGCATCGGTATCGAGACTGGCGCGAGAACACGGGGTCAATGCGAACCTCGTTTGGAAATGGATCAGGAAGCACGCCCAGGCCCATCCATTATCGCCGTCTTCGATATCTGCGTTTATCCCGGTTCAGGTCTCCGCCCCGAGCAGGGAGTTCGACATTGAGATGCCTGCGGTGGATCGCGAAGAGCGATTGCTGGGAAAGGACAGGAACGGCCCGCTTTCCTCTCCAGCAAAGGTGAGCGCGACACTGCCCAATGGTGTGAGACTGACGCTGGAATGCAATGATGTCAGCGGATTGACGGCGATAATCGGAGCGTTGAGTCATGTTCAGACTGGGCGCTGATCTCAAGGTCTATCTTCATCGGGAGCCGATCGACTTCCGGGCCGGCATCAACAGCCTTGCGGTCCTGGTCCAGGAGACGATGGCATTGGACCCGTTTGCCCCTGCGGTGTTTGCCTTCTGCAATCGCCGGCGTGACCGGGTGAAGCTGCTGCTCTTCGACCGGTCGGGCTTTGTGCTGATCCTGAAGCGGTTGACGGAAGACAAGTTCCGATGGCCGCGCCGAGAGGTGGCGGTGGTTACCCTGACGACCGAGCAATTGCACTGGATCCTCGACGGGATCGATATCGATGCGATGATCCGCCATCCCGTGCGGCAATATCAGATCGCCGGCTGAGGTGGCGCGTTGATCTGTTGACGCGGCGACGCGGTTCAGATTCAAAACTGGGATGACCCGAACCGGCGAACCTGATGTTGCAGAGCTGATGGCGCAGTTGGCGGCAAATGCCGCCGAAATCGCTGCGCTCAAGGCCGAGAAGGAAGCGCTCTCGCGACGGGTCGTCAAGCTGGAAGAAGAACTGGCGCTCGCAAGGCTGCATCGATTTGCACCCCGCAGCGAAAAGCACATCGATCGCATCTTCAACGAAGCCGAAGAAGCCGCGGACGAGGATGATCCTGATCATGGCGACGACGTCGCCGATCTCCCGGATACAGGCCTGCCGGCGGTCGAAAGTGCCGCGGGTAAAAAGCGTGGCCGCAGACCTCTGCCGGAAGACCTGCCGCGCGAGCGTGTCGAATACGATCTGCCCGACGATCAGAAAGCTTGCCCTTGCTGCGACAGTCAAATGCATCGCATGGGCGAAGCCGTTACCGAGCAGTTCCATATCGAGGTCAAGGCTAAGGTTCTGCAGAATGTGCGGTTCAAATACGCCTGCCGCCATTGCGACCGCACCGGGATCAACACGCCTGTCGTGATCGCACCGATGCCGCCGCAACCATTGCCGGGCAGCATTGCCACCGCCTCCACGCTGGCCTTCGCACTCGTCCACAAATACGTCGATGGCACGCCACTCTATCGCGTGGCGCAAACGTTCGAACGGGCCGGCGTACCTATAAGCCGGGGTGCTCTCGCGCACTGGGTGATCGGTTCGAGCGAGAGGCACCTGCGTCGTATCTACGATGCGCTGAGATTGCGGCTTCAGTCGCAGCCTCTCATTCATGGCGATGAGACGACGGTTCAGGTGCTGAAGGAAAAGGACAAGGAATCCACCAGCACGTCGTACATGTGGGCGTACCGCAGCAGCGAGGACAGTGACGAGCCAATCGTGCTTCTCGATTACCAGCCCGGCCGCGGTCAGGTTCACCCGCAGACCTTTCTCGGGGACTACCGCGGCATATTGGTGAGCGATGGCTACACAGCCTGGCGCACATTGCATGGCGCAACCCATGTCGGATGCATGGCTCATTCACGGCGGCGCTTTGTCGAGGCTCTCAAGACCAGGAAGAATGGAGGCGGACCTCCGGAGCAGGCGCTCCGGTTCTTCGAGCAGCTCTACCGGATCGAAAAACAGGCGCGAGACCAAACGCCCGATGTTGGGGAGATGAAGGCCGATTGCATTCGCCGTTTCCGGCAACAGCACAGCTTGCCTGTCCTGACCGCACTCAAGTCTTGGCTCGATACCATCGCGCCAAAGGTCGTACCGGATACCAAGCTCGGCGATGCCGTGTCCTACACCCTGAACCAATGGGATTATCTGACGCGCTACATCAGCGACGGCAGGATGCCGATCGATAACAACATTCTGGAACGCGACATCAGAGTTTTTGCGACCGGAAGAAAATCATGGCTCTTCAGCGACACCGCTGACGGAGCCAAGGCCAGCGCTGTGATCTACAGTCTGATGCTGACCTGCCGCGCCTGTAGCGTTGACCCACTCACCTGGCTACGCCAAGTGCTCACTGAGTTGCCTCAGCGCGAAGAAGCCGCCGACATTGGCGATCTGCTGCCGTTCAACTTCTCCGAAACCTCCGCCGCCGACTGATAGGGCCGGATATAGCTTCACAAGGGGGCCTTTCGGTGATGCCGCCTACGTCAATGTGCATGGAAAATCGCGCTTACGTCTTCCGGGCTATTGCGCCGTGTGAATCTGCCGTGATTCTGTCTGTGACGCCGAATCACGGAGGCGTCAGCGATGCGAGGCGAAACCGACACCAGCGAGAATGCCTGGCAGGGAGAGGAACTCTCTGCAGCAACCCTACCCGACACCGCCGGCTACGGCGGTTGCTGGATCAGATGTCAGCTGCGCCGGGCAAGCCAATTCCAGCGGTCTGTGGCGACTGGGCAGCCACGAAGGCCGCCTATCGCTTCTTCGACAACCCGCGTGTGACCGACCATAGCATTCTTGCCGGTCATTTCGCCGCGACTGCGGCGCGCGTGGCGGCGAGCGAAGGTCCGATCCTGATCCTGCAGGACACGACCGAGTTCATCTACAGCCGCGCTCAACCCGGCAAAATCGGCTTTACCAAGACCATTAACGCAGGGCGCTACAAGGCTGGACAGCCAAATGTGCAGACCTTGTGCGGAGTGCTGATGCATTCAAGCTTGGCCGTAACCCTCACCGGCACGCCTCTCGGTCTGGCGGCGGTGAAGTTCTGGACCCGAAGGAAGTACAAGGGAACACTCGCGCTCAAGCGGCACGTCAATCCCACGCGCGTGCCGATCGAGACGAAGGAGAGTTACCGCTGGCTGGAGAACTTGCGCCAGTCCATCGCGCTCGTTGGCGCGCCCGAACGTTGCGTGCACGTAGGCGACAGGGAAAGTGACATCTATGAACTCTATTGCACCGCGCATGATCTTGGTACCAACTTCCTCGTGCGGGTGCAGACAAACAGGCTGGCGGAGCGTGCCGCCGACGCTGCTACGCACCGTCCTGATCATCGCGTCTTCGCCCAACTTGCAGCGGCTCCTTGGGCGGGACGTCATTGCATTGCGGTTGGCAAGGATGAGACGACTTGGCTGCAAGTGAAATTCGCCACAATCAACACCTTGCCGCCCGTAGGCAAGCAGAAGCGCTATAGTCCGCGGGTTCTGACCTACATCCATGCGCTCGAGGAGAAGCCGCCGGCCGATCGTGCGCCGATCGACTGGAAGCTGGTGACCAACTTGCCGGTCGACGATCTATCAGGGGCGGTCGAGAAGCTTGGCTGGTATGCGCTGCGCTGGAAAGCGGAGGTGTTCCACAAGGTCATGAAGTCCGGCTGCCGTGCCGAGGAGGCGAGGCTCGAGACTGCCGAACGGCTGACGAAATTTCTCGCCCTCATCGCAGTGGTCAGTTGGCGCATCTTCTTTGTCACCATGTCGGCACGCGCCAACCCAGATGCCGCGCCCGACAGCGTTCTCACCTCCTCTGAAATCACGGTCCTCGACCAAATCGATGAGACCCGAGCTCGACAGCGTCTCAAGCAGCACACGCTCGCAGAGTATCTGCTGCAGATAGCGATGCTTGGGGGCTATCTCGCCCGTAACCACGATCCGCCTCCCGGCAACATGGTCGTCTGGCGCGGCATGACGCGCTTGCAAGACATCGCAATCGGCATCTCAATCGGGTCCAACCGACGATGTGGGTAATTGAAAGTCCCGCCGGAGGGATACGCCGGAACACACCCAGACGCTTGAGCGCCTTGCGAATGGATGGCTCAGCAGTGAAATTGACGCGCTTATGCCATGGAACTACGCTGCCTGAACGGGCCCGGTGGAGTGCCCCCGTTTCACCGGACATGTCGGCTAGTTTGATTTAGCCCTGATGAACGTAAGCGGTGTTTTGCACCCACCTTCCGGATCACGGCGTGATTGACGATGTTGAGCCCGAATGAGGGCTTGGACAT
>NZ_JBLFFK010000056.1:0-3886 GCF_051400715.1 Neorhizobium descurainiae
TCGGAAAACCCCGCCTTCGCGGCAGCGCTGGAGAAGGAAGGCGTCGCCTTCATCGGTCCGCCGGTCAAGGCGATCGAGGCGATGGGCGACAAGATCACCTCGAAGAGGATCGCGGCGGAGGCCGGCGTCAACACCGTGCCCGGCCATATGGGGCTGATCGGGGATGCCGAGGAGGCGGTGAGGATCGCCTCGTCGATCGGCTATCCGGTGATGATCAAGGCGTCGGCCGGCGGCGGCGGCAAGGGCATGCGGATCGCCTGGAACGACGCGGAGGCCCGCGAAGGCTTCCAGTCGTCGAAGAACGAGGCGAAGTCGTCCTTCGGCGACGACCGCATCTTCATCGAAAAGTTCGTCACCGAGCCGCGCCATATCGAAATCCAGGTGCTGGGCGACCGGCACGGCAACACGCTCTATCTCGGCGAGCGCGAATGCTCCATCCAGCGGCGCAACCAGAAGGTCATCGAGGAGGCGCCGTCGCCGTTCCTCGACGAGGCCACCCGGAAAGCCATGGGCGAGCAGGCGGTGGCGCTGGCGAAAGCGGTCGGCTATTTCTCCGCCGGCACGGTGGAGTTCATCGTCGACGGCGAGCGCAACTTCTATTTCCTCGAAATGAACACCCGGCTGCAGGTCGAGCACCCGGTCACCGAGCTCGTCACCGGCATCGATCTCGTCGAGCAGATGATCCGCGTGGCGGCCGGCGAGAAGCTCGCCTTCGGCCAGGACGACGTGAGGCTCACCGGCTGGGCGGTGGAAAGCCGGCTCTATGCCGAAGACCCTTACCGCAATTTCCTGCCGTCGATCGGCCGGCTGACGCGCTACCGCCCGCCCGCGGAAGGCGGGAGGGACGACGGCACGGTGGTGCGCAACGATACCGGCGTCTTCGAGGGCGGCGAGATCTCCATGTATTACGACCCGATGATTGCAAAACTCTGCACCTGGGCTCCCGATCGGCTGGGAGCGATCGAGGCCATGGGGGCGGCGCTCGACGATTTCGAGGTGGAGGGCATCGGCCACAACCTGCCGTTCCTCGCAGCCGTCATGAGCCAGGAACGGTTCCGTTCCGGCAAGCTCACCACCGCCTACATCGCGGAAGAGTTCCCGGACGGTTTTGCCGGGGTGCGCCCGGATGAGGCTGCCGCCCGCAAGCTTGCGGCCATCGCCATCCTCGTCAACCAAACGCTCCAGGAGCGGGCGGTGCGGATCTCCGGCACGATCGGCAATCACCGCCGCGTCGTGGGGAAGGAATGGGTCGTGACGCTTGCCGGCTTCGACCTGGCCGGCTTCGAACTGGCCGGCTTCGAACTGGCCGCCGGTCTCGAAACCTCTCCCGACGGCACCTCCGTCACGTTCTCGGACGGTGCGCGCATCTCGGTCGCCAGCGGCTGGCTTCCCGGCCGCAGCCATGCGGCCTTCCATCTGGATGGCGGGCCGATGGGCGTGAAGGTCGATCTCGTCGGCAGCGCGATCCGGCTGCGCTGGCGCGGCATGGACGTGACGGCGCGGGTCCGTTCCCCGCGGGTCGCCGAGCTTGCCCGGCTGATGCCGAAGAAGCTGCCGCCGGATACGTCGAAGATGCTGCTCTGCCCCATGCCCGGCGTCATCACCTCGGTCGCCGTCAAGGCGGGCGATCAGGTCGAGGCCGGCCAGACGCTCGCCACCGTCGAGGCGATGAAGATGGAGAACGTGCTGAAGGCCGAGAGACAGGGCGTGGTCAAGCGCGTCGCGGCCACTGCCGGCCAGAGTCTGGCGGTGGACGAACTGATCATGGAGTTCGCGTGATGTCCGAGAAGACCGGGAAAGCTACCAAAGCGGATTGGGAGCGGCTTGCCGAAAAGGAACTGAAGGCTTCGCCGGAAACGCTCGTCTGGCACACGCCGGAAGGCATCGAGGTGAAGCCGCTCTATACGGCCGAAGACCTGCAAGGGATCGGCCATCTCGACTCGCTGCCCGGCATGAAACCCTTCGTGCGCGGGCCGCGCGCCACCATGTATGCCGGAAGGCCCTGGACGATCCGGCAGTATGCGGGCTTTTCGACAGCCGAAGCCTCCAACGCCTTCTACCGCCGCAACCTCGCCGGCGGCCAGAAGGGCCTCTCGGTCGCTTTCGATCTCGCCACCCATCGCGGCTACGATTCGGATCATCCGCGCGTCGAGGGCGATGTCGGCAAGGCGGGCGTGGCGATCGACTCGGTCGAGGACATGAAGATCCTGTTCGACGGCATTCCGCTGAAGGACATGTCCGTCTCCATGACGATGAACGGCGCGGTCATCCCGATCCTCGCCTCCTTCATCGTCGCCGGCGAAGAGCAGGGCTGTTCGCGGGCCGAGCTTTCCGGGACCATCCAGAACGATATTTTGAAGGAGTTCATGGTCCGCAACACCTATATCTATCCGCCGGAACCCTCGATGCGGATCGTCGCGGACATCATCGAATATACCGCGAAGGAAATGCCGCGCTTCAACTCGATCTCGATCTCCGGCTACCATATGCAGGAGGCCGGCGCGACCCTGGTGCAGGAGCTCGCCTTCACGCTGGCCGACGGGCGGGAATATGTGCGCGCCGCGCTCGCCAAGGGCCTGAACGTCGACGATTTCGCCGGGCGGCTCTCCTTCTTCTTCGCGATCGGCATGAACTTCTTCATGGAGGCGGCGAAGCTCCGTGCGGCGCGCCTCCTCTGGTCGCGCATCATGGAGGAGTTCAAGCCGCAGAAGGCCTCCTCGCTGATGCTGCGCACCCATTGCCAGACGTCGGGGGTGTCGCTGCAGGAGCAGGATCCGTATAACAACGTCATCCGCACGGCCTACGAGGCGCTGTCGGCGGTGCTCGGCGGCACCCAGTCGCTGCACACCAACGCGCTCGATGAGGCGATGGCGCTGCCGACGGATTTTTCCGCCCGCATCGCCCGCAATACGCAGCTCATCCTGAGCCACGAGACGGGTATCACCAAGGTGGTCGATCCGCTCGCCGGCTCCTACTATGTCGAAAGCCTCACCAACGAGCTTGCGGAGAAGGCCTGGGCCCTGATCGAGGAGGTGGAGGCCATGGGCGGCATGACCAGGGCGGTGGCGGACGGCCTGCCGAAGCGGATGATCGAGGAGGCGGCGACGCTGCGCCAGGCGCGGGTCGATCGCGGCGAGGAGATCATCGTCGGCGTCAACAGGTACCGGCTGGAAAACGAGGACGAACTCGACATTCTCGCCATCGACAACACCGCCGTGCGCAACGGCCAGATCCGGCGGCTGGAGGAGGTGCGCCGGAAGCGTGACCCGGAGCGGGTGGCGGCGGCGCTCGCCATCCTGGAGGAGGTTGCTGAAACCGGCGAGGGAAACCTGCTGGAAGTGGCGATCGAAGCCGCCCGCGCCCGTGCAACGGTGGGCGAAATCTCCGACGCGATGCGGCAGGCCTTCGGCGGCCACTCGGCGGTGCCGGAGGTCGTCAGCGATATCTACGGCCCCGCCTATGACGACGATCCGGAATACCGGACGATCGTCTCGCGTCTTGGCAGCTACGCCCAGACGCTGGGTAGGAAACCGAGGATCATGGTCGCCAAGCTCGGCCAGGACGGGCACGACCGCGGCGCCAAGGTGATCGCCTCGGCCTTCGGCGACATCGGCTTCGACGTCATCGCCGGCCCGCTGTTCCAGACGCCGGAAGAGGCGGCCGCCCTTGCGATCCGGGAAAAGGTGCAGGTGGTCGGGATGTCCTCGCTCGCCGCCGGCCACCGGACGCTCGCCCCCCAGCTCGTCGAGGCGCTGAAGGCAAAGGGCGCCGAAAACATCATCGTCGTGGTCGGCGGCGTCATCCCGCGTCAGGATTACGACTACCTGATGAGCCACGGCGTCGCCGCCGTCTTCGGCCCCGGCACCAATGTGCTCGATGCCGCCAA
>NZ_JBLFFK010000057.1:0-3696 GCF_051400715.1 Neorhizobium descurainiae
GGTCGTCATGCCGTGTGGCAGCAAAAGTGACATTTCTACTTTGCGCAAAAGCGGACATTCCAACTCATCCCCCACATTGGATGTAGCGGCATTTTAGAGATGCGACATATTAGCCAGTTAGAGATGCGACAGTCTCGCCTCTCGACGCACTGGTCAAAGCCAACGTTGGGAGCAAGGATGACGATTCTTCAGCCTGGTGACGATCTTCAGCCTGGTCGAGACCATGAGCGGTCGGAGTCGTCGTGTCCTGTTTAATCACCATGTCGCAGAAAGAATTGCATCGCCTCGAAGTCATCCAGAAGGTTCGTGATGAACGCCTGAGCGTCGTCCAGGCTGCGGAGCTTCTCGGGCTTAGTCGAAGTCAGTTCCATCGGCTACTGCGGCGGGCTCGCCAACTGCATCTCGAAGGAGCGCCGCCGACGGCTGCGCAAGCCCAGACGACATCCACTGCTGCGCGACCTGATTATCGGAGCGATAGAAAGCCAAATGGTCACCGAAACAGATTGCCAGCCGGCTGCTGACAGATGGGGTCAGCCCGGTACGTATATGCTCGGAAACGAGCTATCGCTTCATCCATTGCATGGAAGATTATCCGCCTGGCCTTTACGAGTACCTGCCTGAGCGACGTTGCCGACGCGTGCCGCGTGCATCCCGCAAACAGCGTGACGGCCTCATTCCGTTTGATTACCGGATCTCGCAACGACCTGATTTGTTGATGATCGTTCCAAGCTCGGCCATTGGGATGACGATCTGCTGATCTTCAAACGCGAGCTTGGCCAACATCACTTCGCTCGTCGAGCGCAAGAGCCGCTACACCGTATTGATCAAGAACCGCAGTTGCCACTCGCGGCCGATCATGGACAAGATCATCAACGTCTCGCCGCTACCATCTTTTGCCGGTCGCAGCTTTGCCTTTGACCGCGGCACCGAATTTGCCGGCTTCTGAATTCTCAGCTACGCAAATGCCTCGGATACAAAACACCCGCCCAAGTCTTCATCGCCCATTTGCGCGAAACAGGCCGATCCCCTACCCTGCGATCGGCCATGATGCACCTGGAGTAGGTTCTCCAAAAACGAGGTGACGCGCGGACTGGTCGATCGCTATGTCGAGACCTACGCGCTTGCCGACGGCAGGCTGGGTGTGCGCTGGAAGGGACATCCGTTCCCTACCGGGTGTTCGGCAAGGACCAGCGGGGATGTATGCGGCGAGTTAGAAACGGCTGGAAGTGCGCTGAGCCGAAATCGTTGACATGCTATCCACCTATAGCGATCGAGCGGATTGTGTCTGCACTGTCGAGGAGAAGGCAAGACTCCAACTCGGACAGCTTCTTGACTTCGTCGACTGATGTGCAAGCCTCCTTTCATTGCCCCTACAAATTTCATAGGGGCGGTTTGGTCGGAGCCTATATTCGCAAGGGCGTAAAGAGTTCACTCCTTCGTTTTTCTGCCCGCCTCCAGGCCCTCGGATCGTTCTTCCCGCATCACCTTGGCGATCCTTTGAAGAAGCGGCACTGCTGGCAAATCCTCAAGTGACACCGACAGCTTAGGCTTCCAGTTGGGATAGCTATCGCTGGTGCCGGGAACATTGGTCGGCCTCTTCTCGCCGGTCAGGTCGGCCAAGCGGACAGCCGCAAGCCTGGAGGGCGTTTTGGCGATAAAGCGGTGGGCACTGACCACTAGGTCTTCGAGCTTTTTTTCGGTTGCTGTCTTTGGCGGAAGTCGCTCCGGCGGTTCTGCGCCTGCTTCTTCAAGCGCCTCCCTCAAGTCCTTGCGCTGATGTTTGCGTTCTTCGATATGTCTTTCCGTAACCTCAGGAGAAACGATGCCATGCCCAGCGCGGATCTCGATATCGGCGCCTCGCCACCAGCCTGCGAGTGTCTGGTGATCGTGGGTCGAGATGCACGCAAGCGCAAGTGCCGGATAGACATCAGCAGTCTTGAAACTGCTTTCGGCCCGCTCGTAGGAGAGAATGCGATAAGAGAGTATCCGGGCTTCTGCCAAATCCTCTTGCAGCCCCTCAGGCAGGTTCCCAAGGTCTTCTCCGATCACCAAGCATTGATAATCAGCCGAGGCATCTGCAAGGATTTTCAGAAGGTGGTCCTGCGGATAGCTTACGTAGGCGCCGCTACACGGCCGGCTGTCCAGCGGCACCAAGAATAGGCGCCGGAGCGCCGCCGCGTGATCGATACGAATTGCGCCGGCATAACGCATTGCGGCACTCACCATTCGTCGGTAGGGAGACGTTTTTCCCGAAGCGACCATCGAAGGATGAAATGCAGCCAAGTGCCAGTCTTGGCCGTCCATGGCGAGTGGATCGGGTGGACTGCCGATAGTCGCTTTCGAAATGTAGGCAGCTCGCTCGCTCCAGGTCGCCGAACCATCAATGGCTTCGCCCACAGCCAGGTCGAGGTATAGCCCGATCCGGAGACCAGCACTGCGGGCCCGGTCTGCTGCGGCCATCAGCTGCCGGTGGGCGAGCCACTGCAGCCACACGTGGAAGAGAACTTCGTCCGCATGCTCGCGGGCGAATTCGGCGGCAGTCTGGCCGTGGGGGTCCTGATACTCAGCCGGCCAAGCTTGCCAACCCGCGTCAATCCCGCGCTGTCTCATCGCAAAAGAGATGGCCTCGAAAAGCGCATGAAGACGCAATGCATCGCCTCCCGCCGTGACAAAGCTGTTGAAATCGAGCTGTTCGTCGGCTGGTTTGCCCTGCGCGGCTTTTCCCCATAATCGCCAAAGACCGCGAAGCGCTGAGAGCTTGATGTCGGCCACCAGGACATAGTCGACGAAATCGGTTCGCCGCAGTGTTTCAAGCTGGCCTTCAAGCTCGGCGTTGCTCAGAAAGCCAGGAACCTTGTCGACGGCGATGTAGAGAGGGTTGAGCTGCCGGCGGTTGGACGGTTCATAGGGGCTACAGCGGCTGGGATCCGCGCCGAAGAGTGCATGCAGCGGATTGAGACCGATGAAATCGGCGCCTAACGCCCCGACGAGATCGACCATCTGAGAAAGATCCTCGAAGTCCCCTATCCCCCAATTGCGCTCCGAGCGCAATTCATAAAGTTGCAGGCTGATCCCCCAGACGCGGCTATTCTCCAGGAATTTGGGAAGATACGATTTGGCGATCTTCTTCTTCTTCCTCGCGGGGCTCTTGGCCGCACGTGTCCCAGCAGAGCTCTGCTTCGGCGTCAGGTCAATACCCAGAGCGGCAAGAATTTTTCGTTTGGTTTCGTTAGAAATCGGCACCTCGTCGTGGTCCGGACTTGGTCTAGTGAGGCCAATCCCATGCTTGCGGGCCAAATCGTCGAGTTCTGCGCGTTTCATAGTTCGGTCTCTCGTTCTTTAGCCTCAAGCAAGCGTGTCTCGGGCTCCGGATCACCGTCCATGCGAGACTGCTGTCGCTGGTTCAAAGGACGAATACCTGTTTGGTATCGTCTGGCCGCGGGCTCATTGATGCTGCTTGTCCAAACGTTCATCGACAGGTGAGGCCTCACCTCGCCTATCAATATCCAACCCAAAGCCATTGCCCTGCCTTGGGCACGATAAGTGCGCTTTGTCTGGAAAGGGTAAGGCGGCTAACTCGAACACGACCAAAAGGTTTCAACGGTATCTTGGCACGCGACTAGAGCGTTTCATGTTTTATTTGAAGCGTATCCGGCATTGACAAGATAATTGGTGCACTCGTCTGGACCGATGGTC
>NZ_JBLFFK010000058.1:0-3568 GCF_051400715.1 Neorhizobium descurainiae
AAGCGACCTCGTAAGACCGGCATCGACCCTGTAAGTGCGGTCCCTTGGCCGGCTATCGTGTCGAAAATATGCTGTTTCGCACAATGTGCCAGAGGCGCGATGGCATTGCCGATCGCCGGGCCATCACGCGGCCAAGCTTGTGCCCTTCGTGGAGACCGAAAGGACACAGTGCTAGGATCGCGGACGACATTGGATCGTCAGTCCGAAAATCGGGCTTGGTACCGCCACCGTCCCACACCCGCAGTAGGAAAGGGTGAAGCTATTTGATGAACAAAAATGGACCAGCGGCCCCTGATAATCCATCCCGTTAAGGTGGCTTCGCCCACAGCTTGCCCTCGGGCAAGTTACCATAACAGACAGCTTATGTAAGCCGATGGGGTATCCCCAACCTTGGCGACTTGCTACATTTGTCCAAGAACTTTTTGCCAGCCCTGGCTCTGCCATGCCGGCTCGTTGGGAGCGAGGTGCATCTGGGTCCCTCGGCCGGACTGCAATTGTGCCCACGGCTTATGCTTTGCGTGCGGGGCCAATGAACATCAGGCGATGAGGAATTGGGTGCCGCGTCATTTTTTCGACGTCATTAATCGTGGAGGATTGCACAGGGATAAAGAGGGCGACATTCTTAGCCTTCTCCGTTTCCTCCCCGAGCATGGCCCGGATACTGGCCGAGGTTGATTTGGTAAACTCCATGAAGATGGTCTGAGCGTTGTGGAAGGCAGTGAACAGCAAAGCCGGCCAGCCCTTGGTCGCCGGGGCCTTGCGTCAGACCCGAACGGCTTTCGTGAGCGTCGCGGCGTTGAGCGCCGTCACCAACCTTTTGATGCTGGTCGGCCCGCTGTTCATGATGCAGGTTTATGATCGGGTGCTGACGAGCAGGAGCGTTCCGACCCTTGTCGCTCTGTCTCTCCTGGCGCTTGGCCTTTATCTCTTTCTCGGCATCCTTGAGGTGATCCGGGCAAGGATCCTCACCCAGATCGGGCAGCGGATTGAAGAAGAGCTTGGCAATCCCACGTTCGACGCTGTCCTGGCGCTGCCCTTGCGGATGTCGAAGAAGGAAGCGATTTCACAGCCGCTTCGCGATCTCGACCAGATCCGCCAGTTCATGGGTGGTGCTGGTCCGATCGCGATCTGCGACATGCCGTGGCTGCCGTTCTATCTGGCGATCCTGTTCCTGTTTCATCCCTATCTCGGCTGGCTGGCGATCGCCGGTGCCGTCATTCTCGTCATCTTGACGCTGAGCAATGAGGCAATCCTGCGCAAGCCGATGCGGCGGCTTTCCCAACTGGCCAACGCCAGGGGAGAGTTCATCGAAGCCGGCCGCCGCAATGCCGAAGCGCTGCATGCGATGGGCATGCGGCAGGCCTATTCGGAACGATGGAGAGAGGCCAATAGCCAGTACATCGAAGAACAGCGGCGCACCAGCAATGCGACCAGCGGCTTTGCGACGATCTCCAAAATCTTTCGGCTTGCACTTCAGTCCGCCGTCCTCGCCCTCGGCGCCTGGCTCGCGATCCAGCAACTGGCGTCCCCGGGAGCAATGATCGCCTCCTCGATCCTGACCGCGCGGGCGCTGGCGCCGATTGAACAGGCGATCGGGCAATGGCGCGGCTTTGTGAATGCCCGACAGGCGACCGCGCGGCTTCGGGAACTTCTGGAGAAGCTCAGTGTGAAGGCCGAGCCAATGCCGCTTCCAGCGCCGAAGGCATCGCTTGCGGTGGCGGGGTTGATGGTGGCGCCACCTCAATCGAACACGCCGATCGTTCATGACGTTAGCTTCAGCCTGAAAGCCGGGCAGGCGGTCGGGATCATTGGTCCGAGCGGCTCCGGGAAATCGACCCTGGCTCGCGCGCTGGTTGGAATATGGCGGCCGGCAAAGGGAACGGCGAGGCTCGATGGCGCGGAGATCGATCAGTGGGATCCGGAAGCGCTGGGCAGCTCCATCGGTTATCTCCCGCAAGGGGTGGAACTGTTCGACGGCACCGTCGCCGAGAACATCGCGCGTTTCGCAGGGGAAGCCAAAGCTGATGACATCATTGAAGCCGCGAAGCTTGCTGGTGTCCACGACCTCATTCTTTCTCTCCCCGATGGATACGACACGCAGATCGGAACCTCGGGGGCCGTGCTTTCGGCGGGGCAACGGCAGCGGGTGGGGCTTGCCCGTGCGCTCTTCCGCAACCCGTTCCTGATCGTGCTCGATGAGCCGAATGCCAGCCTGGACGCCGAGGGCGAGATGGCCTTGACGAACGCGATCGCGGCTGCTCGGGAAAGGGGCTCGATCGTCGTTGTGATCGCCCATCGACCGAACGCGCTGGCGGCCGTCGATCATGCGCTCGTCCTTGCCCAGGGCAGGGTGGTCGCTTTCGGCCCGCGTGATGAAGTCCTGCGCAAGACAACCATGCGGGCGGTGGGGGAAAAAGCATGAGCGGTTATCCGGCAAGCGCCGCAACGCGCTCGATACGGCGGCTGTCTCTCCTGGCCCTTGTGACAATCGCGCTATTGATCTTCGGAGCCGGGGGATGGGCCGCATTGGCAAACCTCTCCGGCGCGATCATCGGGGCGGGCACGATCGTCGTCGACGGCAACGTCAAGCAGGTTCAGCACAAGGAAGGCGGCATCGTCGGTGAGATCCTCGTTCGAAACGGGTCTCATGTCGAAGCCGGCGATGTGCTTGTGCGGCTTGATGATACCCTGCCGCGGGCAAATCTTGGGATCGTCCTGAGCCAGATCGACCAATTGCAGGCCCGGCGTCTGCGACTGATGGCGGAACGCGACGGCAGCGAAGACATTCCGGTTTTTTCCGATACCGAAAACTGGCCGCAGAATGCTCGCGAGTATCTGGAAGGGGAAAAAGCTCTCTTCCATGCGAGGCGGCGCACAATCGAAGGGCAGAAATCGCAGCTGCGCGAGCGGATCGGTCAGATCGGCAAGGAGACCGAAGGGCTCATCGTCAGGCGCGATGCCAAGAGCGAGGAGCTCGACTGGATCGAGCAGGAGCTTTCACGGGTCCGGAGCCTCAGCGAGCAAGGGCTCATCCAGTTCACACGATTGGCGGAGCTTCAACGGCTGAAGGCACAGTTGGAAGGCGAGCGCGGGCAGTTCATCACCGAGATCGCCAGAACCGCAACTCGGATCACCGAGACCGAGCTGCAGATCCTGCAGCTCGATGAAGACCGGCGGACGGAAGTGCTGACGGAGCTTCGCGACGTGGACAACAAGCTTGCCGAATTGGCCGAACAGCGGATTGCCGCCGAGGACCAACTGTCGCGCATCGCCATCCTCTCACCGCAGGCGGGCATCGTCCACGAGTTGGCGGTCCATACGATCGGCGGCGTGATCCCGCCGGGCGAGACAATCATGCAGATCGTCCCGACACATGATGCGCTTGTCGTGGAAGCACGCATTCAGCCTGCCGATATCGACCAGCTTCATGTCGGCCAACGGGCGGTGCTGCGGTTCTCTGCATTCAATCAGAGGACCACGCCGGAGATCGGCGGAACCGTCGCAGCGGTCGCGGCCGATCTCATTCACAATCCCCAGACCGGCGAAGCCTGGTACACGGCCCGCATCC
>NZ_JBLFFK010000059.1:0-3448 GCF_051400715.1 Neorhizobium descurainiae
TTGACTGGAGGTCAAATATGAACATCAAGAGCCTTCTTCTCGGCTCCGCTGCTGCCCTCGCAGCAGTATCCGGCGCTCAGGCCGCTGACGCCATCGTTGCCGCCGAGCCGGAGCCGCTGGAATACGTGCGCGTTTGCGACGCATTCGGCACCGGCTACTTCTACATCCCGGGCACCGAAACCTGCCTCAAGATCGGCGGCTATGTCCGTTACGAACTTGGTGTTGGTCGGGACGCTTACAATCCGGACGGCCTAATCGAGGCGAACAACGAAAGCGACTGGGACTCTTTCGTTCGTGCTCAGCTTGACGTAACGGCCAAGTCTGACACGGAACTCGGTACTCTGACGAGCGTTGCATCACTGCGTTGGGAATATGGTGCGGACACCGTTTTCACTTCCAACGCCAACACGGTATACATCAACGAAGCCTACATCCAGCTCGGCGGTTTCAAGATTGGCCGTTACTACAACCCTTGGGATAAGGGTATCAACGGTGAGTCGGATTGGAATTCCGCTTCGACGACGACCCGTATGAGCTCTGTCGGCTACTTCTATACCGGCGATGCTTTCTCGGCTGGCGTACAGGTTGACGAGCTTTCTCGTGAAGGTGGTCAGGAGCTTGGTCTCGAAGGTATCGTGACCGCGAAGTTCGGCGCCGTTGCGATCGACCTTCTGGGTGCTTACGACTTCGGAGCTGAAGAAGGTGCGGTTCGTGTTCTCCTCTCTGCTCCGGTCGGTCCGGGCACCTTCCAGGCTCTCGCCGTATACTCTACCGGTCTCGGCGACGGCTATGAAAACGCCTATTACGACCGCGGTGAATGGGCTCTCGCTGCCTCCTACGCCTTCAAGGTCACGGATAAGCTGACCATCACCCCCGGCGGTACCTATGTTTGGGGCGCCGAGGCTGATGCCGATGGCGATTGGGGTGGCGACGACGCTTGGCGCGCTGGCCTAACGGTCGATTACGCGATCGTTCCGGGCTTCGCTGCCAAGGTTACCGCGAACTACAACGAAGTTCCGGGCGACGAGTTCTGGGACGGCTTCGTACGTCTCGACCGTACGTTCTAATGAACTTGAGGCTCCCCCGGTTCTTCGGGGGAGCCTCTTGATAAATGGCGGGCCCAAGTGGCCTCCATATGGGGAGCTGAGACCGGGGGAATTGGCTGCATCCGCGGCCTGCATGTGTTTGATCCTTTGGATCGGACGAGACTAGCATTCACGATAATTTGACTGGAGGTCAAAAAGATGAACATTAAGAGCCTTCTTCTCGGTTCTGCAGCGGCTCTCGCGGCAGTATCCGGCGCCCAGGCTGCCGACGCGATTGTCGCCGCCGAGCCGGAACCCCTGGAATACGTGCGCGTCTGCGATGCTTTCGGCACGGGTTACTTCTACATCCCCGGTACGGAAACCTGCCTCAAGGTCGGCGGCTATGTCCGCTTTGAACTTGGATTCGGCCGCGATGCCTATGACCCGGTCGCTGGGGATTTTCTTGATGAGAGCGACTGGGATTCCTATACCCGCGCCCAGCTCGACCTCACTGCAAAGAGCGACACTGAACTCGGCACGCTGACGTCTGTGATGTCGGTTCGCTTCGACTATGGCGATGATACCGTCTTTACCTCCAACGCAAACGACGTCTACATCAACGAAGCATCCATTCAGCTCGGCGGCTTCAAGGTCGGTCGTTGGCTGAACTGGTGGGATGAGTACGATCTCCCCGGCGAACTCGACAACCTGGGTTCTCTGCGCCTGAACTCGATCCAGTACATGTACACCAGCGATGCCTTCTTCGCAGGTATCCAGGTGGACGAACTGTCCTATCCCAGCACCAACAGTGTCGGTCTCGAAGCGATCGTCCAGGCCTCTCTCGGCCCGGCGACCATCCAGATCCTCGGCTCCTATGACTTCGAAGCTGAGGAAGGCGCGATCCGCGGTATCGGCAGCGTCGCTATCGGCCCGGGCACGTTCTACCTGGCAGGCGTATACTCCACCGGCGAGAACGCTTACTACGGTGTGCTCGATACGGGTGCCGGCGAAGCAACCGTTGCTGTCGCCTATGCCTGGAAGGCCACCGACAAGCTCGAGATCATCCCGGAAGCCCAGTACATCTGGAACACGGAACTCGTCGGCGGTGACTTCGGCGGCGATGACGCCTGGGGTGCCGGCGTGACCGTCAACTACGAGATCGTCGAAAACTTCGCAGCCAAGGTTGCCGTCAACTATCAGGAAGTTGGCGACGAAGACGGTACCGTACAGGGCATCGTCCGCCTGCAACGCGACTTCTAACCAGTTAAAGAGACCCAGCTCGCAGTCCTATGGCTGCGAGCTGTTGCTGCTTGGCCACGACGCAGGAAATTTGAGCAGTTGCAAAACTGCCGCTGGCCACATCCACCATTGAAGTCTCGGTCGTTCCACTGATTTTTTGTCCTCGGTGATCGGCGAGGGCGAAATGGGTGAGGAAGCGGAGAAGAAGGACAAGGTTTTAAACCTTTCCTCATTCAGCCAATCCTACGCGGTTAACTACCAGTTTAATCCCAGCGGCCCTATCAAGGTTGTAAAGTCCAATCGGCTCATCACCCTTCTGGAACGATATGTGGATATCTTATGGGAGCCGGGAAGCCATAAAAATAACGTGACGGCTTTCATCAAGGAATTGGACGAGATCCTTCTCGGCCAGGCCTTCGACACGTTCACTTACGAGATGGTGGACCGGCTCATCGGCGAACTGCGCAAACGCGGCAACAGCAATGCGACCATCAATCGAAAGATGGCGGCGCTGAGCAAGCTGCTGCGGAAAGCGTTCAAGATGGGTGACATCCACAGTTTACCGGAGTTTCGGCGCCAGAAGGAAAAAGCTGGTCGCATCCGTTTTCTGGAGGATGACGAGGAGGATCGCCTCTTTGCAGCCATCCGGACACGAAATGAGCACTATTACGGCCTTTGCATTTTCCTCGTCGACACGGGTGCCCGACTAGGCGAAGGAATCGGTCTCCGCTGGAACGATATCTACGAAAGCCGCGCCACTTTCTGGATTACCAAGTCAGGCAAAAGCCGGACTGTGCCACTCACCGCTCGTGCCGTCGAAGCAGTTGATGCGCAGGCAGGCAGGCCGGATGGCCCCTTTGCCGATATCGACCAGCAGCATTTTCGATCCATATGGAATGCTGCCAAAGATGAGGTGGCGCTTGGCAGCGATCCCGACATCGTGCCCCATGTCCTCCGCCATACCTGCGCCTCCCGACTGGTACGCGGCGGAATCGACATTCGTCGGGTGCAAATGTGGCTTGGCCACCAGACCCTGCAGATGACAATGCGTTACGCCCATCTCGCATCCCATGATCTTGATGTTTGTGTGCCAATCCTAGAACGCAATCGAAAGCCATCCGATCGCGAAGTCTGACCTTTCCCACAAGGGCATTTACCAGCCTCCAGAGCACCGATTTTGACTG
>NZ_JBLFFK010000060.1:0-3150 GCF_051400715.1 Neorhizobium descurainiae
GCCTGGCGGCGCTGGTCAAGACCGAGATGGGTGCCGACCCGTTCTCCGGCACGATCTACGTGTTCCGAGCCAAGCGCATTCCAGCAGGTGAACTCCAGCCCATCCGAGCACCAGCGCAGGTTCGAGCGCATGACCATGACCTTGCCGTCATGGATACGGCCCTTGCGAACGGCCGTATGCTTCTCCAGCAGCATGGCGTGGTTGCCCATGATGCGATGAACCCGCTTGGCGTTGACGACAGGCTTATCGGCGGCCCGCCTTTCGCGATTGAGGAGCGCGGCGATCCGCCGATAGCCATAGGTTGGCTTCTGATCCACCAGCCTGCGAATGATTGGCAGAAGCTCCGCATCCTCAGCCTTTCGATAGGACCCGCGCGGCTTTGATCTGCCTTTCAACCGCTCCACGAGGTTGGAACGGGAGACGCCCAGCGTGTCTGCGACGGCTTTCATCGGGAACCGCCCTTCGGCAACAAGATCGGCCGCGATATCCGTTTTTTTGAGTCTGCTTTCGAAAGTGCTTCGCGGAGGATTTCGACCTCCATCGTCTTGCGACCGAGCATGCGCTCCAGCTCGCGGACGCGATCTTCCAGCTTCTTCACTTCCGAATTGCCGACAACCGGCTCGTCAGAATCCACGGCTGCAGCACCTCCCTCGCTCAGAAGCCTGCGCCACCGGTAAAGCAGATTGGGCGCAACGCCATGGCGGCGAGCGGTCGAAGATACCGTCTCGCCTGGTTCGAAACTCTGCTCAATGATCGTCAGCTTTTGCTCGGTTGTCCATCGCCTGCGGCGGACATCACCCATCAGCAATTCAACGTGTCGATACTCGTTAGACATAAGCCTGTCCTCAAGCCTGTGCTTGAGCCTTTCTGCTTATGCCGACTGTCCGGTCGAAAGTGGGGGCACTTCAACCGGATTGTCGCTTACAAATGAAGATGCCAATGATGAAGTTAATGCACGTTACACAAATGATAAAAGGATCACGCGCGCTCTCTGCCAACCGGCCAGAACGTAAAGAACAGCAGACCTATGAAAAGCATCATAAGTGAGGTCTCACTCAAAAACCAAAGGTCCAGCCCCTCAGCAGCTCTTACCCCATAAAAACCCTTCCGGAATAACATGACAATGTGGACGATCGGATTGTCGAGCAGAATATCGCTGAAGGGATGCGGCATCTGCGAAGGGAGGTAGAAGATTCCCGAAAGAATAAACAACGGGCGCATTAAGATTCCAAAAATCTTCTCGTAGAGAGGGAAACGAAAGAACAGCACGATGTTCATGAGTGCGACGCCCAGAGCTAACAGCCAAGCGTAAGCCACCGCCTCAAGAATATACGCCCATTGAAGGTTAAGAGAATGGCGGGTAGTAAGCATCGCTCCACCCAAAATCACGGCTGAGACCACAAATGATGTTGCGCCCTGCAGGACAAAGCGCCCTATCACCGGGTCGATTGGAGCCACATTAGGGTATGACATCAACGCTTTATTCGCGCTGATCGAAGAGGTCAGGTAGGCCTCCATGCCCTTGTATAAATTGAAGGCGAGAAAACCAGTTGCGTAAAAAAGCGGGAAGCTGTCGCCAATCGCAGGTATGCGACCGATCGAACTCATCAGCAGGCTCATCAGCGCGATAAACGCCATCGGCTCCAGTAGAGCCCAGATATACCCTCCCGGACTTCTTCCATACCGGGTGGCTATTTCGCGGATGATAAACGCCGCCACAATGCGCAGATGGGAAATCCAGTACTCCAAAAACTTAACTCCGTCCTGTCTTGCACCGGTCATAGACCCAGCAAAATGGCAACTTCAAGCCAGAGCACCATGGTTTCAGAATGCGCCTCGCCAAGTATCCACTTGTATTTTCCCCATAAATCCCCGGACCCGATCTCCCCCTTGTTAAGTGTGAGGAGATGGGGTGGTTGCCGTCCTCCCCTAGCGGCATCGCCGTGTGCCAAGGATAATGTGGTGCAAACCGCAGAGCAGAGAGGATGGCAGACGAAGGACCGATGATCGGCGTGGACTTGGCAAAGAATGTTTTGCAGCTTCACGGAGCGACGATGACAGTCGAGGTAAAATTTCGGAAAAAGCTGATACGAGGACAGTTTTTACGCTTCATGGCAGGGCAGACGCCTGCACTTGTCGTCATGGAAGCCTGCGGCAGTGCCCATTATTGGTTCCCAGAACTCGTCAAGCTGGGGCATGAAGTCAAGTTGATTGCCCCCGCAATACGTGCGCCCGTTCGTGAAGCGACAGAAGAACGACGCAGCCGATGCCGAGGCAATCGTCATTGCAGCTCGTCAGCCCGAGATGCGTTTCGTCTCCCCCAAAACAGCGGATCAGCAGGCTCGCGCGATCTTGTTTCGGGCGCGCGAGCGTATTGTCCATCAACGGACGGAACTGATGAATGCACTGCGTGCAGTTCTCTACGAATATGGACAGGTTGTTCCGCTTGGAATCGGTCGCGTTGATCGCATCGAGGCAATAGTCGAGAACGTTGAGATCGATCTGCCGGAACTTGTGCGAGACGAATGCCGTGATCTGCTTGCCCAGAGCCACGAGAAGACAACAAGGATCGAGGAAAAAAACGAAGCGGCTCACCGAATTGTCCCGTCAAAGCAATAATGCGAGGCGGCTTCAAACTATGCCTCGCGTAGGGCCTATGATCGCGCTGGCTGTCGAAGCCTTTGCACCCGTGATGGAACACGTCCGATGCGGTCGAGATTTTGCCGCCTGCCTCGGTCCGGTTCCTCGACAATTCTCATCAGGTGGAAAAGAACGGCTCGGACGAGCTTCGAAGGCCGGACACGCTGACATCCGACGGCTGTTAATTATTGGTGCGATGACCCGTGTCAGGTGGGCGAGCCTCAAGCCACCTGTGAAGGGGTCATGGCTGGCGCGGATGAAAAGAAACCGCGTATGCTAGTAGCGATTGCGCTGGCGAACAAGATGGCCCGGAAAATATGGGCCATGTTGGTGAAGCAGGAAGATTATCGGAACCCGACGTTGGCTGTGGCGACGTGACAAGAAACCGGCTGCGAATAGCAGACGCCGGTGAAGGAGTGTGAGAAGTCGACGACCTGAGAGCCCGTCCGAGAATAGGGTTGAGTGATCGGGCTGATGATGATTCCAAGAAGGTGTCTGAAGCCTGAATGG
>NZ_JBLFFK010000061.1:0-3090 GCF_051400715.1 Neorhizobium descurainiae
GATTTCAACGGAGATGGTCTGCCGGATTTTCTTCGCACATACACCGATCTGATGATCTCGCAATCTGGCGCTGGCAATCCGAACCTGTTGCGGAGCGTGAAGTTGGAGACTGGCGGGACGGTTTCGGTGGATTACACGCCGTCGACGCGGTGGACGAACGTCTACATGCCGCAGGTGTTGCATGCGGTGACGAAGCTGACGGTGAGCGACGGGCGGCTGACGACGGGGGTGACGGACTATGCCTATGCGGGCGGTCTTTACGATCCGAAGGCGCGGAAGTTCCTGGGCTACAAGACGATCACGGTGACGAAGCCGCTGGCCTGGGGGGAGACGGCGCGTCCGGTGACGGAGATCACCTACCGTCAGGATCTGGCGAGCTACGGCCTGCCGGCGCAGACGGTGACGCGCAATGCGGCGGGGACGGCCTCGAGGACGGTGACGGAGACCTATTCGGTCAACGCCACGACGAAGCCGTACCGGGCGTTGAACACGGTGACGGAGACGACGCTGAACGAGACCAGTTCGCTGGTGCTGCGCAAGGAGCGCAGCTTCGACGCTTATGGCAACATCACCCAGATCCGCGACTTCGGCCGCACGGATTTGACCGGTGACGAGACGTGGACGGTGACGTCCTATGCGCCGAACACGACGGCCTATATCGTGTCGCTGCCGCGGGCGAGCAATGTCCGCTCGGGCGGCTTCAGCACGTCGACGGATGTGTATGAGCAGCACCGGGTGTTCTTCTATGACGGCGCCACCAGCGACGCGACGCCGCCTGTCAACGGCAATGTGACGATGCTGCGGCGCTACAAGTCGGTCGAGCCGACGTCGAGCTATTATGCCGAGACCTTCACCTACGACGCTTACGGCAACCGTCTTTCGCATGTGGACGGGGCGGGCAACCGGACGGAATGGGATTACGACACGACCTACAAGCTCCATGTGGTGAAGGAGCGTGCGCCGAAGTACTTCGCCAATGGCAGCCTTGCGGCGGATACGCGGTTCGTGACGAGCTACGTGCCGGATTATTCGTGCGGCAAGCCGGCCTCGAAGGTGGACTGGAACGGGGTGACGGAGACGTTCACCTACGACCCCTATTGCCGGCCGTATGGCTATACGAACTCCGGCACCGGCAAATATGTCAACACCCGCTATGAGAACGAAGGCAATCCGGCAAGCCAGGCGGTGGTGACCTATGAGCCCTTGGCGACGGGGACAGGGGACGTGTTCACCCGCACGTTCTATGACGGGCTCGGTCGGCCGTGGCGGATGCAGACGCCGCGCGATACGACGAGCGGGCCGACGCGGTTGACGGATACACGCTACGATGGGCGCGGCAATGTCGCCAGGACGAGCTTCCCCTACTTCTCGGGCGGCACGATGCAGGTCACGGACAATTCCTACGACTGGAACGACCGGGTGGTGAAGACGGTCAACCCGGATGCCTCGCAGCGGACCTATACCTATCTCGTGCAGCCGGCCACCATTAGTGACCTTCCGGATCTGCCAGTAACGGATGTTCGCATGACGGACGAGGAGGGCAAGATCCAACGAACCGTCATGGATAAGGACGGCAACGTGATCCTCAAGGCAATGCAGGTGCCGGGGGGCTGGATGAACGAGCGCCGCAGCTACGACGTTCTCGGCCGGCTGAGGGGGGTACGCGATCATAGCGGGGCGGTGTGGACCTATACCCACGATCTTCTGGGCAACCGGCTGACGGCGAGCGATCCGGACCTCGGCAGCTGGTCCTATGCCTATGACAACGCCAACCGGCTCATCAGCCAGACGGACGCGCGTGGCGCGGTGACGACGCTTTCCTATGACCAGATGGGCCGGCTCTTGAAGAAGCAGGTGAAGGGAGCGGGCGAGACGGCGGCGACGGTGACGGCGACCAACACCTACGACACGGCCGAGACCGGGGTGGGCGCCGCGCCGTTCCACAATGTCGGGCTGTTGACGGTATCGACCAATGGGGCCGCCAAGCACAGCTACAGCCGCAGCCTGACCGGTTCGGGCACGGTGCTGACGACGAAGTCGGTGATCGACGGGATCACCCACACGACGACGGAGACGAAGGGCAAGGCCGACCTGACGCTGTCGATCGCCTATACGCCGGCCAACGTCAATGTCGGCACGGCGTCGGCGCCCTGGACCTACAACACCGCGAACAGGCTCCTGACCATCCCCGGCCATGTCACGGCGGCGACCTACGAGGCGGACGGCCAGACGGCGTCGATCACCTATGCCAACGGGGTTTCGACGACGTTCGCCTATTCGCCCGAGCGGCGCTGGCTGACGCGGGTGACGACGAAGAAAGGCACGACGGTGCTGATGGACAATCAGTACACCGCGCGCGACAAGCTCGGCCGGATCAAGACGATCGTGGGGCTGACGGCTTCCGACAGCTGGACCTATGGCTATGACGACCTCGGGCGTCTGACCTCGGCCGACAATGCCGGCAACAACGCGCTCGACGAGACCTACAGCTATTCGCTGACCGGCAATCTCCTGTCGCGCACCAAGGTCGGCGCCTATACCTATCCGGCCGGGACTGCGGTCCGGCCGCATGCGGCGACCAAGATCGGCACGAAGACGATCGGCTACGACGCCAACGGCAACATGGTCTCGGACGGCACCCGCACGCTTGCCTGGGACCGCTCGAACCTGCTCGAAAGCGTCACGCAGTCAGGTGCTGCGGTCACCTTCGCCTACGGTCCGGATGGCGCGCGGGCGATCAAGACCTGGGCCTTCGGCAAGACGCTCTATGCCAATGCGAACGTCGAGATCGACCGCACGACCCCGGGCGCGGAAGTCTATACTCGCTATCCGCATCCCGACCTGAAGGTCACCACCACGGCGGCGGGGACAACAACCAAGTCCTTCCTGCATCGCGATCATCTGTCCTCCGTCAGGCTGGTGACCAACGAGGCGGGGACGCTTGCCGAGCAGACCGCCTATGCCGCCTATGGCGAGCCGACCAACAAGGCGATGCAGACCGAGAAGGGCTATATCGGCGAACGCTTCGATCCCGAAACCGGCCTCATGTACCTCAACGCAAGATACTACGATCCAGCATTCGGACGGTTC
>NZ_JBLFFK010000062.1:0-3024 GCF_051400715.1 Neorhizobium descurainiae
TCAGAAAGTTGCACCGAAATTGCGGAAGAGCCCACTAATGCACTAATGGGGAAAATTCACGCGGCATTGACAAGGCCTCGACGACGAATGGAAACGACTTGCGCGACGCCTACAAGACCGGGACCGCCCCATCGCGGTCCTGAACATCTGCCTGATCGGACACAGGGACAAAGGATAAGGAATTACACAATGATCATGGCCGTAAATCGCGGGCATGTACCGCTTCGAGCGCTTCCCGATGTCAGTGCAGGTTTGCTGCTGGAGGAATTCGTACCTCCTTCCTCTCTGACCCAGACGGCGTCCACGTGAATGACGGAAGCGGGTTAGGTTTGAACTCACAAAGAATTGAAGGTTCCGCCGACGGTGAAAACATCGTGAATGACGCACGTGGTTCCACGTTGGAAGAACGACGAAAACGCGCTGAGGCATTCACTCGAGGGTCGGCCTGCCGCTTAAATCTGCCAAGCCGGCGCGGCTCGGAATCCGCCACAAGCGCCCGGCTTTTGGCAAGGTCACGGCTCGTAATACCGTGGTGCTGAAAGTTGGAGCTTTCGGCCGTTGATCCAATCTGCATCACTGTTGCGATCGGCGAAAGCTCGGTGGTCTCGCTGAATCCGGGTGTGGGATTTCGAGAGATCGCCGTGCCGAGTTGAAAAAAGCCCCGTATAAATCTACAGTTGCGGTCACGCTTCCGGTAATGCAATGATCAAACCACTGGTAACTTACTGCATGTGAGAACGCTTGATTGAATAGCCAAAGCTCTCGTGGAGAAGACCATGACACCGCATGCGCAGAGGCGCACCTATCGGTTCGTTAAGGCGTACGTTACGCGCAACGTCTTATCGGATAGTGCACCTATAAACGTCCGCGAGATTTCCGCTGCTCTGGGAGTGAGCCTCGTCCCGGTGAGGGAAGCTTTGTTTCGTGTCTCGCACGAACGCCTGGTCGACTTCGTTCCTGAAAGAGGCTTCTTTGCCAAAAGGCTGTCACAGTCGGACGTAACCCACGCGTGCTTGGTGAGCCAGGCGGTGGCCGTTGCAGGGTTGGATGATGATTTCGTTGCTCGACATGAAAAGCAGATTGCCGCGGTAGGGGCGGCTGCGGTTCGCTGCGGGAGGGAGCTTTCGGAGGGCACGAAGCCAGCCCATGCATTTTGGTGGACCGAAGCCGTCATTCGCCGCCTTGTGGAGGTCTGCTATCATCGGCAGCCGCGTTGGCATCTGCTCAGCATTCTCGACCAGACGCTCGCTTTCAGACGGGCGGTTTCGAACGACGCTCATGCTGCAGCAGAGCTCGCAAAAATGTTGGGTCAGCTGACCGAGCAGATATCAACGCACCGCCTCGATCTCGCGACGGCCACGATCCGCGACATTGTTGAGCATGAGGCTGGGCGCTTTGAAGCGGGTTATTATCTTTATGCCGATGCGCTGACACATGCCCGCCGGCGCCAAAACGGCTCATTAGGAGCGATCGAGGGACTTTTGGTCAACCGCTCTTGGTCGAAGGAGTCCCTTGATGTGGGATGGTCCACGTCGTCCTACTGAGCCGAATGCATCAAGCCGCGCTAGAATCTCGGGTTGCGCCGACACAGGGCATCGTGAGCAGTTCTGGGAGGCGATCGGTATGACGAGCGAGTTGCGCGTCGAGCTCGGTCAAAGCTCCGGATGTATCCAGCCGGAGCAGTGCGTCTGTTAAAGTCAGGAGCCCTTTAGCATCCGCGTGGAAGTATGCGCGATTTTTCGCCGCTGCTCTCCGGACATCGCTGCTGCTGTCTATAAAGCATCTCACGGTGCGCATCATTTCGACGTTTTCCGTGAGGCTTGCGAGCCGGTCGTAGATCCGTTCCGTGTAGATAGCGAAAGCGCCGTCGAACTCCTCGTTACCGATTTCGATATCTTTACCGCCACCGCTTACTTCGATGCCGAAAGGCAGGCGAAGGCCCGAGAGGCTGAAACTGGACGAATTGATGGAAACACCATATTTCATGACAAGGAAGGCCAACTCGAATTCGTCTATAAGCTGCGTCACGGCTGCCGGCAGGCTGCGGACCTTCGCCTCACTTCTGTTCATGCTTTAAATCCTCAGTGGCTCGTTAATCCAATGTCTTCTGCCCGATCAGTCGTCGTCCGATCCAGTCTGGAAACGCGGATCGCGCGCCAGGATCTGCAATTCAATGTCATTCACGAGACCCGGTAATCTTGGCAGCTTCCCATTGCGTAGGCCGTCCAGGGCCGCAAATGCCTTTTCCCAATCCGGCGTTGTCAGACCTGTCAGTAGTGTATCCATGTACTCGTCGACCGTCCGCAGGTAGCTTATGTCAAGGAGGTCGCGTGCCCGGGCATAATGCGTCCTGTCGAGGAAATAACGGGTTACTGCAACGGCTGTGGCATTAACGCTGAGCGCGGCAATCCGTTCGAACAGAGACTCGACGAAGATTGCATATTCCTTGGCCGTCTCCTCGGTTACTCTCACCTCGGAGCTGCTTGTGGAGCGATCGAAATCAGGACGCCGTTGCAGCCCCGCTTCCTCGAACGTGGTTCCGGCATACATGATGCTGTGCCGGAGCATGATGAAAATCATATCATAGGCTTCAATTAGTCCCACAGTCGAAATCGGTCGGACGAAATATCCTTTCGATGGAACGTGCTGTACGAGGGCCTCACCCGTCAGCCTGTTGATCGCGTCCCGCACCGGCACGGCGCTCACTGAAAAGTCTTCGGCCAACCGCCTTATGTCCAGGTGCTGGCCGGACGGGATCTCGTGCCGAATGATGCGATCCCTGAGCTGCTGATAGAGCGCGAAGCTAAGCCCGGCGTTCCCCGCACCTTCATCCTCCTGCTGGTCTGCCTTCGGCGACATGACACTCCATGCGAGGCGATAATTGCCTCGGTACGCGTAGCCATCTGCCTACGCTCTCACGTCGCTATGTCATGCGTGTGAACCTCTCAGAGCCCGTCCGAGAATAGGGTTGAGTGATCGGGCTGATGATGATTCCAAGAAGGTGTCTGAAGCCTGAATGGAAGC
>NZ_JBLFFK010000063.1:0-2551 GCF_051400715.1 Neorhizobium descurainiae
GTCACCTTGTCGAGCTGCTGGATCGCCTCGTTGATCTGGGCGGCGCCGATATCCTGCTCGCGGCAGGCGGCGGAGATCTCCGAGACCAGCTCGGCGGTCTTCTGGATGTCCGGCACCAGCCGGTTCAGCATCTCGCCGGCCTCGGTCGCCACCTGCACGGTTTCGCCGGAAAGGGCGCTGATCTCCGCTGCGGCCGCCTGGCTGCGCTCGGCAAGCTTGCGCACTTCGGAAGCGACGACGGCAAAGCCCTTGCCGTGCTCGCCGGCACGGGCGGCCTCGACGGCGGCGTTCAAGGCGAGAAGGTCGGTCTGGCGGGCGATCTCCTGGACGATCGAGATCTTCTCGGCGATGGTGCGCATGGCGGTGACCGCGCGGCCGACGGCCTGGCCGGAGGTCTCCGCGTCCTTCGAGGACTGGCGGGCGATCTTCTCGGTCTGGGCTGCGTTGTCGGCGTTCTGCTTGATGTTGGCGGCCATCTGCTCCATGGAGGCGGAGGCCTCTTCGGCGGAGGAGGCCTGCTCGGTGGCGCCCTGGGAGAGCTGTTCGGAGCTTGCCGAAAGCTCCTGGCTGCCGGACGAGACGTTGTTGGATGCCGAGAGCGCATCGGCGACGACGCCGCGCAGGCGCTCCACCATGCTTTCCAGCGCAAGGCCCAGCGTATCCTTGTCCGACAGCGGCTTCGGCGAAACCGTCAGGTCCCCATTGGCGATCTGGTCGGCGATAGTGGCCGTGTTCCGGAGGTTGCCGGTCATGCGGTTCATGGCGTTGACGAGATCGCGGATCTCGTCATTGCTTGGATGCTCGACGTTCTGGTTGAGGTCGCCGATGCTGACGGCATCCGCCAGGCCGACGGCGCGCTTGAGACCGCGGGAGATGTTGAGCAGGATCCAGACGGCACAGGTGAAGGATGCGACGATCAGGATACCGGTCATGGTGACCAGCATGTTGCGCGACTGCAGATATTGTTCGTTCGTCGAGGCGTCCGTTTCGGCGACGTTGCCCGTCACCGTGTCGTTCAGTTTTTGCAGCACGGCCAGGAGTTGCGCCGTGACCTCCTGGCCTTCGCCCATGGAGATCATGCCCGCCTGGTTGTTGGATTCAAGCGTGTTCTGCCGGGCAAGTTCCGCGACGCGATCCTGCAGAACGATCCACTTGGCGGAAAGATCGGTGAATTCGGACATGTAGTTCCGGATCTCCGGATCGTCGGAGCGGCTCAGGTTCTCGTGCAGCTTCCTGATCAGATCGCGCTGCTGCGAAATCTCGGCGACGTAACCGGCGATCTTCTGCGGATCGGTATTGATGATGGCGTCTTTTTCCGAGCGGATGGAGCGCAGGACGGCATCCGACAGATCGCCGGAATCGCGCAGGTTGGCGACGGGGCCGGACACCATGACGGTAATATCGCTGTTGAGCGACGACAGATTGTAGATTGATAGACCGGCCATGGCCAACGTCAGTGTGACGATGAAACTGAAAACCAGTCCGAGCTTCAGTTTGATAGTGAGGCGCATCGAATTCCCTCTGGATTGCGATCGAAATCAGGTCGGGCCACCGCAAGAAGCGGCGGTCCAGCAATAGAGAAGACCGATACATTCACCCTTCTGCCATTATCCGGTTTTCCCGGATGGTTGCCCGGCTGCATGCGGGCAGCGATTCCCGGGCCTTTCATCCGGCCCGGGATTGTCTTCCTTTGTTATGCGCTTGCGCGGAAATTCTCGTCATCTGAGTCCGGTCCGCCCATGGACATGTCGAGGGCGAAGCCCTTGGCGCGGGCCTGCTGGGCTGCGACGGAATGATCCTGCTTGCGGCTCTGCGGCCCGGAACGTTGGGCGGGTTTCGCCGAAGGCTTCGCCATGATCGGGGCCGTTGTCGCCGCATGCTTCGCCGGCTTGGCGGGTCCGGCCTGGTCGATCCGGAAGAAGGCGATGGAGGCCTGCAGCTCCTCGGCCTGGGCGGCGAGCTCTTCCGACGTTGCCGACATCTCCTCAGAGGCGCCGGCATTCTGTTGGGTCACCTTGTCGAGCTGCTGGATCGCCTCGTTGATCTGGGCGGCGCCGATATCCTGCTCGCGGCAGGCGGCGGAGATCTCCGAGACCAGCTCGGCGGTCTTCTGGATGTCCGGCACCAGCCGGTTCAGCATCTCGCCGGCCTCGGTCGCCACCTGCACGGTTTCGCCGGAAAGGGCGCTGATCTCCGCTGCGGCCGCCTGGCTGCGCTCGGCAAGCTTGCGCACTTCGGAAGCGACGACGGCAAAGCCCTTGCCGTGCTCGCCGGCACGGGCGGCCTCGACGGCGGCGTTCAAGGCGAGAAGGTCGGTCTGGCGGGCGATCTCCTGGACGATCGAGATCTTCTCGGCGATGGTGCGCATGGCGGTGACCGCGCGGCCGACGGCCTGGCCGGAGGTCTCCGCGTCCTTCGAGGACTGGCGGGCGATCTTCTCGGTCTGGGCTGCGTTGTCGGCGTTCTGCTTGATGTTGGCGGCCATCTGCTCCATGGAGGCGGAGGCCTCTTCGGCGGAAGAGGCCTGTTCGGTGGCGCCCTGGGAGAGCTG
>NZ_JBLFFK010000064.1:0-2160 GCF_051400715.1 Neorhizobium descurainiae
GCAGACCGTGTCAAAAGTCCGCCGATCGTGATTGTAGCAAGCTGATTGTGTCGGTGGCGGGAATTTTGGAGTTTCCGCGCTCATCTACTGTATATACGCCAGCACTGACGTTCTTTTGCACTTCTTGGGAGACAATGTTGCATGTCGGTCTGTCGAAGGTCCTCCTCTCACAGCCTGACGGCTGCGATCAGGCCTGGAACGCCGATGAGGGTGATGGCTCTTCGAATGTTATAGGCGAGCGCCGTCAAACTGAACTCCCCGCGGACATTTTGCAGCCTCCGCATCAAGAAGGCGCCCTGATACATCCATTGCTTGATCGTGCCGAACGGATGCTCGACACTTTCGCGACGCTGGTCGAGCACTTCGGGTCTGGCTGCAAGGCGCGCTGCCATCCGGTCAAGAACCGCCTCGTTTTCGACCCGGCCGACCCTTCGGTATCCATGGGTGCAATGCGCCTTCAGAGCGCAGGACCGACAGGCTTCCCGGTTGCAGTATTCGACAAGCTTCAGGTCGCGCGTCTTCTTCTCATATCGCGGTGAGAGGTGCTGTCCCGCCGGGCAGACGTAGACATCCTTCTCTGCATCATAGCGGAACTCGTCCTTGGAAAAGAATCCCTCGCGGACGGCGGCTCCTTGCAATGGCTTGGGGACATAGGCGGTGATGCCCGCCTTCTCGCATGCCTCGATATCCTCGACTTTGAAGTAGCCGCGATCGGCAACCACCTCGATCTGCTCAACGCCGAGATTGTCCATCGCCGCCTGCGTCGTCTGCGTCAGCAGCCCCATATCGACGACCTGGCTGCTAACCTCCTGCTCAGCGATCAGCTTGTGTTTCACATCGACGGCAAGCTGGATGTTGTAACCGACGCTAACCTTGGTCATGCGCGCCATGGCGCGGCTATCGGGATCCGTCAGCGATATCTGGTCTTCGCCTGTCCGGTCCAACTCATCGAGCAGCGCCTTGTGCCAGTCCCGCTTTCCCTTGATCGCGGCGATCTTCTCGGCGAGATTTTTGGCTCGTGGCCCACTGCCGCCGATATTCTCTTCCTGTGCATCGCCGTCGTCGAGCCGCTTCATGTACTCGGTCAGCCGTTCGTCCGCCTCGCGAATGAACTTTGTCAGCGCCGCCCGCGTAAAGTTGCGATCCTTGTTGTTGACCGCCTTGATGCGCGTGCCATCGACCGCCAGCAGTTCCCGGCCGAACAGGTCGAGTTGGCGGCACAGGATGACGAACTCCCGGAACACCTGCCGGAACGCAGCATGGTTGATCCGACGAAAGTTGGCGATGGTTTTGTGATCCGGCTTCAGGTGCCGCAACAGCCAGATCATTTCGATATTGCGGTGCGTCTCGGCTTCCAGCCGACGGCTCGACCGCACTCGGTTCAAGTAGCCGTACAGGTAGAGCTTCAGAAGATCTGCCGGATCGTAACCCGGACGACCCGTCAACTTGGGCTCCACGCGTATAAATCCGGAGGCCTGCAAATCCAGTCCATCGATGAAAGCTTCGATGAACCGAACCGGGTTGTCCGGACCTACGTAATCATCAACCACTTCAGGCAGAAGCAGCATTTGAGAGCGGTCTGTTCCTGATAAATGTGCCATGGCAAAACATACTATGGGTGCTTAAAGCTGTGAATCCTCGGAAAAGCTTTCCGAGGTGCGGGTTTTTGAAAATGCCTCAACGCGATTGGATATGGATTCGCTATGGAAATAAGAAGAGCCACAGTTGCTGACTACGACAGGCTGGTCGCCTTTGATACGCTTGCATCGAGCGCATCTGAGCGCCGTGATCATATAAGGAGTTGGATAGGGACCGAATGTTGCTATGTGGCTGAGATCGGAGACTTAGTCGGCGCCTATGGCGTCCTTAACTACCATTTTTTCGGAAACGGGTTCATTGAGATGGTCATGGTAGGAGAGGACTTCCGGCGGCAAGGGCTCGGAATTGGCCTCGTCCGACATTTCAAGGAGATATGTGAAACGCCAAAGCTTTTCGCATCAACGAACCTATCCAATCAGCAAATGCAAAAACTTCTGAACTCCGCCGGATTTCGCACTAGCGGCTTCATCGACAATCTGGATGAAAACGATCCTGAAATCGTGTTCTGTTTTCATGCTCCTTAAATCAGTGGCTATCTATGGGTTTTGACACGGTCTGCCT
>NZ_JBLFFK010000065.1:0-2042 GCF_051400715.1 Neorhizobium descurainiae
GCCGACAAGGACGCCGTCACCGCCGAGGAGCTGCGGGCTCACCTGGCCGGACGGCTGCCATCCTACATGGTGCCGGCATCCGTCACCTTCCTCGGCGCCATGCCGCTCACCGTCAACGGCAAGCTCGACCGCCGGGCGCTGCCCGACCCGCAGCTTGCCTCGGCTGCAGCCTATGTCGCTCCCCGCACCGAGACCGAAGCCGCGCTCGCCGCCATCTGGCAGGACGTCCTCGGCCTCGACACCGTCGGCGTCAACGACAACTTCTTCGAAATCGGTGGCGATTCCCTGGCCCTAATGCGCATGCTCGCTTTGATGAACCGAAAGCTCGGCATGACGGTCCGGCCCTCCGCCTTCGTCATGGATCCGACGATCGCGTCCCTGACGACGAGTGACGAGCGCCAGGGGCAGGACAAACTCTCAAGCCTCTCGGACGAAGAGTTCGCCGACCTGTTGATGACCTTCGGAAAGGGAGACGCCTGATGGACATGCCGGCCGATCGGAAGGAAAAGCTCGCCGCCCATTACTGCGCCCTGCCGGCTTCCGAACGGTCCGCCTTGCGGCAGAAGCTGCGGGCCCTCGGGATTTCGCAAGCCGACCTTCGCATCCACAGGTTCGAGACCGAAGGGACCGACATTCCGCTGTCTCCGGCGCAAGAGCGACTGTGGTTCCTGTGGCGCCTTGATCCCGAAAGTTCCGCCTATAACATCGTCGGCAAGGTGCGCCTGATCGGAGCACTGGACTGGAACGCTCTTCAGACAGCTGCCCGGCGGCTCATCGAACGGCAGGAAAGTCTGCGGACGCGTTTTCGGGAGATCGACGGCGTTCCCTTCCAGACGATCGACACCGAGCCTTCCGTTTCCTGGCAGCTTCTGGAAATCGGTGATCTAGCCGAGCCTCACCGCTCGACTCGGCTCGACGAAATCCTGGCGGAGGCGGCCCAAGCGCCGTTTGATCTCAAGCACGGCGTACCTTTGCGGCTGACGGCCATCCGTCTGGGCGCAGCGGATCATGTCCTGCACTTCGCCATGCATCACATCGTCTCCGACGCCTGGTCGATGCCGATCCTGATGAACGAATTCGCCGTCTTCTACAACGCTGCCCGCGACGGACGCGATGCCGTCCTGCCGGAGCTTCATGTTCGCTATCGCGATTACGCGCTTTGGCAGCGAGAGTGGCTGGATCACGACGAGCTGCAGCAGCAGCTCTCCTATTGGCGGAAGCGGCTCGGAAAAGAGCATCCCGTGTTGCAACTCCCCCTCGACGGAAAGAGAACGAACAGCGTCGGCGACGCGGCCGGACAAATCGGCATCAATGTCCCGGCCGAGGTGAGTGCCCGCCTCCGGCATGTGGCGCGCAGGGGCGGGACAACCCCGTTTGTCGTTCTGCTCTGCGCACTGCAATTGCTTCTCTACCGCTACAGCGGCCAGTCCGACATCCGGATCGGCGTGCCGGTGGCCGGCCGCAACCGGCTGGAGACCCAGGAGCTCATCGGCTTCTTCGTCAACACGCTGGTTCTCAGAGCCGACATTTCGGGAGCGATGATGCTTTCCTCGCTCCTGGAGCAGACGCGCCTGCGCGTCCTCGAAGCGCAGAAAAACCAGGATGTCCCCTTCGCGGAACTGGTCGAGGAACTGCAGCCGACCCGAAACCTCTCCACGACGCCGCTCTTCCAGGTCATGTTCAACATGCATCAGAAGGGACGCGAACGGATATCGCTCGACGGCGTGACCGGCGCGCCGCAGGGCCGGGATTCGATATCCGCCCAGTTCGACATCGTCGTCGACGCGATCGACCAGGGCGAAACCTTCGACATCCTGGTTTCTTACAAGACCGATCTGTTCAAGGCCGATACGATCGGCCGGTTGGCCGGACATTATCTCGATGTTCTCAGGCAGCTTGTCGACGCCTTTGGCGAGCCGAAGCACGTGGCGCAGATCGAATTGTCTCAACGCACGTCGAGCGCCGCGCCCGCCGACTATCCGTTCGTGGTGGTGACGGAGCGCATCGCCGGCCAGGCGGCTCTTGCGCCTGAGACCGAGGCG
>NZ_JBLFFK010000066.1:0-1863 GCF_051400715.1 Neorhizobium descurainiae
ACGTCGATAGCGACGGTATCGATCAGCGGGGACCTTCCCGAGAAGCTGGAGGCGATTTCGAAGGCTGGGTTTGACGGGGTCGAGATCTTCGAGAACGACTTCCTGGCGTTTGACGGCCGTCCTGCGGATGTCGGGAGGATGGTGCGGGATTTCGGGCTGGAGATCACCCTGTTCCAGCCGTTCCGGGATTTCGAGGGCATGCCGGAACCGCACCGCTCCCGCACCTTCGACCGCGCCGAGCGCAAGTTCGACGTCATGCAGCAGCTCGGCACCGACCTGCTGCTGGTCTGCTCGAACGTCTCGCCGGTGTCGCTCGGCGGCATCGACCGGGCGGCGGCCGATTTCCACGCGCTCGGCGAGCGGGCGGCCAGGCGCGGCCTGAAGGTCGGCTACGAGGCGCTCGCCTGGGGCCGCCACATCAACGACCACCGCGACGCCTGGGAGATCGTCCGCCGCGCCGATCATCAAAACATCGGCCTGATCCTCGACAGCTTTCACACGCTGTCGCGGAAGATCGACATCAACTCGATCCGCTCCATCCCGAAGGACAAGATCTTCATCGTCCAGCTGGCCGACGCGCCGCTGATCGACATGGACCTGCTCTACTGGTCGCGGCATTTCCGCAACATGCCGGGCGAGGGGGACCTGGCGGTGACGGACTTCACGGCGGCGGTCGCCGAGACCGGCTATGACGGCTATTTCTCGCTGGAGATCTTCAACGACCAGTTCCGCGGCGGCCAGGCGCGGCCGATCGCCGCCGACGGCCACCGCTCGCTGGTCTATCTCGGCGACCAGGTGCGCCGCAGGCCGAACGTCTCCTCGCTCACCGTTGCCGCCATGCCGGAGCGGGCGACGGTGACGGGCATCGGCTTCGTGGAGTTCTCGGCCGACGAGAAGGACGCCGCCGATCTTGCCGGCATCCTGCGGACGCTCGGCTTCCGCAAGGTGGCCGCCCACCGGACGAAGAAGGTCGGCCTCTACAGCCAGGGCGACATAAGGCTGCTCGTCAACACGGAGGAGAAGGGTTTCGCCAGCGCCTCGTTTGCGGTGCACGGCACCTCGGCCTATGCGCTGGCGCTCAAGGTCGGGGATGCCAAGGATGCGCTGGCGCGCGCCGTGGCGCTCGGGGCGGAAGCCTTCCGCCAGCCGGTCGGCCGGGGCGAGGTGGAGATCCCGGCGATCCGCGGCGTCGGCGGCGGGCTGATCTATCTGATCGACGAGAAGAGCAGGCTCGGCCGGTTTTCCGAGATCGACTTCCTGCCGGTGGCGGAGGACGTGGCGGAGGATGCCGAGGTCGCGCCGGCGCATCTCGAACACGTGGACCACATCGCCCAGACGGTCGCCTATGACGAGATGCTGACCTGGCTTCTGTTCTACACCTCGATCTTCGAGGCGCAGAAGACGCCGATGGTCGACATCATCGATCCGGCCGGCGTGGTCAGGAGCCAGGTGGTGGAGAACGCCTCCGGCAGCCTGCGGATCACGCTGAACGGGGCGGAGAACCGCCGCACGCTGGCCGGGCATTTCATTGCCGAGACGTTCGGTTCGGGCGTCCAGCATCTGGCCTTTTCGACGAACGACATCTTCGCCACCGCCGAGGCGCTGCGCCGGAACGGCTTCCGGCCGCTTCCAATCTCGCCGAACTACTACGGCGACGTGGAGGCCCGCTTCGGCCTCGATCCGGAGTTGACCGAGAGGCTGAAGGCCGACAACATCCTCTACGACCGCGACGAGCACGGCGAATATTTCCAGCTCTACAGCATGACCTTCGGGGAGGGCTTCTTCTTCGAGATCGTCGAGCGCCGCGGCTACAGAGGCTACGGCGCCCCCAACGCCATCTTCCGCATCGCTGCCCTCAAAAAA
>NZ_JBLFFK010000067.1:0-1825 GCF_051400715.1 Neorhizobium descurainiae
CTCGGCAGCCATATCCGCGCCGAGCGCAGCCATGTGCAGTTCGCCTCCTTCAGCATTCCCCGCGAGGAGATGGGCCGGCAGGCGACCGCTATGCTGGTGCGCCGCATCGAGGCGGCGGCTCCTGTGGAGCAAATTCTTCTGACCTGTGAACCGGTCGAGGGCGAGACCCTTGGTCCTGCCCCCTCGGGCCCTGCAAAGAAACGGACGTGACGACGTGAAAGAAATGCGAGCAGACATTCTGGTGGTGGGCGGCGGTCTCGGCGGCGTGGCGGCCGCGCTTGCGGCGTGCCGGGCGGGCAGGCACGTCGTCATGACCGAGGAGTTCGACTGGATCGGCGGGCAGTCGACCAGCCAGGCGGTGCCCTCCGACGAGCATACCTGGGTCGAGCAGTTCGGCATCACCCGCTCCTACCGCAAGCTGCGCGACGGCATCCGCCGGTATTACCGCGACCATTATCCGCTGACCGAAGGGGCGCGTGCCTGGGACGACCTCAATCCCGGCGCCGGCTGGGTGAGCCGCATCTGCGCCGAGCCGCGCGTCAGCCTGGCGGTCATGGAGGCGATGCTGATGCCCTATCGCGGCGCGGGGCGGCTCAACGTGCTGCAGCCCTACCGGCCGGTCGCCGCCGACGTCGAGGGCGACACGGTGCGCTCGGTGACCGTCCGGCATCGCGACACGGATCAGGAGATCGTCATTTCCGCCGATTACATCCTCGACGCCACCGAGCTCGGCGACCTCCTGCCGATGACCGGCACCGAATATGTCAAGGGTTTCGAGGCGCAGTCCGACACCGGCGAGCCGAGCGCGCCGCCGGAAGCCCAGCCGGACAACGTCCAGGCGGTGTCGATCTGCTTTGCCATCGACCATGTGGACGGCGACCGGACGATCGACAAGCCTGAGAACTACGACCACTGGCGCCGGTACCAGCCGCATTTCTGGGGCGGGCCGCTGATCGGCTTCACCGCCCCGCATCCGCGCACGCTGGAATTCACCACCCGCTCCTTCACCCCCAATGTCGACGACGATCCGCTTCTCGTCGATGCCGACCAGCGCAAGGGCGGCGGCGACGAGAACCTCTGGCTGTTCCGCCGCATCGCCGCACGGCGCAATTTCCAGCCCGGCTTCTATTCGTCCGACATCTGCTTCGTGAACTGGCCGATGATCGACTACATGGACGGCACGATCATCGACGTCTCCGAGGCGGAGAAGGCAAAACACCTGAAGGCGGCGGCCGACCTTTCCTATTCGGTCTTCTACTGGCTGCAGACGGAGGCGCCGCGCGCCGACGGCGGCCAGGGCTATCGCGGCCTTCGCCTGCGCGGCGACGTCACCGGCACCGGGCACGGGCTCGCCATGGCGCCCTATATCCGCGAAAGCCGCCGCATCCGGCCGGTCACCCGCATTGCCGAGCAGGACCTCTCCTACGCGGTGCGCGGCAAGAAGGGCGCCGTCCGCTACCGCGACAGCGTCGGCATCGGCATGTACCGCATCGACCTGCATCCCTCGACCGGCGGCGACAACTATATCGACGTGCCGTCCTGCCCGTTCGAGATCCCGCTTGGGAGCCTGTTGCCGCAGCGGATGAACAACCTCATCGCCGCCGGCAAGAACATCGGCACCACCCACATCACCAACGGCTGCTACCGCCTGCATCCGGTCGAATGGAACATCGGCGAGGCCGCCGGCATGCTCGCCGCCCATTGCCTCGACAACCGCCTCACACCCCACCAGGTCCAGAAGACCGACACCCATCTCGACGACTTCCAGCGACAACTCACCCGGCAGGGCATCGAAATCCGCTGGCCAAATATCGAAGCTTATTGA
>NZ_JBLFFK010000068.1:0-1759 GCF_051400715.1 Neorhizobium descurainiae
GGATGCGGGCCGTGTACCAGGCTTCGCCGGTCTGGGGATTGTGAATGAGATCGGCCGCGACCGCTGCGACGGTTCCGTCGATCTCCGGCGTGGTCCTCTGATTGAATGCGGAAAACCGCAGCACCGCGGCAGGTTGAGACGGTTGTGAAGCGACGCCTTGATAGGCCAAGAATTTCTAATGCCTCTACCGAGAAGTGTTCATTTGTCTCGGTGCGGGAGTGGCGGGTAAATCGATTGCAAGGTCGAGTACTGGCCGACGCCACTTTTACGGAGACATTCTTTAGCTATGAGATTATTTGAGCTCGCGAAACCGACAGTCGGCGCCCGACATACGCTTGTACTGGCGCTGATTGCCGCTTCGCTTCCCGTCGGCGCGAAAGCGGATGAAACCCAGCAGCGGATTGCAACCGTCGTTGACGAAGCCATCAAGCCACTGATGTCAGAGAATGACATCCCTGGGATGGCCGTCGGCATCACGATCGACGGGCGTAGCTTTGTCTGGAACTATGGCCTCGCCGACCGGGAGAAGGCAGTTCCTGTCAACCACAGCACGCTGTTCGAGATTGGATCCGTCAGCAAGACGTTCACCGCTACTCTTGGCGCTTATGCGCATGCAAAGGGCAAGCTGTCGTTTTCCGACAAGGGCAGCGCACATATGTCCGCACTGAGCGGCAGCGCCTTAGACCGCGTCAACCTGCTCGACCTCGGCACCTACACGGCGGGCGGGCTGCCATTGCAGTTTCCGGACGACGTTGCGGATAATAGCGACATCACTCGCTTTTATCGCGGATGGCGTCCGAGCTACGAGCCCGGCACCCACCGCGTCTATTCCAATCCCAGCATCGGGCTGTTCGGTTACCTCGCAGCAGAAAGCCTAGGAGAGCCGTTTCCACTATTGATGGAGAAAAACCTCCTGCCGGCGCTTGGCCTGAACAAAACCTACATCACGGTAGCCGCGCTGGAAATCCAAGACTACGCCTTTGGCTACAACAAGGCTGGCAAACCGGTTCGGGTGACACCCGGCGCGCTCGACGCGCAGGCCTACGGCATAAAAACCACGGCCTCGGATCTGCTTCGCTTCATTGAGGTGAATATCGATCCGTCTCGGCTGGAGCCATCCCTTCAAAGAGCCATCGCGTCCACCCAGATCGGGTACTACCGCGTGGGCGACATGTACCAATCACTCGGATGGGAGCTTTACGCCTGGCCCACGACCCTTGATACCGTGCTTGAGGGCAACTCGTCCGATATGGCGCTTGAACCCCAACCAGCTGTCAGGCTGAATCCTCCGCAAAAACCTGGCGATGAGATCCTTCTCAATAAAACGGGCTCCACGGACGGCTTCGGGGCGTACGCCGCTTTTGTGCCAGAGCGGCGGATCGGAATCGTGCTCTTGGCAAACCGCAACTTCCCCATTCCGGCTCGCATCAATGCGGCTTTCACGATCCTCAAAGCCGTCGAGACCATACAGGAACATTAGAAGCCAGGAACAAAAAGAGCGGCGCCAATAGGACCTCCCTTTCCACGCAAACCTGGTATGAAGCAGTTTGCCGTTGAAATTCTGAAGCAACTCGGAATTGGCATCGTAGAATATGTTGAAACAGCCGAGCGCGTGAACTTCCATTGGGTGTAGGACTGACCCTTCGACGGTTTGTTCGCCGTCCCGGCTGAAATTTCTCTGCCTAGAGCGTTTATGATTTTGTTTGAATCGCGGATTCCCTTTTGATGTCGAATGTGATTCAAGATGCAGGCTGAGAGG
>NZ_JBLFFK010000069.1:0-1749 GCF_051400715.1 Neorhizobium descurainiae
TGGGCTCTTCCGCAATTTCGGTGCAGCTCATGTTCCGATGATCCGGGAGCGAAGGAGATCAATGCCGGCACGTCCGTACATGGATCGTTTGATGAACTTCAGTCTGTTGATCTTGCCCTCTACGGGGCCGGTACTCCAAGGCAATGTCAGCGCAGCTCGAACGGCTTCGATGTCGCGAAGGATTCCTCGCGCAAATGATGACATCGGCCCTGTAACGGCATCGTCCAACCATGGCTGCAGCGCACCAATATCCCGATCGCAAACCAGGGTTTGGAAGCGGCGCGACAGGTCAGCGGCGACGGAGATGTCCGGCGAGGCGGAAGAGATCGTAGCGACAAAGACTTTCTCGTTCGCCGGAAGAGTTTCAGAATCTACGGTCAGGAGACGGGTGGTTTTGCGGGGCGACGGTACGCTCCAGGCTGGCTTGGACAGCTTGCCTGAAAGCGACGGAGCGGGAATGTCATCACGTATACGGACCTTTACCCACTGACGAAAGGTCTTTGCTCTCCCGGAATATCCTCTCTCGCAAACCTCCCGGTAAAGCTGGGTAGCGTTGCGGCAGCCTTGAAGCCAACGCCTTCGGACATAGTCTGCATGGACGTCGGCCGGGCTTTCAGTGAAGACTTTCCTTTCCCATGTTCCCGGTCGTTTATCTTTCAGCCATTTCCGTATGGTTTTGAGATCGACGCCGAGCTCACGCTTGATCGCCAATTGGCTCCAGCTCAAACTGTTCAGTCGGCATACCTCGTCGAAAAGTACACGCCGGCTTCTGTGCTGATTATTTCGTCGCCGTCCATCTCGCCTTTCGGGATGCATATCTTTTGCACTCCCGTCGCCGGCGTGACCATGCGCCGTAAGAGTTTTCGCAACATCACGAATAAGCCGATAACGCCGCTCGACGACATTCTGTAAAGCATCGGAACAATTTCGCAGGAGATGCCAGCGATCGGCGACTTGTTGCGCTTTCGGCGCTCCTTCGCGGGCGCCACGCGCATAAGCACCAGCCCTGTCGCGAGCGATAATTTCAACACCTGGATGGCCGGCAAGCCATTCTGAAAGCGTATCCTTCTCACGATCGGGTAGCAGGTCCACGACATTGTTCGTCTCGAGGTCGACCAGGATCGTTCCATATCGCTGGCCGCGGCGCCAAGCCCAGTCGTCCACGCCAAGGATACGAGGTGCTTCATGATCGGACTCTGTTTGCGACCGCACGATCCGCAGGATCGTATCAGCGCTTACAGGCATGCCAAGACGGGTCACAAGCCGCATGCCTGCCTCACCTCCCAATGCCATGCCGATGCTGCGATGAACATCTTCCAGCCGTGTGGTGCGCCGGCGATAGCGGCAGGTCACGTCTCGATCGTTCTCGGCGAATATACGCCTCTGGCATCGCTTGTTGCTGCAACGCAAGCGTCGAACACTGACGGTTATCGTGACGGAGCGTCCTTGCCATGGAAGGTCGGAAAGCCGTCGATCATAGCAACTATGGATCCGGTAGGAGGTCTTGCGGCAATCGGGGCACTTTGCTCCCATCGACCGAAAACGGCAATGGATCGATACCGCATCTGTCGATCGATGAACCTGATCGACAACCAGAGAGGATGGTATCAACGGTAGAACGCGCTTTCCCATTCACATGCTCCTGCTGATTCGTGTTTTGAATCAATAGGATTCAGAAAGTTGCACCGAAATTGCGGAAGAGCCCACTAATGCACTAATGGGGAAAATTCACGCGGCATTGACAAGGCC
>NZ_JBLFFK010000070.1:0-1747 GCF_051400715.1 Neorhizobium descurainiae
GGTTCCGCGCATCAGCTTCAACTATCTCGGCCAGTTCGACCAGGCGCTCGAGCGCGACGGCCGCTTCGGCTTTGCCGAGGAAGAGGCCGGCGCGCCGATCGATCCGCATGCGGTCATGGCGCATCTTCTTGATCTGAACAGCTTGATCATGAACGGCAAGCTGTCCATCGGTTGGCGTTACAGTCCCGAATGCGTCGCCGAAAATACGGTTTCTGCCTTGGCGGAAACCTTCAAAGTCAAGCTTGAAGCCTTGATCTCCCATTGCCTGACCGTCGAGCCAGTGCCGACCGCTTCGGATTTTGTCTTTTCCGGCCTTACGCAATCGCAGCTTGAAGCGTTGGCCCTGTCCGGAGATGTCGCGGACATCTATCCTGCGACACAATTGCAGCAGGGACTTCTGTTCCATGGCATGCTGTCGGAAACGGCAGGACATTATATCAATCAAATGCGGATGACGCTGGGCGGGGCGACGGACCGCGCCGCACTGCGGCAGGCCTGGCAGGCGGCGGTCGATCGGCACGAGGCGCTGCGCACCGCTTTCATCTCGTCTCCGTCAAGCGCACTGCTGCAGGTGGTCCGCAGATCGGTAACGCTGCCTTGTGCTGAACATGACTGGTCTTGTGACGAGGGATACGAAGAACGGCTTGCGGTCTGGCTTTCCGAGGACGTGGCGCGCGGATTCGACCCTGCCGAAGCACCGTTGATGCGCATCAATCTGTTTGCGCGCCCCGATGGGGATCTCGATATGATCTGGACGAGCCACCATGCGCTGATGGATGGCTGGAGCACCGCCCGGCTGATCGGAGAGATCGTCACCGACTATGCCAGCCGCATTTCCGGCAGGTCTGCTGACCTGCCGCAGCCGGGATCCTATCGCGATTACGCCGCCTGGATTTCCCGCCAGGCTTCGCCTCAGAGATGGTGGCAGGACAGGCTGAAGGGCTTCGACATGCCGCCGAACCTCATCGACAGTTTCGGTCCGCCGACAGTGCGCGAACCGGGCTATCATCGTGATACGCGAACCCTCGAAGAAGGGCTGGGAAGACGGCTGCGGCGGGCGGCGCAACGGCATCAGCTGACGCTGAACAGCCTGATGCAGGGCGCCTGGGCGCTGCTACTGTCGCGCTATACCGGATACGACAGGGTGGTCTTCGGCGCTACGGTCTCCGGCCGGCCGGCCGAGCTTTCCGGCGCCGAGACGATGGTCGGGCTGTTCATCAACAGCCTGCCTGTTTTCGTCGACGTTTCGGCCGGCGCTCTTCTCGGCGGCTGGCTGCGCGACCTGCAGCAGCATTATGCCGAGCTCAGGCAACATGAGCACACGGCGCTGACCGACCTGCAGCGCTGGGCAGGCCGCTCGGGTGACGCGCTCTTCGACACCCTCTTCGTCTTCGAGAACTATCCCGTCGATCAGGCACTGCGCTCCAAGGACTCGGCGCTGTCGATCCGTGCGATCGATATGCAGGAGCGCAACCACTATCCCCTGACCCTTGTGATCATCCCCTCCGCGAGGATCGAGATTGGCTGGTCCTTTGACGGTGAACACATTCAGCGTGACCTCATCGAGCGGATCGCCGCCCATTACGTGGAGCTTCTGTCGCAGATCGCGTCGGCGGGCGAGGGCACACGGCTCGGCGAACTGACGCTGACCGTGCCGGTTAAGCATCCCACGCCCGCCGACTATCCGTTCGTGGTGGTGACGGAGCGCATCGCCGGCCAGGCGGCTCTTGCGCCTGAGACCGAGGCG
>NZ_JBLFFK010000071.1:0-1738 GCF_051400715.1 Neorhizobium descurainiae
TCGATCGCCTTGACCGGCGGACCGATGAAGGCGACGCCTTCCTTCTCCAGCGCTGCCGCGAAGGCGGGGTTTTCCGACAGAAAGCCGTAGCCCGGATGCACGGCATCGGCGCCGGTCTGACGGATCGCGTCGAGGATCCTGTCGATGACGATATAGGACTGGCTGGAGGGCGCCGGGCCGATATGCACCGCCTCGTCCGCCAGGCGCACATGCAGCGCATCCCGGTCCGCATCCGAATAGACCGCAACCGTCGCAATGCCCATCCTGCTTGCCGTCCGCATGGCACGGGCTGCGATCTCGCCACGGTTCGCCATCAGGATTTTGTTGAACGGCACCGCTAGATCTCCATCACGTCTTCGAAAGCCTCCGGAAAATTCTGACGAGCGACCTTCTCGTCGATCACCAGCAGCGCCTCGTAGGAGGTGGGATCGAAATCCTTTTCGGCCGCCACCACTTCGCGCCCGAAGAGGAGGCTGAGCCGCGCGGCATCGAGATTGCCACGCTCGAAGGGCTCTGCGCCAAAATGGTGCCAGAGCGCATGCAGGAAGGCGGCATCGACCTTGTGCTCCGCCGTGCCCGGCCGGGCGCGGCGGGGCAGGGCCTTGATAGGCGTCACGCCCTTCGGATTGGCCCGGCGGATGGTGAACTGGATGCCGGTGCCCGGCATGCCGGACGGAAAGCCGCGGTGCTTGGTCATGTCAGGCAAGTTGGCCATGCGGTCTTCCTCAGCCCTTGCCGATCTTGTCCTGCGTCTTTGTTTCGAAATCCGAAGCGTCGTGGCGCTCATGAAGCTGGGTGGAAGGATCTCCCGAGGTGCGGTTGACCATCGATCCCCGTTTCACCGCGGGCCGTTCGCCGATCTGTCTCCTCCATCGCTGAACGTTCCGGTACTCGTCGACCGAGAGGAAATCGCCGGCGTCGTCATAGGCGTCCTTGGCGGCGAGCCGCCCATACCAGGGCCAGATCGCCATGTCGGCGATCGTATACTCGCTGCCGGCCATGAATTCGTGATCCGCCAGGTGGCGGTCGAGCACATCCATCTGCCGCTTCACCTCCATGGCGTAGCGATTGATGGCATATTCGATCTTCATCGGCGCATAAGAGTAGAAATGGCCGAAGCCGCCGCCGAGGAAGGGCGTCGAGCCCATCTGCCAGAAAAGCCAGTTGAACGTCTCGGTGCGCAGCCTCAGATCGGAAGGCAGGAAGGCGCCGAACTTCTCCGCCAGATAGACGAGGATGGAGGCGGATTCGAACACGCGCACGGGCTCTCCCCCGCCCTTCGGCGCGCGGTCCATCATGGCGGGGATCTTCGAATTCGGATTGACCTCGACGAAGCCCGAGCCGAACTGGTCGCCCTTGCCGATGGTGATCAGCCAGGCGTCGTATTCGGCATCCTTGTGCCCGGCCGCCAGAAGCTCCTCCAGCATGATGGTGACCTTCACGCCGTTCGGCGTGCCGAGCGAATAGAGCTGCAGCGGGTGTTTTCCGACCGGCAGGACCTTTTCATGCGTGGGGCCTGCGATAGGCCGGTTGATGCTCGCGAAGGCGCCGCCGCTCTCACTCTCCCACTTCCAGACCTTCGGCGGAACATAGCCGGCGGGCAAATTCTTTTCGGGCGGAAACTTGGTGTCGGTCATAATGTCCTCTAATAGCGGGCCAGATCACAGCGGGATTGTATCGTGCTTCTTCCAATGGGTCGTCACCTGCTTGTTTCTGAGCGAGGCGAAGGCGCGGGCGA
>NZ_JBLFFK010000072.1:0-1726 GCF_051400715.1 Neorhizobium descurainiae
GATCGATGACCTTATGCCCTGGGCTTATGCCGAGAAGCCGATCATCAAGGCCGGGGTCTGAGAACATCGCTTACCTTCTTCGCAGCAAGTTCGCTTGTAAGGTCGTCATTCAAAGTCCCCATCTGCACGGCATCCCCCTGTTGGATAGACGCGCAGTATTAACCTGACTTTTTTGGTTGAGATTTCGCTATCCGGACTTTGAATTTTGCAATCCTGCCAAAATTCAAAGGCTGACCTCAGCCGGGGTATCGGTTCGTGCTTCTGTATGGTCAATTGTCAGCTACCCGTGCTCTCTTCTGTGGCATTGGTAGGATGCGACAGGTGGGACGGAGGAGACACCCATGCTGAACTCTGCGCTTTTACATGACGCTTATGGTAAACCACTTCTTGAAGGCAAGCTGACCGGTTCCCGTGAATGGGGTGAAGTCAATGCATTCTGTCACAGGGTTTACATGCCGCTTGCGACACGACCTCTTATAAAGGGAGCCGACCCTGACGCCACGCTGCGGACACTGACGATCGGGAAAATAGTTTTCAGCCGCTTCTGCTTCGGGGTCTCTACCAGGGCAGACGACTTCGACCCAAACTCGGGCAATATTATCGTCGTCAACACTTTGAAGGGAAGCGTTCGTCATCCTCTTGGAGACAAGAACAGTGTGGATACCAGACAAGGCGATAGTTATGTCGTCGATTGCAGCCGAACAGACTACTGGAACATCGCCGACGGCAATGATCTGCAACTCAATCTAACCATTCCCCACGCCCTTATGGAAGAAACCGCACAGCGCTGGTACGGCTTCATCCCGGATGACCGACTTTGGAAAAGCCGCTTACTCTTCGGCAGGGAACACTCCGCCTGGCTATCTCTGCTTGATTATGCAACGCGGTCAGTTGATGCCCGGAACAACCGAATTGACAATCCGTTGATTGAGAAGCGCATTGAGGAGACCATTTGTATCGAACTGCTGCGCAACTGGGCCGAAAATGCCGATATGAATCTGGAAACCGGAGCCAGAAGCGCTGCACCCCGTTATGTGCGTGAGGCAGAACGCCTGATAACGGAGCAGGCAGACATGGCACCAACTATCATGGACATAGCCGCCCAACTTGAAATTTCAGCGCGCAGTCTGTCGGATGGCTTTCGAAGATTCAGGGGAATAACCCCCCATGATTTTTTGACCGCTTGTCGGCTCGACAGAATCAATGAGGCGCTAAAATCCGCACGAGTCGGGGAAACACTGACCTCAATCGCCGCTGCAAAAGGCTACGTTAATCTGCACGCCATGTCACAAAGTTATCAGCGGCGGTTCGGAGAAACCCCGTACCAAACGCTGCACAATCGGCCGATCAAGCCATAGCGTGCAGTTACAACAGGCTCAAAGATCTGCACTTGGCCTGCGCTTCTCCTACGCCGGGACACATCCGGACCAGGCCTTGCTCTTGTCGGCCGAGAAGGTCCCCTTTGGGAAATCGCCGGCCTACGCATTTTTCTTCCGCTTTGGAGCAGTTCTTTCCGCTTCTGACTATCGCCTCACCGTGTTGCGCCTGTCTCCCCCCGCAGCAGGTCGCTATGCATACCGGACCACACCTTCAGTGCAAGCTGGAGAGCGGTTTGTGTGAATTTTGCAGCGTGATGTTGCGGGGCGTGCCCCCTAGGTCGGATCGACATTCAGGATTCCCAAATCATCTAATCGGTGATTCATAGGCTACACGGAGGCCTATGAAT
>NZ_JBLFFK010000073.1:0-1648 GCF_051400715.1 Neorhizobium descurainiae
TTATGTGATTATTGGATGTAGCCGCAAAGTTGAAGTGTCCTGTTTCTGCAAAGTTGGAATGTCACACTCCCCCGGCCTGAAGATGCCTGGGAGATTGCGGATGGGATTGATTGCGATGAGCGAGCGTGACCTGCAGCGGATCGAGATTCTTTCGAAAGTGATCGCCGGCCGGATGACGCTGGTGTCGGCGGCACATGTGCTTGATCTGAGCGAGCGCCAGGTGCGTCGGCTGCTGGAGCGGATACGAACTGGCGGCGCGGCATCGATCCGGCACAAGGCGATCGGCCAGCCGTCGAACAACCGGATCAGTGACGGGGTTCGCGATTATGCGGTGACGCTGGTTCGCGAACGCTATGCGGATTTCGGGCCGACCTTGGCGACGGAGAAGCTTGCCGAGCGCGATGGCTTGCGTGTGTCACGCGAGACTGTGCGCAACTGGATGGTCGATGCCGGCCTTTGGCTGTCGCGCAAGCAGCGACGGACGTTTCATCAGCCGCGGCTGCGACGCGAGGCCTATGGCGAGCTGGTGCAGATCGATGGGTCGGAGCATCGCTGGTTCGAGGATCGCGGACCGCCTTGCTCGCTGCTGGTGTTCGTCGACGATGCGACCGGCAAGTTGATGCAATTGCGCTTCGTGCGTTCGGAAAGCGCCTTCACCTATTTCGAGGCGCTGGCGCTCTATCTCAAGCGTCACGGCGCACCGGTTGCCTTCTACTCGGACAAGCATTCAGTGTTCCGGGTGGCGAAGAAGGATGCCAAAGGCGGCCAGGGCATGACCCAGTTCGGGCGTGCGCTTTGCGAGCTAAACATCGAGATTCTCTGCGCAAATTCCAGCCAGGCCAAGGGCCGTGTCGAGCGGATGAACCGGACGCTGCAAGACCGATTGGTCAAGGAGCTGCGGCTGGCTGGCCTCGACAGCATGGAGGCGGGCAATGCGTTCTTGCCGGGCTTCGTGGAGGACTACAATGCGCGCTTTGCGATCACCCCTGCCCGCCCAGACGACCTGCACCGGCCGATGAACCTGGCGCCGGATCGGTTGACTGAGATCCTGTGCAAGCGCGAGCAGCGCTATGTCGGATCGCAGCTGACCTTTTCGTTTGAACGCAAGCGGATCATGCTGGAGGAGACCGAGGTGACGCGCGGTCTGGCTGGCCGCTATGTCGAGACCTATGCCTATGCGGACGGTCGTCTGGATGTGCGGTGGAAAGGCTATTCCCTGCCCTACTCGGTGTTCGACAAGGACCAGCGGGTGACGCATGCAGCGATCACCGAGAACAAGCGGCTTGGTGATGTTTTGGCCTATATCAAGGAACGACAGGAGCAGCAGGACAAGCCGATCGTAAAGAGCAATAGCGACAAGAATGGCTACATCAAACACGCTCGTGGGCCGGGCCGGCGGAAGGACTTCATGAGTGATCCGGCGGTGATTGCTCGGCGGGAGAAAGCGCTGTCGCGGCGGCAGGCTGCGGAGTGAGGTGTCGATCGGATAGTCTCAAAGCTAAAGCCGAAGAGGTGCCTTTCACCCGCCCCGATCTGATCTTGCAACCGGATCAGCCGGTCAGATCGGGGCTGGTCGTCATGCCGTGTGGCAGCAAAAGTGACATTTCTACTTTGCGCAAAAGCGGACATTCCAACTCATCCCCCACAT
>NZ_JBLFFK010000074.1:0-1534 GCF_051400715.1 Neorhizobium descurainiae
AGGTGCCTCAAACTGATTCGCCTTCTGCACATAGGTGAATGCGAGATTGTCGTATGTCATCTGGCGGATGGTTTTGAAGGTGGTGCCGGTGATGGTGCCGTCGGATGCGACGGTGGCATCCCTGCCATAGCGGTCCACCTTGACGAGCCGGGACGTGTTGGAGAACGGCGCCTGGTCGTAGGTCAGCCCGTAGACACCGCGCATCGCGCTGCCCACCCTGACGACGATCGTCTTCAGCCGCTTCTTCGTGTAGGAAAGACCAAGCCCATTGGCCATCACCAGGAAGTCCGGCCGGTCCTCATGGTAGAAGACCACCGCTCCGCCGCCATAGGTGATCCGGCTCGGATAGCACACCGGCAGGTCCGGGCAGCTGTAGGTGTAGTTGACCACGTTGCCGTTCGTGTCGGTCACCGACGACAGCAGGAAGCGGCCGTTGCGCTGCAGCTGGTATTCCGGCGTGCCGGATGTCGGGCTGCTGCCGGCCACCACCTGCACCGACTTGAACAGCGACACCGTCCCGTCGCGGTCCGTCACCGTCCAGGTGTTGGCCGTCGCGTCGAAGACGACCCGCTTGAAGTTCTCGTTTTCCGTCACATGCGTGCCGCCCGCCGAGCAGGAGGCCGCCACCATGCCGGTGGCGCAGGGCACCAGTTCCTCGCCGTTCAGGAGGTAGACGTCGCCGGCGTCGAAGGCCGGATAGCCGTAGCCGGGTGTCGCCCGTTCTATCACGTCGAAGCCGTCGAGCCCCCAGGCATAACCGAGCCAGCCCTGGTAGAGGCCGCCAAGCCTCGTCTTGCGGGCCGAGTTGTAGTTCAGCGCGATCTTCGGCTCCAGGCCGCGGAAGGCGGGCACGTCGATGGCGATCTTCTGGGTGAAGAAGCCATTGCCGCCGATCTCCGGGATCGAGGGCTTCTCCGGCGCGTTCTCCCCCGGTGCGTCCGGTTCGGCCGCGGCGGCCGCCATGGCCATCGCCTGGGGTTCCACCGCATCGTCCTTATCGGCAGCCGCCTCGCCGGTCTCGGTGCTCTCGCCGGCATCCTCCGGTTTGCCGAGCGCCGTGCCGTTCGTGTCGCCGGTTTTCTCCTCGGCGCCAGCAGCGCTGCCCGAGCCCGACTGGCCGATCCCGAGCGTCCGGTCCACCGCACGGTCGTCGGAAGAAGACGTCGAGCCCGAGCCCGGCTCCGCATCACTGCCTGACGCACCCGCAGATCCGCCCTGGCCGGTCTGCCCCGTCCCCGAGGCACCGCCAAACCCGCTTCCGCCATTGCCGAAGCCGCCGGCGCCCGTCCCCTGATCGGCCGCATGCGCGACAGGCCCCAGCAGCCCGTCCAGCACTAGCGTTCCCGCTACCCCGCCCGACAAAACGCAAAGCGATACCGTGGCGGCAAAAGCCGCATACCCAAACCGATTGTCCCGCATGAGCCCCCTCAGCGAATCAGAACGTCATCAAAACACGCCGCAATCTACAATCCCCGTCACCCATCCCCGCAACCCTCAAAAATCAGGGTCACAACAATTATTTGTTCGCGCCGGG
>NZ_JBLFFK010000075.1:0-1418 GCF_051400715.1 Neorhizobium descurainiae
TCACAGCGGGATTGTATCGTGCTTCTTCCAATGGGTCGTCACCTGCTTGTTTCTGAGCGAGGCGAAGGCGCGGGCGATGCGGCGGCGGGACGAATGCGGCATGATCACCTCGTCGATGAAGCCGCGCTCGGCCGCCACGAAGGGGTTGGCGAAGCGCTCCTCGTATTCCTTGGTGCGCGCGGCGATCTTCTCCGGATCGGAGAGTTCGGAACGGTAGAGGATTTCGGTGGCGCCCTTGGCGCCCATCACCGCGATTTCCGCCGTCGGCCAGGCATAGTTGATATCGGCGCCGATATGCTTCGACGCCATCACGTCATAGGCGCCGCCATAGGCTTTGCGCGTGATCAGCGTCACCATCGGCACGGTCGCCTCCGAATAGGCGAACAAGAGCTTGGCGCCGTGCTTGATGACGCCGCCATATTCCTGCGCCGTGCCCGGCAGGAAGCCCGGCACGTCGACCAGCGTCAGGAGCGGGATCGAGAAGGCGTCGCAGAAACGCACGAAGCGGGCGGCCTTGCGGGAGCTGTCGATATCCAGGCAGCCGGCCAGCACCATCGGCTGGTTGGCGACGACGCCCACCGTCTGGCCCTCGATGCGGATGAAGCCGGTGATGATGTTTTTGGCGAAGGCTTCCTGGATCTCGAAGAAATCGCCCTCGTCGGCGATCGCATGGACAAGCTCCTTCATGTCGTAGGGCTTGGCCGGGCTGTCGGGGATCAGGCTGTCGAGGCGGTTTTCGATGCGCGCCGGATCGTCATGGAACGGGCGGACCGGCGGCTTCTCGCGGTTGTTGAGCGGCAGGAAATCGAAGAGCCGGCGGACCGCCTCCAGCGTCTCGATATCGTTCTCGAAGGCGGCGTCGGCGACCGAGGATTTCTTCGTATGCGTGCCCGCGCCGCCGAGTTCTTCCGCCGTGACGATCTCGTTGGTCACCGTCTTCACCACGTCCGGACCGGTGACGAACATATAGGATGAGTCCCGCACCATGAAGATGAAGTCGGTCATCGCCGGCGAATAGACCGCACCGCCGGCACACGGGCCCATGATGACGGAAATCTGCGGAATGACGCCGGAGGCTTCCGCATTGCGGCGGAACACTTCCGCATAACCGGCAAGCGAGGCCACCCCTTCCTGGATGCGGGCGCCGCCACTGTCGTTGAGGCCGATCACCGGTGCGCCGACACGCACCGCCATATCCATGATCTTGCAGATCTTCTGGGCATGCGTTTCCGAAAGCGAGCCGCCGAGCACGGTGAAATCCTGGGAAAAGACGTAGACCTGCCGGCCGTTGATCGTGCCCCAGCCGGTGACCACGCCGTCGCCCGCCACCTTCTGTTCGGCCATGCCGAAATCCACCGCGCGGTGGGTGACGTACATGTCGAACTCCTCGAAGGAGCCCTCGTCCAGCAGCACCTCGA
>NZ_JBLFFK010000076.1:0-1356 GCF_051400715.1 Neorhizobium descurainiae
CGCCCGGCGAGCGACCAGTCCGTCGCCGCCCAGCAGGCCCGCGCCAAGGGCTTCGCCCTCGACATGTCCATGGGCGGGCCGGACTCAGACGACGAGAATTTCCGCGCAAGCGCCTGATCCCCAAGCCGGCTGCCCACGGGTAGCCGGCAAACCACGAATTCTCTGAACAGACACGCAATCAAAGCGGAAGAAAGGGAATCAAATGCGTCTGACGATCAAGACGAAGCTTTCGGCAGCTTTCGGTATTCTTATCCTGTGCAGTGCGACCTCGGCCTATTTCGGTATTTCGAGCCTGCAGCACATGAACGATCTGCGCAACGAAATGATCGAAGGACCGATCCACCAGGACGATCTCGCCAACGATCTCGCGGCGCGATTCGACGGTCTCGGCCTTGCCGAAGGCGATCTCCTCCTGGCGACCAACGCCGAGCGCTCCGCCAAGGCCCGCTCTCTCATCGCCGAGGAACGGCAGGGCTTCGAGCACACGCTTTCCGAAGGATTGCGGAATGCTCCGGGCGCGTTCAAACCGAAGTGGGAAGCCGTTCGTGATTTCTGGAGCGGCTACGTCACCATCAACGACCGCATCCTCTCGCTGGTTGCATCCGGCCAGACGATGGCCGCCATCGAAGTCAACCAGACGGAAGGATCAATCGCGTCGGACAAGCTCGATGCGCTGGTTGCCGATATCGGGTCGCTCACCGAAGCGAGCATCAAGGAATCCGACGGGCTTGCGGACCGGCTCTTCGATTCCGCATTCGCCATGATGATCGGGCTTGCGGTCGGATCACTGCTGATCGGCATCGCTGCCGCCGTCTGGATGGCGCTCACGATCAACAGGGGACTGTCGAAGATCGCCACCGCCGCCAATGCCGTCGCGATCGGCGACCTCGACCAAACCGTCGAGGTCAAGACGAATGACGAGATCAAGGATCTGGTGGAAACGGTCAACCGGATGACGGCCAATCTGCGCACTACCGCAGGCATCGCCGACCGGATCGCCGCCGGCGATCTTTCGGTCGATCCGCAGCCTCTCTCCGAGAAGGACAAGCTCGGCATTTCGATGCGAAACATGGTTTCGAACCTGCGCGCCACCTCGGATGTCGCCGACCAGATCGCCAATGGGGACCTGACGGTTTCGCCGAAGCCGCTGTCGGACAAGGATACGCTCGGTCTTGCGCTGGAAAGCATGGTGGAGCGCCTTCGCGGCGTCGTCGCCGATGCGCTCTCGGCATCCAACAACGTCTCGTCCGGCAGCCAGGAGCTTTCCGCGAGCTCCGAACAGCTCTCCCAGGGCGCCACCGAACAGGCCTCTTCCGCCGAAGAGGCCTCCGCCTCCATGGAGCAGATGGCCGCCAA
>NZ_JBLFFK010000077.1:0-1210 GCF_051400715.1 Neorhizobium descurainiae
TCGGTGATGCCGTACATATTGATCAGCTGCGGTGCGGCCTCTCCCCGCGCCGCAAGCCAGCCCCGCAACGCCGCAGGCTCAAGCTTCTCGCCAGCAAAAATGATGAACCGCAACGTATCAACGGGAAGAGCAGCACGTCGATCATAGTCCATCAGCGGGTAAAAGGCCGATGGTGTTTGGCTGAGGACCGTCACGCTCTCGCTGCGAAGCAGCGCATGGAACGCCACGGGATCGCGCGCGGTCCAATGGGGAACGACAACCAGGCGTCCACCGGTCGCGAGGCAATGGAACACCTCCCAGACAGAGACGTCGAAGGCATAGGAGTGGAACATCGTCCACACATCCGAGGGGCCGAAGCCGTACCAGGGCGCCGTCGCGTCGAGAAGACGGGCGACGTTGGAATGAGTAATGCCAACCCCCTTCGGGGTTCCGGTCGATCCGGATGTGTAGATGACATAGGCGAGCTGGTCGGGATGGACGGATGTGGCGACTGGATCCGCGCTCTCGTCGCCGACCTCGTTCACCAGAACGGTGTCGAGACCCGACAGCAGGTCCGCAAGCGCCTGCTTCGTCGCCGCGTCCGTTACCACCCTGGTGATACCACTGTCCTCAATCATGTGGGCGAGCCGATCGGCCGGGTAGGACGGATCGAGCGGTACGTAGGCAGCACCCGAACGCATGATACCGACCAGCGCCGCGATGAGGCCGGAGGAGCGATCGGTGGCCACGCCGACGCGTTCGTCCGGCCGAACCCCAAGTCCTTTCAGCCGCCGTGCGATGCGGTTGGCCCAGGCGTCGAGCTCGCCATAGGTGAGATGTGCGCCTTCGCAGGAGACCGCTTCGCTGTCGGTCCGCAAGACGGCTTGCCGGGCGATGCGTGCGGTCACCGGCTCAAAGGGGTAGCTTGTCGGCGCGGCGCCGGCGGGAGGCGACGAAAGCGCAAGGTCGCCGAGCCGGATCCCGCTGAAGCCCTCATTCCCCGAGGCCAGTTGACCGAGAAGTTCAAGATAGTGCGCGGCAATCCGGTCGAGCATGTCGCCGCCGATCCGCTGGGAATCGCGAGACCAACGCAGTGAGATCGCCTCGTGCGGAAGCACGGCAAGCGTTACCGGATAATGGGTCCGCTCGTTTGCGGCGACGTGATCGACGGTGACTGTGGTCTGGCTTTTGCGCAGTTCGGCGTCGACGGGATAGTTCTCGAAGACGAAGA
>NZ_JBLFFK010000078.1:0-1208 GCF_051400715.1 Neorhizobium descurainiae
GCCTGGCGGCGCTGGTCAAGACCGAGATGGGTGCCGACCCGTTCTCCGGCACGATCTACGTGTTCCGAGCCAAGCGCGCGGATCGGATCAAGCTGGTCTTCTGGGACGGCAGCGGCGTCTGCCTGGTGTCCAAGCGGCTTGAGGATGGTGAGTTCCATTGGCCCAGAATGCAGGACGGCGCGATGCGCCTGACGGCCGCCCAGTTCTCGGCCTTGTTCGAGGGGCTGGACTGGAAGCGCGTTCATGCGCCGATCGAGGCGCGTGTCCCGCAGACGGCTGGATAGCCGCCGCGACCAATTGAATCAGCCTCATCCACGCCCTCGTTTTGGTTGGCCGATTATGCTGTTGTCATTCCATGACGATGACGGCCGACGAGCTTCCCGACGACCTGAACGCGCTCAAGGCCATGGTGCTTTCGCGCGAGGCGGAGAATGCCCGGCTGCGCCAGATCATCAAGGAATTGCAGCGTCATCGCTTTGGCCGTCGCGCCGAGACGCTTCCAGAGGATCAGCTTCTCCTTGGGCTCGAGGAAGCCGAGCAGGTCGAGGCGGACGGTCTGGAAGACAAGGAGCACGCATCGAGCGATCTGCGCCGGGAGCGGGTTGCCAAGCGGCGGACAAACCGTGGTGCCCTTCCTGCCCATCTGCCGCGCATCGATGTCGTCATCGACATCGAAAACCATGACTGCCCCTGCTGTGGTAAAGGCCTGCATCGGATCGGCGAAGACGTCAGCGAGAAGCTCGACATCGTGCCAGCCCAGTTCCGCGTTCTGGTAACGCGTCGTCCCAAATATGCATGCCGGGCCTGCGAGGAAGCCGTCGTCCAGGCGGCAGCTCCCGTGCGGTTGATCGAAGGTGGCATTCCGACTGAAGCGACCGTCGCCCAGGTGCTGGTTTCCAAATATGCCGATCACCTGCCGCTCTACAGACAGGCGCAAATCTACAAGCGCCAGGGGATCGACCTCGACCGCTCGACACTTGCCGACTGGGTCGGTCGCGCTGCCTGGCACCTGCGCCCGGTTCATCAAAGGTTGCTCGAGCATCTGAAGGCCTCGTCCAAGCTCTTCGCCGACGAGACGACCGCCCCGGTGCTCGATCCGGGTCGGGGAAGGACGAAGACCGGGCAGCTATGGGCATACGCTCGCGATGACCGACCATGGCAGGGAGCCGATCCGCCGGGCGTCGTCTATGTCTATGCGCCTGATCGCA
>NZ_JBLFFK010000079.1:0-1173 GCF_051400715.1 Neorhizobium descurainiae
CCTATTGTCCTGTCCCGCAAATAGCTTTACAAATGATCGAAACGGGCAGAAGATTCGTTCACTGCAAGGAGAACGGATATGGCGCGTATTGGTCGACCGCAGGAGCGCACACTTTGCCTGAGTGAAGGCGACCGCGAGGAGTTGGAGCGCATCAGCCGGTCCCATTCGGCTCCGCACAGTGTGGTTCGCCGTGCGCAGATCGTGCTGGCCTCAGCCGATGGCGAAACCAACACCGCGATTGCCCGCCGGCTCGGGACGACGAATCCGACGATCTGCCATTGGCGTAAGCGGTGGTTCGAACAGGGGCTCGTTGGGCTTTACGGGGAAGCCCGGCCCGGACGACCGAGAACCCATGACGAAGAGAGGGTAGCGCAACTGCTGCGCACGGTTCTCGAAAGCAAGCCCACCGACGGCACTCACTGGACGGTACGCTCCGCAGCGGCGGCCACAGGCCTTTCCAAGACCACTGTGGGACGCATGTTGACATTGCTCGGCGTTCAGCCGCATCGCTCGAAAAGTTTCAAACTCTCGACCGATCCGCTATTCGTTGACAAGGTCAAGGACATCGTCGGGCTCTACCTCAATCCGCCGGATCATGCGGTGGTGCTCTGCGTCGACGAGAAGACCCAAATCCAGGCGCTGGAACGCACTCAACCGGTGCTGCCGCTCGGCCTTGGGTATCTTGAAGGCGTTACACACGATTATGTTCGGCACGGAACGACCACCTTATTCGCCGCCCTCGACATCGCGAACGGTCAGGTTCTCACCCAATGCCGTGCCCGCCACCGACACCAGGAATTCCTCGGCTTCCTCAAGCACATCGAGGCGAATGTCCCACCTGATCTCGACGCCCATCTGGTGGTCGATAACTATGCAGCTCACAAGCACCCGAAAGTCCGTGCCTGGCTTGCAGCACCTCCGCGCTTCCATATCCACTACACACCGACCTATGCATCCTGGCTCAACCAGGTCGAGCGGTGGTTTGCGCTCATCACGGAACGCCAGATACGTCGCGCCTCTTTCGTCAGCGCCAAGGACCTGGTCGAAAAAATCAACGCCTTCGTCCAGGCATATAATGCGAAGGCGAAACCATTTGTCTGGACCGCAACAAGCCAAATCATCCTCGAAAAGGTCGAGCGCTTATGCAAAGCTATTTGCGGGACAGAACACTAG
>NZ_JBLFFK010000080.1:0-1165 GCF_051400715.1 Neorhizobium descurainiae
TTGCCAGCGCCAGATTGCGAGATCATCAGATCGGTGTATGTGCGAAGAAAATCCGGCAGACCATCTCCGTTGAAATCGCCTGAAATTGCAGAGCCGTTGATCGTAGCTGACGCCGGGACGAGCGCAGCATTCGACGCGTCAAGGCGCAGACTATAGATGGACAGTTGTCTGAAGGGATTGATTGCGCTCCGCTTGGCAGCCGCGAGAATATCTGCCTTACCATCATTATCCATGTCGCGAAGGATCGGAGCACCGGGCAAGCGGATAGCGGCTGACACCAAGACGTATTCACTTCCAGTCGATAGCCATACCCGCGTTTCGTAGTCCCCGGTCACCGTGCCGTCGGCTGTCATCGAGGTCGCACGTGCCGAGACGACGTCGGTCGTTCCGTCGCCGTTTATGTCGGCCAGCGTGCATGCCCAAACGTTTGCTCTGCCATTTTTGCATTCCGGCTCCGCGCCAGAGCCTTGCGCCACCCATGCTCCATTGATCCAGCGTCTCATGACGAGGCCGCTCTCTCCAACCACAGCGCCTTGGCGACCGTTTCCGGAAAAGTCGGCAATGCCAACAAGATTCGAGCCGAAATTCACGACCGTATCAAGGCCGTCGCCATCCTGGTCAAGCGCGGCCAAGCCAGGGTTGACGGTATCCTGACAGAAGGAGGCATAAGAGCCGGAGCAGTTCTGCAAACCTAGCGCAAGGTTCGAGGTGGTTACGCCCACGCGGCTGCCCTGAAAAGTCGTGGTCCAATCCGACTCGCTGCCGGAAGATGTGTAGGTTCCGCCGTATACGAACGAGATGTCCTTAGGCTTGTTTGCAAGAAAGCGGCCAACAATGCCAATTGCGCCGAACGATCCAGGATCGGCGGAAAAGAATTCATTGAATACAACGTTCGACTTCGAGGTCACAGTGCCATTGGTATCGAACTTGATCAGTTCCCAGTTGGGAACTGCTCTAGCCGCAGCGTCTCCACAGTCACTTGGCTGGCATGAAGGATAATGTTTCTCGCCGTAGAGCTCATCCTTACCATCAAAGTCGAAATCGATCCCCTGCTGCTGCAAGGGCGAAGTGATACCGCCGCTGATGAAAGGTGCCTCAAACTGATTCGCCTTCTGCACATAGGTGAATGCGAGATTGTCGTATGTCATCTGGCGGATGGTTTTGA
>NZ_JBLFFK010000081.1:0-1164 GCF_051400715.1 Neorhizobium descurainiae
GGCGACGTGATCGACGGTGACTGTGGTCTGGCTTTTGCGCAGTTCGGCGTCGACGGGATAGTTCTCGAAGACGAAGAGGGTGTCGAAGAGCGCGTCACCGGAGCGGCCGGCCCAGCGCTGCACGTCGGTGAGTGCCGTGTGCTCGTACTGGCGCAGCTCGCTGTTGGCCGCCTGCAGCCTGGCGAACCAGTCGGCGAGCGGCTCGTCGCCTCTGACCTCTGCAAGCACAGGCAGGCTGTTGATGAACAGTCCGACCATGGTCTCGACGCCGGCAAGCTCGGCGGGCCTGCCGGAGACCGTCACGCCGTAGGCGACCTGGGGACGGCCGGCATAGCGGGCGATCAGGATTGCCCAGGCGCCTTGCATCAGCGTCGCCAGCGTCAGCCGATGACGCTGCGCCGTCCGGCGGAGCAGCTCGCTCAGTTCCCTGCCGAGAGCCTGCTCGAAGACGGTTGCGGCCGTGTCGTCTTCCGGGGGCGCCTCGATCGCGCCGGTCAACGTCGCCGGATCGACGACCGCGGCAAGGCGCGCCTTCCACCAGTCTTCGGCCGAGGGCTGGCGCTGCAGCCAGGCGATATAGTCGCGGTAGGGAACGACCGGCGGCAGCTTCGCCTCCGCCCCCTTCGTATAGGAGGCCATCACCTCGCCGAGCAGCTGCGCCGAGGCCCAGCCGTCGAGCAGGGCATGATGGCAAGTCCAGACGTGATCGTGCCGGCCGTCGGGGCGGGCAAACAGGTTGACCCGCATCAGCGGCGCCTCGGCGCTGTCGAAGCCGCGCGCCAGATCCTGCTTCAGCCAGTCGCCCAGCCGCGCCTCGTAGGCATCATCGCCTTCCACATCCGCCCAGTCGTGCTCGGCGAAGGGAAGCTTCGCTGCCCGGCGCACCACCTGCAGCGCCCGGCCGCCATGGCGCCATTCGAAGTGGGTGCGCAGGATGGCGTGCCGCCCGATCGCCGTCTGCCAGGCGCCAACCAGTGTCGCCTTGTCCAGCGCGCCGGACAGCGTCATGCGCAACTGGCTGACATAGACACCCCTGCCCTCCTCCAGCATCCCGTGGAACAGCAACCCCTGCTGCAGGTCGGTCGCCGGATAGAGGTCCTCGACCTCCGAGAGCGGAAGCGACAGACGTTCCAGCTCCCCCTGGCGAAGACCAGAGAGCGTGAA
>NZ_JBLFFK010000082.1:0-1126 GCF_051400715.1 Neorhizobium descurainiae
TTGCCAGCGCCAGATTGCGAGATCATCAGATCGGTGTATGTGCGAAGAAAATCCGGCAGACCATCTCCGTTGAAATCACCCGAAGTTGCAGAGCCACGGATCACGAATGAAGATTGAACAAATGCGTTGCCGGTGTTGCTGCTCCAGAAGCCATAGGTATACAAATCTTTGTATGGCTCCGTCCTCTTCCGGTCCGTCGCAGCCAAGGCATCGACTTTGCCGTCATTATCCAAGTCACGGAGGATCGGCGCTCCCGCAAAACGGATGCCATTCACCGCCAGAACATAATCCTTGCCGGTCGACAGCCAAACTTGAGCCTCGTAATCACCGGTCACGACGCCACCCGCACCTACCTTGGTGGCGCGTGACCAAACGATATCCGTGGCCCCGTCGCCATTGACGTCGGCCAGACCGCAGCTTGACGGTACGGTCTCGCGATACCGGCAGTCTGGGCCGCTCCCTTGGCCGACCCACTCGCCATCCTTAAACCGGTAGCCAAGGATGCCGTGATCTTGCAGCACAACACCCTGTCGACCATTCCCCGCAAAGTCCGCGACACCTACAACAGAGCCTAAATTAAAGAGACTGTCGAAACCGTCCCCGTCGTGGTCGAGTGCGACCAAGCCGGTTTCGAGCTTCTCCCGGCAGAAGGAGGCATACGAACCGGAGCAATCCCGAAAACTAAGCTCAAGATTCGAGTTGGTCACACCCATGCGGCTGCGCCGCTTGGTGGTCGTCCAATCCGACTCGCTGCCAGAGGACGTGTAGGTCCATTCGTACGTGAATGAGACGTCCTTGGGCTTGTTTGCCAAGAAGCGTCCGACAACTGCGTTCAGTGAGAACGCCCCGGGATTGGCCTCCATGGCCTCGTTGAACGACACCCCCGATCTTAGAGCCACGCTGCCATCGGTATTGAATTTAACCAGAGCGTAGCTGGAGATTTGCTGTGAAGGGCTGGGACCACAACCCTCTGGCGGACATGCGGGTGGGACCCCTCCAAAGAGTTCGTCCTTGCCGTCGAAATCAACATCGATTGCTTGCTTCGGAACAGGTGCCTCAAACTGATTCGCCTTCTGCACATAGGTGAATGCGAGATTGTCGTATGTCATCTGGCGGATGGTTTTGA
>NZ_JBLFFK010000083.1:0-1101 GCF_051400715.1 Neorhizobium descurainiae
GGCAGGGCTATCGCATATGGGCGATAGCGGCGATGAGGTAGTCATCGTTCCAGGCGCATTTTCTGATGCGATGGCTGATGGGGACTTTGTCGCCATCAGCCATCTGAAGGATGTTTCTGACGATGCGGTTGACGAGGGCGGTGTTGGCGGGAGCGTTGTCTTTTCGGGCGCGGCTCTTGTCTTCCTGCAGATGCATGTCGAGCATCCAGTGCAGGCCGTTTTCGATCTGCCAGTGCGCCCTGGTGAGTTCGAGAGCGTCTTGCGGCGACAGCATTGTGGAGGCCATGAACAGGCGCGTCTTCGGCTCGGCCTGATCTCGACGGCTGGTGATGCGGACGAAAGCCTTGTGTCCGTCCATCAGGGCTTCGTCGGCGGCCCCGACCTCTGCCTGCCGCCATTCGTTGCGGCCATGATTTTTCTCCCGGCAGGCGGCGCTGGCCGGCGCACCTTCGGCCAGCAACTGCCTGGCACGCTGCTGCCAGTGGCGACGGTTTCCCTTCAGCGCCAGCAGATAGTCACCCCCGCGTTTGGTGACTGCGGTGGCCATGTCCTTATGGCAGTGAAGCGCATCGGCCGTGACCAATCTGTCTGTCAGATCAAGGAGTTCGACAACCTTGATCGCAGCCTTGATCTCGTTTTCGCCGGCCGTCGGCGTGGCGGCGGCAAGGCCTGTCTCATAGGCGCGTCGCAGGGCCTTTCCATCAAGCGCCACCACCTCTTGCCGCATCCGTGCGAAAGCGGCCGCAAAGGTGGCGAAGGCGCGACCGAAAGCATCCGGGTCCATCAGCCGCAGCAGCCGCGAAAAAGTGTCGTGGCTGGGAGCTGTATCATAGTCGATCAGCCGCGAAAGGGCCTGTCTGCGCTGCTGCGCAAACAGCGCGAACTCGGTCGCCGAACTGGCACCGCAAAGGCTCGCCGCGATCATCATCACAATCAGATCGCCAAGACGGTGGCTGGCATTGGCCGCTCGCGGATCCGGCACCGCGCCAAAATAACCTTCGAGACAGGACATCGCAGTTTCCTCTCAAAAAACTGCCGTCTCAAAGAATCCCTTTTAGACCTGCATGCAACTCAAGAAATTCCATATGCGATTCCCCTGCC
>NZ_JBLFFK010000084.1:0-1012 GCF_051400715.1 Neorhizobium descurainiae
TAGAGCGTTTATGATTTTGTTTGAATCGCGGATTCCCTTTTGATGTCGAATGTGATTCAAGATGCAGGCTGAGAGGAGGTCAGCATCGATGGTCGCACCTCTTTCGAATGATCTGCGTGAACGTGTCGTGGGCGCTGTTGCGGCGGGCGAGAGCTGCCGCTCGGTGGCGGCGCGGTTTGGTGTCTCGGTCTCGTCTGTTGTGAAGTGGTCGCAGCGGTATCGCCGCAGCGGTTCGGTCGCGCCGGGTCAGATGGGAGGGCATCGCAAACGCCTTTTAGAACCGCATCGCGCTTTCATAGCCGAGCGGATTGCGCAGAGCCCGCAAATCAGCCTGCACGGTCTCAAGGCCGAACTGGCGGTGAGAGGCGTCATCGTCTCCCATGACGCCGTTTGGCGCTTCCTGCGCCGCGAGGGGCTGCGCTTCAAAAAAAACGATGTTTGCCCTTGAACAGGCGCGCACTGACATCGCCCGTCGGCGCAAGCGCTGGCAGTCATGGCAGACGCGCCTTGATCCTCAAAAGCTCGTGTTCATCGACGAAACCTGGATTAAGACCAATATGGCGCCGCTCTACGGCTGGGGTGTTAAGGGCAAGCGCCTGCGTGGCTTTGCTCCGCATGGTCATTGGCGCACTTTAACATTCGTCGGCGCGCTCCGGGCCGATGGTCTTACCGCACCCTGCGTCTTCGACGGCCCGATCAATGGCCAATGCTTCAAGGCCTATGTCGAGCAACAACTCGTCCCGACGCTGCGGCCAGGCGACATCGTCATCATGGATAATCTGGGCAGCCACAAATCCGGGCAGATACGGCAGTTGATCAAGGCCGCCGGCGCAAGGCTCTGGTTTCTGCCGCCCTATTCACCAGACCTCAATCCAATCGAGCAAGCCTTCGCCAAGATCAAGCATTGGATGCGAAAAGCGCAAACGCGCACCATCGAAGACACCTGGCGATATCTCGGCTCACTCGTCAAGACCATCGGTCCAGACGAGTGCACCAATTATCTTGTCAATGC
>NZ_JBLFFK010000085.1:0-994 GCF_051400715.1 Neorhizobium descurainiae
CTGCAGCCTATGTCGCTCCCCGCACCGAGACCGAAGCCGCGCTCGCCGCCATCTGGCAGGACGTCCTCGGCCTCGACCGCGTCGGCGTCAACGACAACTTCTTCGAGATCGGTGGCGATTCCATCCTCTCCCTGCAGATCGTCGCCCGCGCCCGGAAAGTAGGCATCGCCATCACACCTAAGCAGATCTTCGAGGCGCCGCAGATCGAACGGTTGGCAGGATTGGCCGGGATGCCGAAAACCGAGACGCGGCAAGAGGTCGAGGGAGAACTTCCCTTGACGCCGATCCAGCACTGGTTCTTTGAGCACAATCCCCTCGGCACTCCGCACTGGAACCAGTCCGTGCTGCTCAAGGTCAAGAGGGCACTCGACCCGATCGCCCTTGAATCGGCGCTTCAAGCGCTCATCCTGAGGCATGACGCTTTGCGCCTCTCCTTCACGAAAGCATGTGACGAGGACTGGCACCAGTGGCTCTTCTCTCACGATGCTGCTCCGCTCGTGGACGTCATCGATCTGACCGGTGAAGCCGACTGGAGGGCCGCCCTTTCCCGTGGAGTCGACCGTTTGCAGAGCGGTCTTGACTTGCAACTCTCCCAACTCGTGAAGGCAGGCTATTTCCGGCTGCCCGACGGAAGTGACCGGCTGCTGCTGGTGATCCACCACCTTGCGGTCGACGGTGTGTCCTGGCGAATCCTGTTGGAGGAATTGCAGGCAGCATACGAACAGGCCGAGCGCGGAGCGACCATAGAGCTGCCGCTGCGCTCGACACCATGGAGCGTCTGGACACGCGATCTCATGGATTATGCTGCGAAGACGGATCTCGCCGCCGAACTCGAGGAGTGGAAGACCAGGCTCTCGAATGCGTCAGCCGATCTGCCGGTCTCGGAAAAAGGCAACCGCCGTTTTGCCGCCAGCCGCTCGGTGGGCATGGAGCTCGACCGGGAGACGACCCGCAGGCTGTTGCAGGAGGTACCGCGCGCCTATCGCATGCGCAT
>NZ_JBLFFK010000086.1:0-991 GCF_051400715.1 Neorhizobium descurainiae
TCGGTGATGCCGTACATATTGATCAGCTGCGGTGCGGCCTCTCCCCGCGCCGCAAGCCAGCCCCGCAACGCCGCAGGTTCGAGTTTCTCGCCGCCGAAGACGACGGTCTTGAGGTCGGTGAGCGGATGGTCCGACGATGCATCGATCTGGGCCAGCGGCAGGAAGGCCGAGGGCGTCTGGTTCAGCACGGTGACCTTCTCCTGGCGCAGAAGGTCATGGAAGGCTGTCGCGTCACGGGCGATCCAGTGCGGCACGATGACCAGCCTGCCGCCATGGCAAAGGGCGCCGAAGATCTCCCAGACGGAGAAGTCGAAGGCATAGGAGTGGAACATCGTCCAGACGTCGAAGGGACCGAAGCCGTACCAGGGCGCGGTCGCGTCGAGAAGGCGGGCGACGTTGGCATGCGTCACGCCCACCCCCTTTGGTGTGCCTGTCGATCCTGATGTGTAGATGACGTAGGCGAGCTGGTCAGGATGGATGGGGGCGGCGAAGGGCTCGCCGCTCTCGCCGCCGACGTCGGAGACGAGCACGGTGTGGCGGCCGGCCAGCAGGGGAGACAGGGTTGCAGCGCTGGCTTCGTCGGTGACCACTTTGGCGATGGCGCTGTCGCCGATCATGTGGGCGAGGCGGTCGGCCGGGTATGAGGGATCGAGCGGCACGTAGGCGGCTCCCGCCTTGATGATGCCGATCAGTGCGGCGACGAGGCCGGGCGAGCGGTCGACGGCCAGGCCGACGCGCTCGTCGGGTCCGACCCCCAGCGCCGTCAGCCGTCTGGCGATGCGGTTGGCCCAGGCTTCGAGTTCGCCGTAGCTGATGCGCTCGCCCTCGCACACCAGCGCCTCGGTCTCAGGCGCAAGAACCGCCTGGCGGGCGATGCGCTCCGTCACCGCCACGAACGGATAGTCCACCGGCGTGGGATGCTTAACCGGCACGGTCAGCGTCAGCTCGCCGAGCCGTGTGCCCTCGCCCGCCGACGCGATCTGCGACAGAA
>NZ_JBLFFK010000087.1:0-970 GCF_051400715.1 Neorhizobium descurainiae
CGGAACCGTCGCAGCGGTCGCGGCCGATCTCATTCACAATCCCCAGACCGGCGAAGCCTGGTACACGGCCCGCATCCGCATCATGCCGGAGGAAATGAAGAAGCTGGGTAACCTTGTCCTGGTTGCCGGCATGCCCGTCGAAGCCTTCATCCAGACCAGTGAACGCAGCGCGATTTCCTATCTGGTAAAGCCTCTCGCCGATCAGATTTCGAGAGCGATGCGGGAGGAGTGAGTGGGTGTCGCTCGGCCTCGCACCGGTTGGCGGAAGAGGGGGTGGTCCGGGGGCACGATCCATGGAAAGCTTTTGGCGACCTCGCTATGCACAGACGACAGTGCTTTGGGGTTTGTTCTTCCACATAGGGTCGGGAGGGAGGTCCACTGGCATGGCAGTCGCCTCGGACCAGCACCCTTGCACGCTCCACCAAATGCCGGGACTAAACATCTAGCCTGGGGCTCATCTCTCGAAACGTTCCGCCCGGCAGCTATCAAATCTGCGAGTAGACGGCGGCGGTTCTTTCGCTTAACCATCGCTCATGAAGTCGTCCCTGGATCATATCCCCCCTCGCAAGCAGCGCGAACTCGAGCGGGTCTTGGAAATCCTCCACGAGGAGTTCGAGGACGTGCTGAAGGGGGGCGCGGCGGAGTTCAAGAAGCGCGGCAGGATCCTGAAGATCATCCTGTTCGGCTCCTATGCCAAGGGCGGCTGGGTCGACGAGCCCTTCACCATGAAGGGGTATCGCTCGGACTTCGATCTGCTGATCATCGTCAACGACCGCAGGCTGTGCGACTTCGCCGAATACTGGCACAAGGCCGCCGACCGCCTGATCCGCGACAAGTCGATCGAGACCCCGGTGAGCTTCATCGTGCATTCCAGGCGCGAGGTGAACACCTATCTCAAGGAGGGGCAATATTTCTTCTCCGACATCCGCAAGGAAGGCATCGTCCTCTACGAACTGGATGATGAGCCGCT
>NZ_JBLFFK010000088.1:0-910 GCF_051400715.1 Neorhizobium descurainiae
AGAGCCCGTCCGAGAATAGGGTTGAGTGATCGGGCTGATGATGATTCCAAGAAGGTGTCTGAAGCCTGAATGGAAGCGCCATGTGGAACCCGACCACCCGGCGGCAGTATAGTCGCAATCAGCCACGATACGAAACCGACCTGACGGATGCGGAATGGGCGGTGATCTCGCCCCTTCTTCCGCAGCCTGCGCCAAGGGGGCGTAAGCCAGCCTGGCCGCTGCGGGAGATCATCAACGCCATTTTTTACGTTCTGCGGGGCGGCATTCCCTGGCGTCTCATCCCGAAAGACCTACCGCCCAAGAGCACGGTTTTCGGGTATTTCTGCCGCTGGCGTGACACTGGTGTCTTCACGCGGATCAATCACTGCCTCGTCATGGTGGATCGCGAGCGGATCGGCCGTCAGGCCTCTCCAAGTGCTGCTGTGTTGGATAGCCAGAGTGTCAAAACCACCGAGAGCGGTGGTCCGCGTGGATATGATGCAGGTAAAAAGATCAAAGGCCGCAAGCGACAAGCAATGGTCGATATGGACGGACGTGCTCTCGTGCTTGATCCTCAACCGGCCGACGTTCAGGATCGCGATGGTGCCATCCCGGTTCTGCGACTGTCTCGGAAGTCCTTCCCGTTCGTGGCCAAGGCATTCGCCGACATGGGATACTCAGGCGACAAGCCGCAAAATGCGACGCTGGTCGACGTCGAGATCGTCCGCAAGCCGAAGGACCAGGTCGGCTTTGCCGTTCATCCAAAGCGTTGGGTTGTCGAACGCTTCTTCGCTTGGATCAGCCGAAACCGCCGGCTATGGAAAGACCCGGAAGCGACCATAAAGTCCGCCAAGGCCTTCCTTTATGCCGCATCCATCATGACCCTCGTCAGACGGATCGCACGCCGCTCATGAATTCTCGGACGGACTCT
>NZ_JBLFFK010000089.1:0-883 GCF_051400715.1 Neorhizobium descurainiae
GGGGTGTGAAGGAAGCGCATGCGGTACCTCGACCTTGTGGGCGGAACAAATCGCTGCTTCGAGAGATCGGATAGATCCAGACCGGATGGTGAGAACATGCCTCGATACTATTTCGACGTGATCAATGGCGAAGGACCGATGCCGGACGACGACGGCATTGAACTGCCAACTAAGGATGCCATACCCGCGACCGCTGCACGGATGCTGCTCGACCTCGCCTCAGATGAGGTTGACTACCAGCAGGCGGCCAACTTCAAGGTGCAGGTGCGGGACCAACAAGGAGCGGCGATCTTCCGGGCAACCCTTTCTTTTTCATCGAACTGGCTCATCAGGTGATGAAGCGGTGAGTGACGCTTTCGTTTTTCATTCGGTATCGGACGAAACTTTAGCGCGCGTTCCTTGTTTCGTCGCCGTGGGCGGCCAAGGAGGGCACATGCATGTCAAGATTCTACTTTCACCTGAACCAACTCCACGACCATATCATTGATCTTGAGGGAACCGATTTCGATGATGTCGATGAAGCCAAGGCCGATGCATTGGCGGTAATCCGCGAGCTTGCGGATGAAAGGCTACGTGCCGGGGAGGAACTTGAGTTGCTGAGCATTCGCATCTGCAACGAAGAGGGAGACGTTATTGCCGAGATGTTTGCAGATGAAGCGCTTAGGCAGGTGCTTCCACCTCAAACTCTGGGACGCCTGTATCATGCAAACCGATCCTGAAATCGGCGAAGCTTGGCAAGCGCGTGATGTTGGGGAACATGAACCACAAGTTGCAACCATATTGGCGTGTTGATCCGCGTGTTGATCGCTGCGTCCCCGCCGCATGTTCTGAGGGAGTGGATGGTGACTACAATATATACGCACGTGAATTTCTTTCGTGACCA
>NZ_JBLFFK010000090.1:0-880 GCF_051400715.1 Neorhizobium descurainiae
CCCTGCGACGCGGGCTGGAACAGGAACGGCAGGAAGCGGCGCACCCACGCAGCCATGCTCCGTCGGCCCGCTCCGTTCGGAAGCAGATCGGTGCGGGAGATACCGGGATGCGCCGCCAGGCTCTCGACACCCCATCCGGCCGCCCTGCTGCGCCGGCTCAGCTCGAAGGCGAACATGATGCAGGCGAGCTTCGACTGGCTGTAGACCGGCATCGGCTTGTAGCTGCGCTCAGCCTGCAGGTCGTCGAAGTTGATCGCTCCACCCCGCGCCGCGACGCTGCCGAGGGTCACGACGCGCGGCTTCTGCCCTTTTTTCAGAAGCGGCAGCAGATGCGCGGTGAGCGCGAAATGGCCGAGATAGTTCGTGCCGAACTGCAGCTCGAAGCGGTCGCTGGTCTCGCGACGTTGCGGCGGGGTCATCACGCCGGCATTGTTGATCAGAATGTCGAGGCTGTCCTGCTCGCGCGAGAGCTGCTCGGCGAATGCGGCGATCGACGCTAGGTTCGCAAGGTCAACCTGGCCGAACCGCACCTGGGCTCCAGGAACGGCCGCCTTGATCGCTGCGACGGCTTCATCGCCCTTCCGCGGGTTGCGCCCGGCGATCACGACATGCGCGCCGGCGCGGGCCAGCGCCAGCGCGTCCTCGTAGCCAAGCCCGCCGGTGCCGGTGACGACCGCCGAACGGCCGCTTTGCGATGGGATATTCCGGGTCGTCCACTTCGTCATAAATGATCCTTGCCTTCCCGGCAGTCCGGCCGACGTCGAGCTCTGCTTGTCTCGAGGCGCCCGCTTTTCATCGTCTCCTTCCAACATGCTTACAGCGCGCAAATATTCCATGCCGGAAGCCTCAAAAAACTTGCCCAATCCTCCAGCTTCGAGCG
>NZ_JBLFFK010000091.1:0-880 GCF_051400715.1 Neorhizobium descurainiae
ATGCGCATGCGATAGGCGCGCGGTACCTCCTGCAACAGCCTGCGGGTCGTCTCCCGGTCGAGCTCCATGCCCACCGATCGGGCAGCGCCGGTCCTGGTATCGCCCTCCCCTTCGAGCGGCAGGGTGTCGGTGGCATCCGCCAACCGCGCCTTCCACCAGCCGAGCTCGCCCGTCACCGCGGGGCTCGCGGCGTATTCGGCCAGCTTCGTCGCCCAGACGCTCCACGGCGTCGAGATCTCCGGCAGCACGATCGCCTCGCCCCGCTCGGCCTGTTCATAGGCCTCCGGCAGTTCCTCGAACAGCACGCGCCACGACACGCCATCGACCGCCAGATGGTGGATCGCCAGCAGAAGCCGGCCTTCGTCATCCGAGATCTTAAAGTAGCCGACGCGGATCAACTGGCCGAGCAGCAGATCGAGGCTGCGCTGCAGACGCTCCCCCTCACGCTCCAGCCCCACCTTCCAGTCCGGCTCGGCCCGCAGATCGATCACCTCCAGAACCGGCACCTTCTCATAGGCGAACAGCCATTGATGCCAGTCCTCGTCGCAGGCGCTCATGAAGTTAAGCCGCAAGGCATCGTGCCGCTTGACGATGGCGTCGATCGCCCGCTCCAGCGCCGCCACATCGAGGGCGCCCTTGACCTTGAGGAGTACCGACTGGTTCCAGTGGCTCTCCCCGCCTTGCCGCTCGAAGAACAGCCGCTGGATCGGGGTCAGGGGGATCTCCCCTTCGATCGCAACGATCGCCAACGCCTCCACGTCCTCGCCGCCCGCAAGCCTGGCGAGTTCTCCAACGCGCGGTGCCTCGAAGATCTGCTTCGGCGTCAACATCAGCCCTGCCTTGCGGGCGCGGGCGACGATCTGCAGGGAGAGGATGGAAT
>NZ_JBLFFK010000092.1:0-878 GCF_051400715.1 Neorhizobium descurainiae
TCCTGGGTCTCCAGCCGGTTGCGGCCGGCCACCGGCACGCCGATCCGGATGTCGGACTGGCCGCTGTAGCGGTAGAGCAGGAGCTGGAAGGCCGACAGCAGCGTCATGAACAGGGTGGCGCCATGGGCCTGCGACAGGCGCCTGAGCGACTCCGCGAGATCGGCGGGAACGGCAAGCTCGACCAGGCCGCCTGATGTGTCGCGTCCACCCTTGCGGGGCCGGTCGACGGGCAGTTGCAGTACCGGATGCTGCTGGCCGAGGCGGGCGCGCCAATAGGCGAGCTGGCCGGCGACCGCATCCTCGTCGAGCCAGGTCCGCTGCCACAGCGCATAGTCGCCGTACTGGATCGCAAGCGGCGCAAGCTCGATCGCCTCGCCCTTGCGGGCGCCGTTGTAGAAGGCGGCGAACTCCTTCATCAGGATGGGCATCGACCAGGCGTCGGAGACGATGTGATGCATGGCGACCTGCAGCACGTGCTCGTGCTCGCCCAGCTGGATCAGCCTCAGCCGCAGGAGCGGCCCGTTGACGAGATCGAAGGGCATGGCGGCACCTGCCGCAAGCATCCGCTCGAGCGCGTCCTCGCGCGCAGCTGCGACAAGGCCCTGCAGGTCCTCGAGCGTCCAGCCGAAGTCGGGTGTCTCGGCCACGAGCTGATGGGCGACGCCGTCGGTCTCGGCAAAGCGGGTGCGCAGGCTCTCGTGTCGGGCGACCACGGCGGCAGCCGCCGAGCGCAAAGCCGCGACGTCGAGCTCGCCTTCGAGCCGGATCGAGCCGGCGATCGTATAGGCGGCGCTGTCGGGATCGAGCCGCCACAGGAACCAAAGCCGCTCCTGCGCCGGCGACAGCGGAATGCGATCGAGGCCGGCCGGCCGACGCGG
>NZ_JBLFFK010000093.1:0-847 GCF_051400715.1 Neorhizobium descurainiae
TAGGTCGGATCGACATTCATCGCATCCATATCATTGCTGCGATGAGGTGAACGATACCTGTGAAATGGACGCTTCTGCGTTCATAGCGGGTTGCGAAGCGGCGGAAATGTTTCATTTTGCCGAAACAGCGCTCGATGCGATTTCTATGTTTGTAAGCGCGTTCGTCATGGGGAATGATGATCCTGCGCGATCTGTTTGACGGGATCACCGCCTCAGCGCCCATGGCGGCAATAATCTCACGCAAGACATTGCCGTCATAAGCTTTGTCGGCCAGGACGGCTTCGCCGGCTTGCCCCTCGAGCAGAGCCGGTGCCTGTGTGATATCGCCGACTTGGCCCGCCGTTATGATGAACCGCAAAGGCCGCCCCAGTGCATCGGCAAGCATGTGGATCTTCGTGGTCAGTCCTCCTCGGGAACGCCCCAGCGCCTGGTCCTTGGCCCCCCTTTTCCGGAGGCCGCCTGCTGATGCGCACGAACGATCGTGCTATCGATCATCAGATATTGATTGTTGCGATCGACCGTCAGCGCCTCGAACACCCGCTCCCATATGCCGGCATGGCACCAGCGACTGAAGCGCTTGTGAACCGTCTTCCACTTGCCATAGCGCTCCGGCAGGTCACGCCAATGGGCCCCTGAGCGCAAAACCCAGAGACAGCCGTTGACAAATATACGGTTGTCAGAGCCGGTTCGACCGGGATCGCCAGCCTTGCCGGGCAACAGCAAAGCAATCTTATCCCATTGCGCGTCGCTCAACTCATAACGCTTTGCCGCCATTCATAGGCCTCCGTGTAGCCTATGAATCACCGATTAGATGATTTGGGAATCCTGAATGTCGATCCGACCTAGG
>NZ_JBLFFK010000094.1:0-815 GCF_051400715.1 Neorhizobium descurainiae
GTCGGAACGCATGGTGGTTGCGATCGACCAGTAGGCGGCGTTGTCGGAAGCGGTGCCGACGCGCATGCCGGAGGAAACGCGGCCCTGCGTGGTCTCCATGTCCTGGCCGAGCTGGCGCAAGGTCTGGAGGGCAGCCATGGCTGCGATATTGGTCAGAATGCTGGTCATTTTGTTTGCCCCTTGAATGGCTGATTACGAAAAGGGACATTCCGGATTCCACCGGGAACAGCGGTCAGCGTCATGCTTGCTAACCAGTTAATTTTCTTGGTTAACCCGCCGTTTCGATGGGTCTAGGTAACCGCAATATGGTTAATGAACATTGAAGCATGTGAGAAAAATAAAAAGCCGCGTCCGAATTCGGACGCGGCCCTTTTCTGTGTCTGTGGCGCGGTCAGCCTCCGCGCCGATTTGCCGGCTCCGATTAACGGAAGAGCGACAGGATGTTCTGCGAGTCGGAGTTGGCGATCGAGAGCGACTGGATCGCGAGCTGCTGCTGCGTCTGCAGCGCCTTCAGCTTCGTGGACTCTTCGTTCATGTCCGCATCCACCAGTCGGCCGACGCCGCGATCCAGCGAGTCGGAGAGCTTCGAGACGAAGTCTTCCTGCATCTGGATGCGCTGCGAGACTGCACCGAGCTTGGCTGCCGCGCTGGTCATCAGTTCCAGCTGACCGTCGACGAACGAGGTCAGAGCGCCGATGATATCTTCGTCGCTGACGGCGGTACCCATGCCGAGGTATCCGTCGGCGTTCGAGTCGCGATAGTCATCGAGCTTGGTGATGTCCAGTTCCGAAACGGAGACGTCCGAGGCATATTCG
>NZ_JBLFFK010000095.1:0-772 GCF_051400715.1 Neorhizobium descurainiae
CGTAGAGATAGCCGGCGTCATAGCCGATCGCCCGGTATTCGGGATAAAATCCTTTCCGGAACAGCATTATGACGTGAGCCAGCGGGTTGAGCAGGACGATCTCGCGGGCCGGATGCGGCAAGGAGTCGGGCAGAAAAAACACGCCGGAGACGAGGAAGAGCGGGCGTGTGACGATGCCGTAGAATTTCTCGTAAAGCGGGTATTTCTGGAACAGGATATTGTTTGCGAAAGCGCTGCCGAGCGCCAGCAGGCTGGCCGCGAGCGCCGCTTCTATGATGTAGGGCCATTGGATGGTCAGAGGATTTCTCAGGCTCAACCCGATGACGCTGAAGACGCAGAAGCCGACGACGGTCGTCGTTCCCAACTGGAGGATATAGCGCGCCAGGATGGTGTCGAAGGGGGCGACGTTCGGATAGTTGAGGAGCGCCCGGTTCGAGGTCACCGCGGTGTTCAGATAGCCGACCGTCGCCTGGTAGAACTGGAATGCGATGTAGCCGGTCGCGAAAAACAGCGGAAAGCTTTGGCCCAGGGCGGGCGTGTGGGCGATCGCCATGAAGATGACAGAGAGGAACGCGATATGCGCAGCCGGGTCCAGGAGGGCCCAGATGTAACCGCCGGGCTTGCTGCCGAAGCGCGTGGATGTCTCGCGGACCACCAGCGCCGCAACCACACGGATATGAGTTACGAAATAGTACAAGCGACCTCGTAAGACCGGCATCGACCCTGTAAGTGCGGTCCCTTGGCCGGCTATCGTGTCGAAAATATGCTGTTT
>NZ_JBLFFK010000096.1:0-672 GCF_051400715.1 Neorhizobium descurainiae
GCGCTTGGCTCGGAACACGTAGATCGTGCCGGAGAACGGGTCGGCACCCATCTCGGTCTTGACCAGCGCCGCCAGGCCCTCCGCACCTTTGCGGAAGTCGACAGGTCGGGTGGCGACCATGACCTTCACCGCTCCGGAAGGCCCGATCACGACTGCGCCTTCACGGCCTGTATCACCGCGGCAATCGTGGCGGCGTCCGCACCGGAGGCGATCCTGACGATCGCCCCGCCGATCTCCAATTCGATTGCGCCGCTGCTCGACTTCTTTCTCGAGGCACGCGCCGGTTCCGGCTCTTTCGCTTCAGGCTTCGTAGGCACGTCAAGGACCGCTGGCGCAAACATCGGAACGACCTCGACGACCGGCACAGCCTCGAGCGGCTTGCGGGCGAGCCGACGCCACGTGAACACTTGCTGCGGGGTCAAGCCATGACGCCGCGCCACTGCGCAAACCGTCACGCCCGGCTCATAACTCTCGGCGACGATCTGCGCCTTGCGCTCGTCGCTCCACTCCCGCCGTCGGCCGCTTCCCGTGAAAACCTCAAACCGGCGCACCGGCTCTTTATCGCTGGATGTAAGCGTAAGCTCTGAAATCGACATATGTCCAAGCCCTCATTCGGGCTCAACATCGTCAATCACGCCGTGATCCGGAAGGTGGGTGCAAAACACCGCTTAC
>NZ_JBLFFK010000097.1:0-640 GCF_051400715.1 Neorhizobium descurainiae
AGGGTCTCGCCGCCGATGGTGAGTTCGCCAAGGCCGCCCGCCGGCATCTCGTTGCCGTCGCCGTCCAGCACCCAGGCACTGCGCGAGGGCCATGACCGTCCGATGGCACTGGTAGCTTCATCGGATCGGGGATTGAGGACATGCGACGAGGTCGTGATCGTCGCCTCGGTCGGGCCATAGCTGTTCCACAAGGGCACCGACGCCGGCGGCGAGCGGCGCCATGCCTCCATGGCGCCGCCCGGCAGGGCCTCGCCGCCGATCGCCACCAGCCTCAGACTTGCGACCTGTTCGGCCGAGACCGCCTCGAACCAGGAGCGCCAGTAGCCAGTCGGCAGATAGGCAAGGGTGACCTGCTCCTTCTCGATTGCGGCGGCCGTCTCGGCGAAGCTCCAGACATCCCCTCCTCTGACGACGGCACGACCGCCGCAGGTGAGGATCGGCAGCAATTGCTCCATTGCCGCATCGAAGCTGATCGTCGAGAACTGCAGGACCCGGTCGCGTGCATCAAGCGCGAATGCCGAGATATAATCGTCGACATGGAGGCTGAGCGCCCTGTGGGAGATGCCCACCCCCTTTGGTGTGCCTGTCGATCCTGATGTGTAGATGACGTAGGCGAGCTGGTCAGGATGGATGGGGGCGG
>NZ_JBLFFK010000098.1:0-614 GCF_051400715.1 Neorhizobium descurainiae
GCCTGGGTGCTGGACGGCGACGGCAACGAGATGCCGGCGGGCGGCCTTGGCGAACTCACCATCGGCGGCGAGACCCTGGCGCGCGGCTATCTCGGCCGCCCAGGGCTGACGGCGGAGAGGTTCGTGCCCGATCCGGCCCGGCCGGGCGGGCGCCTCTACCGCACCGGCGATCTGTGCCGCATGCGCGTCGACGGGACCGTCGACTTCCTCGGCCGCATCGACAGCCAGATCAAGCTCAGGGGCTTCCGTATCGAGCTCGGCGAGATCGAGGCGGCCCTGCGCCGGGCTCCCGGCGTCGCCGATGCGGCCGCCGAGGTCAAGGGCGAGGGCGAGGGACGCCACATCGTCGGCTATGTCACTGGAGACACCATCGATACCGCGGCGGTCAAAGCGAGCCTGGAAGCAGCACTTCCCTCCCATATGGTACCGGCGGCCATCGTCGCGCTCGCCACCCTGCCGCTGATGCCGAACGGCAAGCTCGACCGGCGCGCGCTGCCCGACCCGGAGCTTGCCTCGGCCGCAGCCTATGTCGCACCGCGCAACGAGACCGAAGCCGCGCTCGCCGCCATCTGGCAGGACGTCCTCGGCCTCGACCGCGTCGGCGTCAACGACAA
>NZ_JBLFFK010000099.1:0-613 GCF_051400715.1 Neorhizobium descurainiae
AGGGTCTCGCCGCCGATGGTGAGTTCGCCAAGGCCGCCCGCCGGCATCTCGTTGCCGTCGCCGTCCAGCACCCAGGCGCTGCGCGAGGGATAGGGAACGCCGATCGGCGCGATCGCATGGGCGGCATCCTCAGGGCTCGTGCGCCGGGAAAGGGCGGCGATCGTCGTCTCGGTCGGGCCGTATAGATTGTCGAGCGCGATATGGGAAAGCGGTCCTTTCTGCCAGGCCGCCAGCGCGTCGCCCGGCAGGCCCTCGCCGCCGACGGTGATCTGGCGCAGCGCCTCGAGCCCGGAGGGCAGGTTGCGCAGCCATTGCTGCCAGTAGGCGGTCGGGATGCGCGAGAAGGTCACCTTCTCCTGCGACAGCCTGCGCGTCAGCGTGTCGAGATCCCAGAGTGCGGACCCGCGCATCACCACGCGTCCGCCCTTGATCAGCGCCGGCAGGCACTCGTGCGCGGCGACGTCGAAGTTGATCGTCGAGGACTGCAGCATCGTGTCGGCCGCCGAGATGCCGAAGGAGCCCAGGAAGTCGTCGATATGGAGGCTGAGCGCCCTGTGGGAGATGCCCACCCCCTTTGGTGTGCCTGTCGATCCTGATGTGTAGATGACGTAGG
>NZ_JBLFFK010000100.1:0-611 GCF_051400715.1 Neorhizobium descurainiae
GGGACGGTCGCGAGGGGAGAAGCGGCGGCCGCGAGCGCCACGGCCAGCAGTTTCACCCGCCGCCCCATCACCAGGACTTGCCGATGACGAGGCGGAAGTTGCGGCCGAAGATCGGACGCCCATAGATCGCCTCGGCGCTGCCCTGGCCGCTCAGCGAGTCGGTGCGGGTATTGCCTTCGGTCAGGCCATGGGCGTTGAACAGATTGTCGCCCACGAGCTGCACCTGCCAGCTCCCGTGGCGCACCGTCACGCCCGCGCCGGTCGTCCCATAGGCCGGGAGCGCGGTGTTGTTGTAGAGGTCGACGTAGCGCTTGCCCATGTATGTGTAGCGGCCGTAGATCGAGATGTCGGTTTCGCCCGTCCTGAAGTCGAAGCTCGGGCGGATGTTGCCGTATATCTTGGGCTGGCGCACGATCTGGTTGCCTTCGGCCTGCTCGGGATCGGCGCCCGTCGAGCTCTCGAAGTTCTTGTACTTGGGATCGCTGACGGTCAGCGCACCGTTGAGCGTGAACCACGGCGTGACCGCCCAGGCGCCATCGAACTCCACGCCCTTGACCTGTGCCTCGCCGATGAAGGGCACGTTGACGTCGTTGCGCCCGGTGGTCGGGTCG
>NZ_JBLFFK010000101.1:0-586 GCF_051400715.1 Neorhizobium descurainiae
CCTTCGACGTAGCGGGCCATGCGTCGCCGCATGTCCGCATCGGGGATCTCGCCGCGCAGCGCGGCCACATTCTCTTCCGCATGAGCCGGCACCGAGGTCGCGCACAACACGCAGGTCACTGCCGGATGGCCGAGCACCCATTTGAGGAAATAGTCCGCCCAATTGGCGATCCCCAGCTCGCGCGCGAAATCGGGCAGCGGCCGCGATCCGACGAGGTCGAACAGCCGCGCCTTCTCGAAGGGCATGTTGACCAGCACCCCGACGCCCTTGTCAGCCGCCATCGGCAGCAGCCGCTCCTCCGCCTCCCGCATGGCTATCGAATAATGGAGCTGGACGAGATCGAGATCGCCGCGCTCGATCCATTGGCCGAGCGGCTCGTAATAGGCGTCGTCGTGGTGTGAGACGCCGATATGGCGGATCAGTCCCTCCTGCTTCCATTCCTTCAGCCGCGGCAGCACTGTGTCGACATTGACGAGGCTATGGCATTGGACCGCATCGATCCGGCTGCGCCAGAGCCGCTGCATCGATCGGTCAAGGCTCTGGCGGGCGTGGCTGGAGTCCCCGAGGTACTCGCCCGTTTCCCACA
>NZ_JBLFFK010000102.1:0-576 GCF_051400715.1 Neorhizobium descurainiae
GATCCGGGGTGGGCGGGCTCGCAGCGATGCGCCGTTCGCGGCAGCTTGCTCCCGGGCTGGAGCTCGTGCGGCCGCTGCTCGACTGGTCACGCGCCGAGCTGGAAGGGCTCGCGGTTTGCAAGCGCGTGCCCTTCGTCGAGGACCGGTCCAACCGTGATCCGCGCTACGACCGCAGCCGGATTCGTGCGCTGATCCAGTCGACGCCGGACCTCGTCCCCTCGCGCCTGGCGCTTTCCGCGCAGAATCTGCGCCATGCGGAGGACGCGCTCGAATGGGCGTTGCAGCGCGAGCTCTCGGCGCGGTTCCGCGCGGATGGCGCCGCAGCGACGTTCGACCCGGTTGAACTGCCCTATGAGCTGCGCCGCCGGCTGGTGCGGCTCGCCGTCCAACATGTGCGGCACCAAGGCGGGATTCACGAGCCCTGGCACGAGCAGGGACTCGATCGCCTCGTCACCACGCTCGATGGCGACGGCACCGGTACGATTGCGGGGGTGAAAGCCGCCGCGAAACATGGTGAATGGCGTTTCAGCCTGGCTCCGGCGCGGCGATCACACTGATCGACCTAAAGAACCGCGT
>NZ_JBLFFK010000103.1:0-575 GCF_051400715.1 Neorhizobium descurainiae
GCTTGTCGAGCCCGCCCTCATCGACAGCCGAAACTGGAACGGTGTTGCCTTGCCCCAGGGACAGTGGGCTGCAACGCGTTGGGTCGATCTCGACGCGGTCGAAAGCCCCGATGACGACCTGCGCCAGCGCGGCGCGGCCAAGGGCGCGCTGCTGTTCGCGCGCGGCGAGGGCATCCATTATGGCGATGGCGAGCTTTATTTCTGTTGCACGTCGGGCGGTGCGGCCAAGCTCGGACAGGTGATGCGCTACCGGCCGTCACGCTTCGAGGGACAGGCGCAGGAACGAAGCGAGCCGGGCCGGCTTCAGAACTTCGTCGAGTCGGCCGATCCTTCGCACCTCAACTTCGGTGACAATCTCACCGTTGCGCCCAACGGTCATCTGATTGTCTGCGAGGACCAGTATACCGACATGGTCGATAACCATCTGCGCGGCGTGACGCCCGATGGGCAGCTCTACCCGTTCGCCCGGCTGCGCGCGCATACCGAGCTCGCCGGCGCCTGCTTCTCGCCCGACGGCTCGACCCTGTTCGTCAATGCCTACAGCCCCGGCAAAACGCTCGCGATCACCGGTCCCT
>NZ_JBLFFK010000104.1:0-569 GCF_051400715.1 Neorhizobium descurainiae
GTCGATCGCGCCCCAATTATAGGTGAGCACCAGGTCGAACCGCCGCATGAAGCGCGCGATCTCCTCATAGCGCTTGACCGACAGCCGGCCGGCGAGCGGCGGCGGGTTCTGCGCGATCTCATATTTGATGCCTTTGGCGATCAGGTCGCGTGCGCCGAGCTGGTCGGGGGCGGCCGAGACGATCGTGTGCCGCGCCTTGTCGCCGAACGCATTCATCAGCCGCACCGCGCGCGCTTCCTTGCCGCCGAGCGCGAAGGTGGAATGGAGGTGGAGGATGTGGATGGGCATGGTCGGAACGGCCCGATAGCCGATCGCCTACCGTCCGTCATCCCCGCGAACCAATCCTCCCCCGCCAGGGGGAGGTGGCGCCGAAGGCGTCGGAGGGGGCGGATGCCAGAACATTCCGGCGTGCTTCCTCCCCCTCCGTCATGCTCCGCATGACACCTCCCCCTGGCGGGGGAGGATTTAGTTCGCTCAGTCCGGCTTCTTTGCCACGCCGACCAGCGCCGGACGCAGCAGCCGATCCTTGATCATGTATCCCGTCTGGATCTCTTGCACGACCGTGCCGG
>NZ_JBLFFK010000105.1:0-566 GCF_051400715.1 Neorhizobium descurainiae
GAGGGGCTGAGCCAGGGGGAGGGCGCCAAGTCGAACTTCCTGCTCCGCCGTCTCGCCAGGCTCCCGTTCGTGTTCAACGTGCGGATCAACGCACCCTTTCAGCAGCTCCTCGATTCGGTGCAATCCTGGTACGATCCCAGCCGGCTGATCGAACGAAACCTGGACGCATTGATCGAGGAAGAGCAACGGCAAAGCGGGGAGGCGCCGCCGGCTCCGGGGCAACCCGTTCAGCCGCCGGAAAGCGACGAAGCGCAATGATGGGAGGACAAATGGTGAAGGTTTCTCGATCGCGGCCTGGCCGATGGCTTCTCGCCGGCGTCGCGGCTCCGGCAGCGATGACCGGAGCGTGCGTGAATGTGGAAGCGCCGGACAAGCCGATCGTGATAAACCTCAATATCTCGATTACGCAGGAAGTGGTCTATCGTCTCGACAACAAGGCCAAGACGCTGATCCAAGAGAACCCGGGAATTTTTTGATGCGCATGCTTGTTCTCACTCTCGCGCTCGCCGCATCCGCGGCCCCGTCCGCGGCACTTGCGCAGCGCGACCCCGCCTATCAGGCTGCCG
>NZ_JBLFFK010000106.1:0-557 GCF_051400715.1 Neorhizobium descurainiae
CGGCGCGCCGCTGGACCGGGGAGGCCTCCCTCGCCCGCCAGACATTCAACCCTGGCAAGGCTGGCTCCTGAGCCGCGATCAGCGGGTGTTCGAGGGGCGCCTGACGGAGCGCCAGGGCGATCAGGATACCCCACTCGGGTGGATTCTGCGGCTAAGCGAAGTCACCGAGCTATGGCAGGGCCGTCAACAGCGCGAAGAGCTGATGCAGTTTCTCTCCCACGACATGCGCACGCCCCAGGCGTCGATCCTTGCGGCGATCGACGGGGCGGGACCCGGTCAGGTCGCAGCGTCGGTCGCCGATCGGGTGCGTACTTACGCCCGCCGGACGCTCAAGCTCGCCGACGACTTCGTCCAGCTCGCGCGCGCCGAGCGGATGACCTATCGCCTGGAACCCCTCGATCTCAGTGACATCTTGGCCGTAGCCGCCGACGAGATCTGGCCGCGGCTTGCGGAAAAGCGCGTGGAACTGGTCCTGGAGGGGCATGATCGGGAGTGGCTCGTCGAGGGAGAACGCTCGCTCCTGACCCGTGCCCTGCTCAATCTGTTCGACAACGCGG
>NZ_JBLFFK010000107.1:0-550 GCF_051400715.1 Neorhizobium descurainiae
GTCTCGGTGCGGGTCGGGTAATATTCGGGAAGCCGGGTGATCGCTTCGAACAGCTCCGAGCCGCGGCGATCGTAGAACCAGCGCGCCGGGATCGCGCGCGGATGTGCGGCGAGGCCATTCAGAACGTCGGCGCGGAAATTGGGGTCGGCAATTCCCGACTGGCCATCCCCGGCTTCCTGCTTCAGCATCGCCCGGCACCTTCAAACGTCATTCCCGCGAAAGCGGGAAACCATCTCCGAACGGGTCCGCTTGCTGAGGCGGCGGGAGATGGGCCCCCGCTTTCGCGGGAATGACGATAAATGGACATCACAGATCCTTTGCCAGGCGTACGCCGGTGAACTGCCAGCGCTGGTGCGGATAGAAGAAGTTGCGGTAGCTCGCGCGCAGATGGCCGCGTGGAGTCGCGCAGCTGCCGCCGCGCAGCACGAACTGGCCGCTCATGAACTTGCCGTTGTATTCGCCGACCGCGCCCTCGGCAGCGCGGAAGCCCGGATAGGGGCGATAGGCGCTGCCGGTCCATTCCCAGACATCGCCGAAGAAGGCCGGACCC
>NZ_JBLFFK010000108.1:0-544 GCF_051400715.1 Neorhizobium descurainiae
GTACCATTTGTTGGCAGCCGGCTTGGTCCACATGTCGCGCGCCTCGGCCGGGGCGGCGAAGGCGAGCGCAGTGGTGGCGATCAGAAGGGCGCGACGGATCATGTTTCTCTCCCTGAAGTCTTCTTGGTAGCTCAGCGCCCGGCCTGGCCGGTGGTGAGCCGATAGGTCATGACGTTACGATAGGTCTGCCCCGGCGCGAGACGCGCGGTGGGGAAGCCGGTCTGGTTGGGCGTGTCCGGGAAGATCTGCGGCTCCATCACGACCGCATCGCCCATCCGGTAGATCTTCTTCGACTTTCCGGTGATCGTGCCGTCGAAGAAGTTGCCCGAATAGAATTGCAGCCCCGGCTGGTTCGACCAGAGCTCGAAGCCGCGGCCCGAGACCGGATCGCTGACGCGCGCCATCAGATGCTGATCGGCGGTTACCTGGCGGCCGATCACCCAGTTGTGATCATAGCCGCGGCCGAAGACGATCTGCTCGTCGCTTGCGTCGCGGACGCGATCGCCGACTGCGGTCGGCTTGCGGAAATCGAAGACGGCATACG
>NZ_JBLFFK010000109.1:0-537 GCF_051400715.1 Neorhizobium descurainiae
AAATCGACCTTGCTGCAGATCATCGCCGGGACTCTGGAGCTCGACAAGGGACGCGTCATCCGCCAGGGCAAGATATCCTGGCCGCTCGGCTTCGCAGGCAGCTTCCAGGGCAATCTTTCCGGAGAGCAGAACGTGCGTTTCGTCGCCAGGATATACGGCGTCGACACGGAGGAGCTTGTCGCCTATGTAGCGGATTTCGCGGAGCTCGGCGCCTTTTACAAAGCTCCCGTCCGCACCTATTCATCGGGCATGAAGGCGCGGCTTGCCTTCGGCGTCAGCATGGGAGTGAAGTTCGACTATTACCTGGTCGATGAAATCACCGCGGTGGGGGATACCAACTTCAAGCGAAAATCCCAGCAGGTCTTCAAGGAGCGGCTCAAGGGTTCCGACGTCATCATGGTCTCCCACAGCCCCTCCACGTTGCGGGACTATTGCGAATCCGGAATAGTTCTCGAAGACGGAAAATTAACATATTATGATAATTTGGAAGACGCCATCGCCGTCCACGAGCGCAACATGACGAGGCAGTAGACGTGA
>NZ_JBLFFK010000110.1:0-529 GCF_051400715.1 Neorhizobium descurainiae
GTCCTACAATCAGGTCCGCACCGATGTGGTCGAGCGCTATTACGCACGCGGCGTGCTGACGCCGCGGCGCGTGGGCATCGACTTCCGCTTTCACTACTAAGTAACGGGGGCCGGCCCATGCCCGTCGACAGCAATTTGCTTGTGATCGAAGCATGGGCCGGCGACATCGCCGGGACGCGAGAGACTAGTTTATTCGGCCACCTGTGCCTCCCGGGACGCCATCCTAAAGGGGTCACACGGGGGCACGTATGGCTGATCGTAAACGCCTTGCAGGCAGTCGGCTCACGCTATCCGCGATGCCGAGAGCCCTCCTATCGCTGACGTGACCGGAGCAAGTGGTATGAAGAAGATCCTGGTCAACTGCGTACAGCCCGCGATGGTCGTGGCGATCCTGTTCTTCTGGGCATTCGTTCCCAAAGCGTGGATCGAGAACGCCTGGACGCTCACCATAGGCATATCGCTCACGACGCTGGTCGTTCTGGCGCTCGAATGGCTCAACGAGCGGCATGCCAGCTGGCGCTTGACGAAG
>NZ_JBLFFK010000111.1:0-509 GCF_051400715.1 Neorhizobium descurainiae
ACGACGGCGGCCTCGCGCACCCCGGCATGACCAAGCAGGGCCGCCTGGATCTCGCCGAGCTCGATGCGGTGGCCGCGGATCTTCACCTGGAAGTCGTTGCGGCCGATATACTCAAGATCGCCGTCGGCAAGCCGGCGGGCAAGGTCGCCGGAGCGGTAGAGCCGTCCGCCGGCGAGCCAGGGATCGGGGATGAAGCGCTCGGCCGTCAGCGCCGGCCGGCCGAGATAGCCGCGCGCCAGGCCCGCGCCGCCGACGAAGAGCTCGCCGACGGCGCCCACCGGGACCGGGTTGAGATCGGCGTCGAGCAGATGCAGGGTGAGATCGGGCATCGGCACGCCGATCAGCGAGCGGGCCTGGCCTCCGGTCTGGCCCCCGAGCTGGGAGCGCGTCTCCTCCAGCCCGATCGGCCGGTAGGTGACATGCACCGTCGTCTCGGTGATGCCGTACATATTGATCAGCTGCGGTGCGGCCTCTCCCCGCGCCGCAAGCCAGCCCCGCAACGCCGCAGG
>NZ_JBLFFK010000112.1:0-509 GCF_051400715.1 Neorhizobium descurainiae
GCTCGGGTGTGCCGAGCCCCTCGATCGTGGTGATCGTGTCGCCTTCGTGCATCGCCGCCAGACTGAGGCAGCTCAGCATCCTCCTGCCGTTGACCAGCACCGTGCAGGCGCCGCACTGGCCGTGATCGCAGCCCTTCTTGGTGCCGGTGAGGCGTAAATGCTCGCGCAGTGCGTCCAGCAGGGTTGTTCGAGGATCGAGCGCCACAGACTGTGGCTTGCCGTTCACCTCGAACGTCACCGCGGTGGCATCTCCGCCCGCCACCACGCCAGCCTCGGACGCTGAGGCGGCTACCATGCTGGTAACCGGGAGCGCGCCTCCGGCGACGATGATTTCACGCCTTGTGGCTCTCATGCATCCTCCGTGTGCCGTTCACGGGTACTTAACGATCCGGATGCGCGATTGGAGGAGGAGCGGACGACCGAGGCGCGATTACGCGGATTTCTTGAACCCCAGCCCCAACGGAAGGCGAGCGGTCCTGGGACGACCCGGAGCCGCGCGAAGCCCAGTC
>NZ_JBLFFK010000113.1:0-507 GCF_051400715.1 Neorhizobium descurainiae
GGCGCGGGCTGCGTCGTAGCTGAAATTGATCGACGCCCGCATCTGGTCCATCCGCGGCCGCGCCATCTGCCGCGCCGCGCCGAAGCGCACCGTGAAGCCGTCGCCGAGCCGCGCGACGAGGTTCATGCTCGGCAGCAGATGGGTGTAGCTGACTCCATCCGAAACGTCGGTAATCACCGCGACTGGCGACCCGCTGGCCGCGAGCCCGTTGGACCACTGGTCCACCTTCACAACCTGGACGCCCACATTGCCGCTCAGCGAGCCGCCGTTGGCCATCTCATAGTCGATGTCGTAGCGCGCATAGCCGGTGAGCACGTCTTCGCTCACCGTCCAGCCGAAGGCGTAGAGGTTGGCGTCGGTGGCGGGATTGAAGTTGTAGATACCGCTATAGGCGAGTCCGAGCGGATCGTAGCTGACCATCCCCGGGATGCCGAGGAAATCGAGCCCGGTCGGATCGAGCAGCTGGTCGCCCGGGATCGGCACGCTCGTCGCGTGGGCGGGATCCTC
>NZ_JBLFFK010000114.1:0-507 GCF_051400715.1 Neorhizobium descurainiae
GGTCGCCGGCGACGAATGACTGGGGGGCGGGGAAGACGGTGTCGTTGCGCGGCGACGATTGGAACCGCCAAGCCAGCCGCACGATCACGGCGCCGTCGGGGAAGGGGCGGTTGCCTTCGCGAAAGGCTTTTACCGCGATGTCGTTGCCCAGAATGGCCCGGATGTCGTTGTTCTTGCCCGCCTCGTGCGCGACGCTGATCAGCCTCCAGTCGCGATAGCCCGTGGGGAGCTTGACTCCATAGACCGGGGAAACGTCGCTGGCCGGGCGCCGGGCAGCGGCCACCGCAGAGACTCCGAAGACCATTGTCGCGAGCACAAGGCTGCAGGTTGCGAAACGCTTCATGCTGTCCTCCTCAACCGGCCAGCGTGGCGACGTCGAGCACCGCCTTGGCAAAGGCGGCCGGGGCTTCCTGCGGCAGATTGTGCCCGATCCCGCCGCTGATTAGCCGGTGCTCATAGGGCCCGGTGAACTTGGCGCGATATTGCGCCGGATCGGGGTGCGGCGCG